>NZ_KV827749.1:0-296241 GCF_001836185.1 Corynebacterium sp. HMSC036D03
GCCCTGGGGTGGAACTGCTAACAACGTAATGGGACGTAGCGCATTCTCCGAGCGCATAAACTCGCCAAAACTGAGTTCAAATGTGTGTGAAAATTGGGGCTGGTGAGCCTCCAATTCTGGCCCAAAACTGAGCTGTGAGGAAGGTCACTGTCTCAATTTTTTACGCTAAATTTGGTTCAAAAGTTGATGATAATGAGTTTCCCGCAAACGGCATTAGCGGCCATTATTTTCGCAGGTTAGGCTTTGTCTCAAAGTGATAACGGGGAGCGTTCCCCGGCTAAAGGTCTGAAACATTTCGGAAATGTCAATGGAAGATAACGGGATGATAACGGCCGTGGTTTTGGGTCGGTGATTCGACATTGGCCGTGACAGTTTCGTAACCTATTTGAGACATTGAGTTACCGACGAAGTGGTGCTCAATAACGAACTGAAGATTTAAGTGCCGCATCTGGCCCCTCCTAAACCGGGGGCCGAGTGGAGATGCTCCTACAGGAACGGAGCATCAACGAACGCTAGGCCCGCCCCGGGTCAGAGCTCCGAATGGTTTGCAGAAATTGTGAACCAGAGCGTGAATCTTTACTTCCAGTATTTCTGCGAAGTAATTACGCGTGCTCATTCGAAGTAGGCACACAGGAAGATTTGGAGTTTAATTCGTGTCTAAGCACCGTCGTCAGGGCGCAATCACTACCCGCCGTATTGCAACCACCGCAGTTGCTGCAGCGTCCGCAGCAGTTGCAGTCCCAGCAGTTGCACAGGGTGCCGAGGTAGTCATTCCTAACACCGACTACCGCTTCGAGGTTGCGGGTCTGGAGAACGTCCCGAACATCAACCAGGTTCCGAACATCCAGCAGTATGTTCCGTCCCTGCAGCAGGAGAACGTAAACTACGCAGCGTCCGTACAGGCACCGGCTCCGGCCGCTGCTCCGGCACAGTCTGCAGGCCAGAAGGCTCTCGCAGCTGCACGCTCCGCCATTGGTGCACCGTACGTTTACGGCGCAAACGGCCCGAGCGCATTCGACTGCTCCGGTCTGACCTCTTGGGCATACCGCCAGGCTGGCGTTGAGATCCCACGCACCTCCCAGGCTCAGGCTGCTGCTGGCAAGCAGGTCTCCCTGGATGCTCTGCAGCCGGGCGACATCATCGTCTACTACTCTGGTGCATCCCACGTCGGTATCTACACCGGCAACGGCACCATCATCGACGCTTTGAACTCCGGTGTCCCGGTTCAGGAGCGCCCTCTGGATTACATGCCGATCCACTCCGCAGTTCGCTTCTAAGGCTTAAGCAGCTGCATTCGGCATTACTAGCCCTTGCCTCCAATTATTTATGGACGGCAGGGGCTATTTGTGGTTTTATAGTTCTTTGTTCGTATACTCGCTTTCAGTGCGAGATATACGCTAGTATCAAGCGGTCTATTATTATTTTTTAAGTTTGGGAACTACTACTGTGCTTTCTTCCACTTTGCGGGCCCGCCGCACTTTCTACGCGGCATTGGCCGCAGCGCTTACCGTATCCACCGCTTGGGGCGTGGCGGTCGTGCCTCCCGCGACGGCACAAGAGGTCGAGCAAGTCCAGGAAGCACCGGCTGCCGCAGCGCCCGCGGAGGAACCTGGCAGTCCTGCGAGCGAGGACCTGCAGAAGTTGGTTGACCGTGTCGCGGACGTCGCCCAGCGCGTGGCCGCCAAGAACGAGGAAGTCAAGGCTTCCGAGGATGCGCTGGCCGCTACCGAAAAGGAAGTAAAAGAACTCCAGAAGCGCGCCGATGACGCGCGCATAAAAGCGGATGCTGCAGCTGTTGCCGTAACAGACCAACAAGATCGCATCAACGGCATCGCCCAGTCGCGCTACCGCGGTGATTCCACCAGTGCCGTCGCAGCCGCTTTGGATGCCGCAGATCCTGGCACCGCTGTTGAACGTATGGGCTACCTTGGTGCGCTTTCGCGCACCGCGCAACGCAATCTTGATGACAAGGCTGCAGCCGCCGACGTCGCTCGTGGACTGCAAGACGAGGCCGCCGCTGCCGTAAAGGCCGCACAGGATAAGGCTGCGGAGCTTGGACAGCAGCGGGATCGCCTTCTTAAGGAGCAGGAAGAGCTCGAAACACAGAAGAAGGAGATCGAGGAAAAGGTCGATAGCCTAAGCGAGGAGCAGCGCGCTGCCTTTGTGGGCCGCTTCGGTGCTAAGGACGTTGACGTTGCCGCATTGTCCGACGGTTCCGGTTCCAAGGCCGTCGAAGCTGCCCTTACCCGCTTGGGCGCGCCGTATGGCTGGGGTGCTACGGGCCCTGACGTCTTTGACTGCTCGGGTCTTATGGTGTGGAGTTATCAGCAGATGGGCAAGTCCATTCCGCGTACCTCCCAGGCGCAGCTCGCAGGTGGCACCCAGGTCCCGCTCGATCAGCTCGAACCCGGTGACATCATCGGTTACTACCCAGGAGTTACCCACGTCGGCATGTACGTCGGCGATGGCAAGGTAGTACATGCTTCGACCTATGGCGTGCCGGTTCAGGTTGTTCCGGTGGACTCTATGCCGATCCAAGGAGCCGTGCGCTACTAGAGTAGGGCGCATGGCGCGCACACTACTGGTTAGCAATGACTTCCCGCCTACGATTGGCGGGATTCAGTCATATCTACGGGACTTCGTCTCCACCCTGGATCCTTCCGAGGTTGTCGTCTTTGCCTCGACGCAGGATGCTGAGGCCGCCGCGCTTTACGACGCCGCCCAGCCCTACCACGTCATCCGTTGGCCGCGGCGCATCATGCTGCCTACTCCGGCAACCGTGCGCGAGATGCAGCGGCTTATCAAGGCCTATGACATCGACACCGTTTGGTTCGGTGCGGCAGCCCCTCTTGCATTGATGGGCAAGGCTGCCAAGGAAGCCGGCGCGACCAAGGTTGTGGCCACTACTCACGGCCATGAGGTGGGGTGGTCCATGCTTCCGGTTGCCCGTCAGGCGCTGCGGCGCATCGGAGAGCACGCTGATGTTATTACGTATATCTCCGACTACACGCTGCGTCGCTTGCAAGCGCCCTTTGGCCCTGGGCCGGAGTGGGTGCATCTTCCCTCTGCAGTGAGTCTGGAGGATTTTCAGCCGGCCGATGAGCAGAAAAAGCAGGCTGCGCGTGCGCACTTCGGTTTGTCAGATGGTCCCGTCATCACGTGTATTTCCCGCTTGGTCCCGCGCAAGGGTCAAGACCAGCTGCTGCGAGCTCTGCCGAAGGTTCGCGCGCAATTTCCCAATGCACAACTGCTCATCATTGGTCGCGGCCGCTACCGGAAAGCTCTAGAGCGGCTCGCCGAAATCTATGCCCCCGACGTCAGCATCCGCGAGGCCAAAGACACTACGGAGCTGCAGATGGCTCTGCACGCCGCTGATGTTTTTGCCATGCCCGCGCGTACCCGTGGGGGAGGCCTCGACGTCGAAGGCCTGGGCATCGTTTACCTTGAGGCCCAGGCCTGCGGCGTGTCCGTCATTGCCGGTGACTCCGGCGGTGCCCCGGAGACCGTCACGGATGACACCGGCATCGTGGTGCGCGGTTCAAGTGTTGCCGAATTGGAGGAGGCGTTGTGCGCCTTGCTAGGCGATGTTCCCCACGCCCGCCGCATGGGCCAGGCTGGCCGCAACCATGTGGAGACGGCGTGGACGTGGGAAATCATGGGTGGTCGCCTGCGTGAAATCTTGGCTTAGTGATAGAGATTAATTTCTTTATCGATTCCGCTCGAACATGCAGAATGTGACCAATACCCCGGCGGGGGTATATCCTGTTGTGCATGCTTGAACACGCTCAACCTGCCGCGGACTCCGAATTCACCATTGGATTCGACATCGGCGGCACCAACCTACGCGCGGCGACCATCAGCGCGGAGGGCGACATTGTTGATTCGGTGAGCGTGCCAACCGCAGATAACGCCCGCCAGCTAGAAGATGACATCGTCCAGGCCGTAGACACCCTGCGTGAGAAGAATGAGATCTCCGCAGTCGGCTTGGCACTCGCCGGCTTTTTGGATCCCCAGTGCGAAACCGTGCGCTTTGCCCCGCACTTGCCGTGGCGCGATGCGCCAGTGCGCGAAATCTTAAATAAGCGGCTCGGTCTACCCGTACGCCTCGAGCATGACGCTAACTCCGCAGCGTGGGGAGAGTGGCGCTTCGGTGCCGGTCGCGGCGCCAAGGACTGGGTGTTCTTCTCTGTCGGCACCGGCATTGGCGCAACCCTGATGACCGAGGACAAGATTTACCGCGGCGCGTTCGGCACGGCCCCAGAATTCGGCCACCTTACCGTGGTCCCGGGTGGACGCGAGTGCTCCTGCGGCAAGCGCGGCTGCCTGGAACGCTATGCCTCCGGTACCGCATTGCCCGATACCTGTGAGGAGCTGCGCCCAAGCTATTCCACCACGCTGCCAGTAGGTGCCGAGGGAGTAGAAATCACCACCGCCGCACGTGCCGGCGATCCTCTCGGCCTAGCTGTCATGGAGCACTTCGGAACCTGGCTGGGCCAGGGCCTTTCCATCGTGGCAGACGTCTTGGATCCCGAGCTGATCGTGATTGGCGGCGGCGTCGCCAATGATGCGGATCTCTACCTAGAAACCGCGCGCGAGAACATGGCGCGCCAGATAGTAGGGGCGGGGCATCGCCCGCTGGCCCGCGTGGCCACCGCAGATCTGGGCTCAGCGGCGGGTATGATTGGCGTAGCTGACCTAGCCCGCAATGGGCTTGCCGTAGGTTAATTAAACGACAGGGACAACGCGATGCGAAACAAGTGGTACTGGGCATTTAAGAACATCTTTTTCGGTCCTGCCTTGCGGTTGTGGAACCGCCCGTGGACTGAAGGCATGGATAATATTCCCGCTGCAGGTCCAGCGATTCTTGTCTCCACGCACCAAGCGGTGATGGACTCTTTCTTCTTCCCGCTGATGTGCCCGCGTCAGATCACCTTCTTGGCCAAGAGCGAGTATTTCACCACTCCGGGCCTGGTGGGCCGCGCGCAAGCGTGGTTCTTCAGCTCGGTCGGCCAGGTCCCCGTCGAGCGCGACAGTGACAACGCCAGCGATGCCATGCTGGAATCCGCACAGCAGATTTTGAATAGGGGAGACCTGTTTGGCATCTACCCGGAGGGCACCCGTTCTCCTGATGGCCGCATCTACAAAGGTCGTACTGGTATGGGGCGCATCGCCATGACCACTGGGAAGAAGGTCATCCCGATCGCCATGATCGGTACCCGCAAGGCCAATCCGATCGGCAGCTGGGTGCCGCGTCCGACAAAGGTCGGCATGCGCGTTGCCGAGCCGATCGATCCGCATGAGTGGGCAGCGGAACGCGGTTTGGACCCGAATGAGCATGACACCATTCGTGCTTTCACCGATTACATTATGCAGGAATTGGCCGAGCTTTCCGGCCAGCCATATGTTGATGTCTATGCCTCTGAGGTCAAAGCCTCCCTGCAAGCAGGCAAGGGCTATCCTGCATGTGCGGAACCAAAATACGAGGCGTACTAGGCGGTGAGTTCCCCTAAGGCTCGATTAGCGTGGCCTGACATCGCCAAGGGTATTTCCATCCTTGGCGTTGTTCTTTTGCACGTCACGCTCACTGTTCCTGAATCCAGCGAGACCCGACTTGCGGCCCTCAACCTCTGGCTAGACCCGCTGCGTTTGCCCCTCTTCTTCCTCGTCAGCGGCTACTTTTCTACGAAGGTTTTTAACTTCACCTTCCCGCAGCTTTTCGCGCGCCGCCTGTGGTATTTCATCGTGCCCTATGTGGTGTGGATGGCCGTGGAATTGCAGGTAAAACGCCTCGAATTGCACTGGGTCTTCGAAAGCGACATCTTTGACCGCAACGAGATGCTGTTCAACATGGTCTTTGGCCATACGATGGCCTGGTTTATCCATTCTCTGATCTTCTTCAACATCTTCTTGTGGTGCGTACGCAAGCTGCCCGGCTGGCTGGCCGTGCTTTTAAGCTTTACGCCGCTGTTGTTCATGGCGTGGCAGGCGCACTTTACCTTCATTGCCAAGGCGATGATGTTCCTGCCGATGTTCGTAGCCGCGGCTTTCTTCCGGGATTGGATTACCCGCTTCGCCTCCGAAATCGAGGCACCTTTCAAGGGACACTTTGGCCTTTCCACCGTCTTCTTCTACGGCGGAACCATTGTGGCTTACCTCTGCGGCTCCTTTTTCCGCCGTGCTTGGGATTCTTATCCCGAGGAGGTCTTCATTCCGTGGCCGCTGCCCGGTGCGGAGTACCTGACCTCTAACGAGGTGCACATCTTGGTCCGCTTCGTGGAACAGGCCTTGGAGGTCCCGCTGGGCATTGTGCTTGCGATTTGGGTCTCTTATGTCCCGGTTCTGTCCAAGGGATTGCGCTCTATTGGCTCGCACACGCTGCCCATCTACTTGGCGCATCCCATCGGCCTTACAGTGGGCTATGGCTTCTTCATGGCTTGGTTCCCACATGAGGTCACCCTGCACGGCGAGCACTTGCTGGATAACACCTGGTTCTGGTTGATCGCCTGCTTCGTCTTTGCCGCCATTGCCTCTCTGGCGCTATGGGCGCTGGGGCGCGTGCCGATTGTAGGCTGGCTGCTCAAACCGCCGGACATCTCGCATCTCATCGACGCGCCTGCACAGCAGGATTATCATCCGGAAAACACTCCGCGGCAAGACCCAAAGGCCCACCGCTGCGAGCGGGCCCCCTGCTGCAGCGCACGCCGCCGCGACTAGCAGGTGTATGCGTGGGAGCGGGGGTCGGGCGGCGTCGCCAAGCACCGCCTCTTGCACCCCAGACCCCAAGGCATGCTGGGGAGGGAAGCCAAGTAAGATTAGGCCCCGTGCGCTACTTCTATGACACCGAGTTTATTGAGAATGGAAAGACCATCGAGCTGGTCTCCATTGGCATCGTCGGCGAAGATGGCAGCGAATTTTATGCGGTATCTACCGACTTCAACCCCGCGCATGCCAACGCGTGGGTGCGCGAGAACGTTCTCGATAAGCTGCCTTCCCCGAGCGATCCCGTCTGGAAGTCGCGCGATCGCATTCGCGAGGAGCTCATAGAGTTTCTCACCAAGCATTCCACTCCGGTCGAGCTCTGGGCTTGGGTGGGTGCCTATGACCACGTGGTTTTGGCCCAGTTGTGGGGCGATATGGCGGGCTTGCCCAAGCGCATCCCGCGCTATACCCGCGAGCTCAAGCAGTACTGGGAATTCGCCGGCTGCCCAAAGTTGCCGCCGGTGCCGCAGGGCAATCACGACGCGCTTGTCGACGCCCGTCATAACCTAGCCAAGTTTCGCGCCTGCATGGAGGCACTACCGCTGACAAGGGCCAACCAAGTAACTATCTAGTCCCAAACTATCCTGCGGCAGGGGGCTAATGGTTAAATAGCCATGTGAGTTGGACAGTAGATATCCCTAAAGAAGCACTTCCGGATCTTCCGCCTTTGCCTGCCGGCATCGAGGAGCGATTCCGGGATGCCATCGCACGCAATGCCAAGCAGCAGCCGAGCTGGGATCGCGCGCAGGCAGATAACGTGCGCAAGATTCTGGAATCCGTGCCGCCCATTGTCGTGGCACCGGAGATTGAGGAGCTTAAGCGCAAGCTTGCCGACGTCGCGCTCGGCAAGGCATTCCTGCTGCAAGGCGGCGACTGCGCTGAGACCTTTGAATCCAATACCGAGCCGCACATCCGCGGCAACGTGAAAACCTTGCTGCAGATGGCAGTGGTGCTCACCTATGGCGCTTCGACCCCAGTTGTGAAGTTGGGTCGCATCGCCGGTCAGTACGCGAAGCCGCGTTCGGCGGACATGGACTCAAAAGGTTTGCTCAACTACCGCGGCGACATCGTCAACGGTGTTGAGCCCACCGAAGAGGCCCGGCGTCACGACCCAGCCCGCATGATTCGGGCCTACGCTAATTCTTCGGCTGCCATGAACCTGGTGCGTTCGTTGACTTCGTCTGGCACCGCCGACCTGTACCGCCTGCACGAGTGGAACCGCGAATTCGTGGCAAACTCCTCGGCTGGTGCGCGCTACCAGGCGCTGGCCGATGAAATCGAAAACGGCTTGGCTTTCATGAACGCCTGCGGAGTTTCTGACGAGACCCTACGTTCTGCTGAGATCTACTGCTCCCACGAGGCCCTGTTGAAGGACTACGAGCGTTCCATGCTGCGCCTTGGCGTGGACACCAACGGCGAGACCAAGCTTTACGATCTTTCCGCCCACCAGCTGTGGATTGGTGAGCGTACCCGCGGCCTCGAGGACTTCCACGTCAACTTCGCCGCGCTCATCGGTAACCCCGTGGGCATCAAGCTTGGCCCTGGAGTTACCCCGGAGCAGGCGGTGGAGTACGCAGAAAAGCTCGACCCGAACCGCGAACCAGGACGCCTGACCATGATCACCCGCATGGGCCACGACAAGGTGCGTACCGTCTTGCCAGCAGTGGTCAAGGCAGTAGAAGACTCCGGCCACAAGGTGGTCTGGCAGTGCGATCCAATGCATGGCAACACCTTCACGGCGTCGAATGGTTACAAGACCCGTCACTTCGACAAGATCGTCGACGAGGTCCAAGGCTTCTTCGAGGTCCACCGCGAGCTGGGCACCCACCCAGGCGGCGTGCACCTTGAGTTCACCGGCGAGGACGTCACCGAGTGCTTGGGCGGCGCTGAGGACATCACCGACCTAGACCTGCCGGGTCGTTACGAGTCCGCAGTGGACCCGCGTCTCAACACCCAGCAGTCCCTGGAGTTGTCCTTCCTCATAGCGGAGATGCTGCGCAACTAGCGGGCAAAGACCGCTACTTAGGCTAGGAACTGCGGCAAGAAGCCGTAGTTGCCTGAGCCAAACCACCAGCCGCCGATCGCCACGGCGACGGTAGCTAGTGCCACGAGCGCCAGGAAAAGCAGCAGTGAGAAGATACTGCGGTTAGTTTCCCGGCGCTCTTCTGGTTCCTCCTCCGCGATGCGGGAGAGCTGATTGTGCTGTTGCGGGGCAGGAGCCGGCGCCTGCTGCGGCATCGGAGCCGGTGGAGTTTGCGGAGTCGGGGGCACCTGCCCGGCGTAGGGATCGATGCGTGTCTGCGATGGATAAGCCGCCGGCCGCGGCGCGGCTGGCGTATCGGCGCGCGTTTCGAAGCTAAGAGGCGCGCGCTGTGGCTGCTGCGGAAGGTATTCGGTTGCCGGTTCTTCTTCGGCAGGCCGCGGCTGGGGCGCCGAGCTTTCTAACGCCGTGGTGGCATCGAAGACGTGGGTAGCTCCCGTGCCGGAGAAATCCGTGGGCTGCTCGGCAGTGCGGGCGGCGGCAGCGTTGCGGGGGACAGGGACAGTGAAGTCGGGGAGTGCGAGCTCCCGCGTGACGTCGTCAAGCGCGTCCAAGAACTCGCCTGCGTCGGCGAAGCGCTCGGACTTCTCCCGCGCCGTGGCGGTGGCGACGAGGGCGTCGAAAAGCTTCGGCACTCCCGCAATGCGGGACGAAGGCGCCGGCACATCTGCCTGCAGGCGTGCCTGCGCGTGCTCCAATGGGGTAGCACCACGGAAAGGAACGCTGCCTGTCAGAAGCTCGAAGAGGACGATGCCGGCGGAATAAACATCGGAGGCCGCCGTAATCGGCTCACCGGTGACCTGCTCTGGCGAAAGATACGACACCGTACCGATGATCTGGCTCGAGCCCCGCTCCGCTGCGGCCGAGCGCACCAGACCAAAATCCCCCACCTTCACGCGGCTCTGTGCGGTAATCAGCACGTTGTCTGGCTTGATATCGCGGTGGACCAAACCCGCGCGATGGACTTCATCCAGGCCCATGAGCATCGGGCGCATGACCGCCGCCGCGGCGTGTGCCGGCATGGGGCCGCGCTCGGCGAGCAGCTCGCGCAAGGTGCCGCCGGTGATAAGTTCCATGATGAGAAAAATCGGCACGCCATCGGAAGAGAAGTCATGCACTCCCACGAGGTTTGGATGCTGCAGCTGCGCCATCGCGCGGGCCTCGCGCTCGAAACGCTTCACAAAGGCCGGATCGTCTTGATAGTGCTCATGCATTACCTTCGCCGCCACCGCACGGCCTAAGCGCATGTCGACGCAGCGATAAACCGTGGACATGCCGCCCCGCGCGATCGGTCGATCGACGCGATAGCGGTCCTCGAGAATGTCGCCTACTTCCAGCCTTGTCATGTAATCCAGTATGGCTGATAGACGCAGCGATGTGGTATCCGGCTAAGGTTGTGTCTGTGACTAATCCACAGATGAATTCCGAACAGGCCAAGAACGAAGAAATCGCTGCCCTCCTGGAAGGCGAGGAGCTGTTGACGCTGCAAGAGGTGGCGGACAAGCTCGACCTGCAGATTACCCGCGTGTTTGATCTGCTGGGCGCCCGCAAGTTCATCGCGTGGCGCGACGCAGAAGGTACCCGCTTGGTGCCAGCTGCCTTCTTTAATCAGAAGGGCGTTATCTCCAAGTATGTTTCAGGCGTTATCACTGTGCTTAGCGACGGCGGTTTTAGTGACCAGGAGATCTTCATCCATCTTTTCACCGAAGATGAAACTCTCCCGGGCCGCCCGATCGACGCCTTGCACGGCCACCTGGCGCGCGAAGTTATCCGCCGCGCGCAGGCTTCTGCTTTCTAGGCAGTAGCTTTTTCTGCAGACTCTGCTTTTATGGGTTCCTGGGCTGCGTTCTTACGCAGCCCATCGCCGATCTTGGGGCTGACGCCAGCGAAGATCCACTGCGTTAAAGCCCACGCGGCAACGACCATGGCGATATCCCACCACCAGTTATAGAGCTGGTGGTTGCCATCGCCGGAGAAAGCGACGCCGATAAACAGCGATACGCCGGTGGTTATCTTTAGCAGCAACAGCGGTGGGCGGAAGGTGCCCATCAGCGTCAGCACCGAGGCGTAGTACCAAGGCAGCGTCACCGAGTTGAAGAGGAACGCCACCTGGTAGGCGCCCGCAGTGCCGGCGATGGCACGGCGCAAGCTGCCGCGGCCCAGCCACCACATGGCCACCAAGCCGATGAGCATCAAAGCCATCGAAATCGTGCGCAGTACGTTCAGCACGCCGTTGTAGGTGGTATCCGGGCTGAAGATCTGAATCAACGGAATCATGACATCGGCGGCAAAGGTAGGGCCAGCTAGGGGATTGACCACCTTAGAGTTGCCGCTGATCTGCGAAAGCCAGCCCCAGGAGCTGCCCGAAGCCCAGGTAATCGCAGCCACTGCAAGGCCTACCTCAGCCAAAGCCACGATGCCGGAGAGCACAAAAGCACCAAGCTGGCGCCCGCGCGAGGCCGAGCCCGGCGCATAGTGCAGCACCATCATCCACACCACGAAGGGAGCTGCGAAGATAGCTGTGGCTTTAAGCGCCACCGCGACGCCAATGAGCAGCAAGCCAATGTGGAAGCGTTTCTTCACTGCAGCCAGCAGGCCGAGTGATACCAAAGCCACCATAACGGACTCGTTGTGCATGCCCGCTACCAAGTGCAAAACCACCACTGGGTTGGCCACGCCAAGCCACAGCGCTAGGGCAGGATCGCCGCCAAGGGCACGGGTGAGATGCACAATCGCCCACGCGATGACCGCAAAGCCAAGCAGGGAAATCGCCTTGTAGATGATGATACCGGCGGCCACATTGTCCCCGACTACGCGCGTGACTGCCTCGGCCATCCACAAGTGCAGCGGGCCATATGGGGTAGTGGTGTTGCGCCAGTCATGGGAGACCTCCAGCAGGAACGGGCCTGGATTGACCGCCGCGCCTTCCGTATAAGGATCGAAGCCATCGCGCACCATGGCGCCCTGCATCAGATAGGAATAGACATCGCGGGAGGCCAGGGGAGCGGCGAAGAGCAAAGGCGCAATCCAAGCGCTCAACATGATGCGGATAGAGCGTAGGCCACCTTTGTGCTGAGGGTTCTTCAGCTGCGGATTAATAACCTGGCGGCCTGCCAAAATCCAGGCCGCAACCAGACCAAACAAGCCGACCCAGTAGAGCACCATGCCCACGTTGCGGCCGTGGCCATAAGCCAAGAAGCCGATGTTTAGCGCTTCGAGGAATCCGCCGCGATTGCGCGTGGCGCCGCCCGAAAACGAGGCAAAGGCCAAGATGATGCTGGCGATGATTCCCACCGGCAGCGCATTGGGCAGGCGCACGGTATAAGTCTTGTGACCTTTCTCAGGTGCGGTCATAGTGCCTACATTCGACGGGCAGTGGACTTAATAGCCAGTGCCTCGAGGGTCTCTGTTACTGCAGGATCAACATGGGCCTTGCGCAAGTGGCCCAAGCCGGATTCGGTTAGTGCCGAAATCTGCTCCTCCAGCATTTGCGGGGCGCCGGAGTCAGCGATGATTTGAGCCATCTGCGCGATTTCGGCTGGGTCTTCCGTGTTGCCGATGAGCGAGCGCAGCACCTTCGCGGATGCTGGGTCCTTTTCATCAGCGCGCTGCAAAGCCAGCGAGAGCAGCACGGTGCGCTTGCCTTCGCGCAGGTCATCGCCTGCAGGCTTGCCGGTGATTTCTGGGTCACCAAAGACACCCAGCTGATCATCGCGGAGCTGGAAGGCGATGCCGATGTCGCGGCCGTAGCCACGGAAAGCGCTGATAAGCGCGGCGTCAGCACCTGCCACCGCGGCGCCCAAATGCAGAGGACGCTCGATGGTGTAGGCGGCCGTCTTATAACGGTTCACAGAATTGGCCAAAGTGGGGTCCTCAGAGCCCGCTGCCTCTAGCGAGATATCGAGCAGCTGGCCGCCGATGACTTCGGTGCGCATGCCCGCCCATGGGCCGCGCGCACGCTGCAAAGCCGCGCTGCTTAGACCTGAACCTTGCAGCATGTCTTCGGCCCAAGCCAGTGCGAGGTCACCGACGAGGATGGCAACCGACTGACCAAAGAAGTCTGCGTCACCGTGGAAGTCCTGTGCGCGATGCTGCGCTGCGACGGCGCGATGCACCGTGGGGTTGCCGCGGCGGGTATCAGATGAATCGATGATGTCATCATGGATAAGCGCGCAGGCCTGAATGAATTCCAGCGACGATGCGGCGGTGGCCATGGCCTGCGGATCTTCCTCGCCGTCCAAGCCACGTGCGCCCAAGAAACCCGCCCACGCGTAGGTGGGGCGGATACGCTTGCCGCCGTCGAGGACAAAGTTTTCCAGGTAAGACGTGGCGCCAACGACGGGGCCGCCGATTTCGGCGACCTCGGGGCGGCGCTGGTCTAAAAACTCTAGGAGCTTTTCGCGGGCGGTATCCGGGAACTGCTCTAGGGAAGGAATGCTGTTGTCTTTCACTCCCCACACGTTACCTGTTGAACCGGACATTCCCTGTTACGTGGTGGAAAGCGGCAGGCGTGCCGCGAGAATTGCAAAGGCACGGGAATCAGCGGGGTATTCCAACTCGCGCAGCACATCGAAGAATCCCACCTTACGGTAGAGCCGAAATGCCGCGTTGGCCTCGTCGGGGACCTCCGGCGTCGACAGTAAAAGGTAACTGGCAGGAGCGTTCCACGCCAGCTCCTTTATTAGCGCTAATCCCAGCCCATGCCCTTGCAGGTTCGGCGCGACATGAATCTCGGCGAGCTCAAAGTAGTTGTGAAGAATCTCCAGCTGCTCCTGAGTGGCTCCGCCGGCCTCGGCGAATCCCCTCCGTAGCTGCCGGTCCCACCAGGTGTCGGGCGAACCGATGAAGCCATAAGCGACGCCGCCTATTCCATACTCATCTTCCGCGATTACCGCCGTAAATCCCGGCCGCATGACGTCGTCTTTCCACGCCTTGATGCGGTTTGCACGCATGGCGGGGCTATAGCCCATCGCGGCGATGTAAATATCGACCAATGGGGGCGCCAGCATGACGAACTCTTGCGGGCTCAAGCGACGAATACGAAAACTCACGTCTTTAATATCAGCAGATCTTGGCAGAGTTCGACAAGGAATTCCGGCAAAAGTTCCTGCCCTGCTTGGCGACGCCCCGAAAAGGGAAGGGAATGTTCGAAAGTATTTGGCTGTAGTGCGAAAACCATTGCCTTATTCGAACATTTGAACTAATCTGGAAGTAGATGTCCAGTGCACGCTCTAGATTTATGGTCAACAACAGTAAAGGAGGAGCATCATGGCACAGGTTATTTCTGCAACGGCACAGTTCAAGGGGTCGCGCGCTGCCGCAGGCGCGTTCAAGCGCGACCGTTTTCTAACGCAAGCCGGAGACCTTCTGTCGCAGGCCCGCGCCATGGCTGCCGCTGAGCGTTGGGACCAAGCCCTCGAGTTTGCATACCAGACAGGTCTGCGCACTGCCGGTGCGCGTATTGCAGATTCCGCAGTGTCAAAGCGGCGCCGGTTGCCCTCGAGTGCGTGGGAGCAGCTGGCCATGGTGGGCGCTTCCGAAAAGGATTGGGCGGAGCGTTTCCGTGGATATTCCCGCCTTCGTTCTCGTGTAGCCTCCGGGCTGGATGATGCGCCGGATGAAGAAGTCGTTGTAAGGCTAATGGCCTTGGCTGCGGAATTTTTGGCAGAGGTTGAAGAGGGGATTGTCTTCGGTTCTCTTGCTGCCTAGCCGCGTGGTGTCGGGGTCAGTTATTTGCTCCGGGTGTGACGTTGCCCAATAGCGGTGGGGGCAGACTGTGCTTGCGGGAACTTACTGATTACTCTGGGCGTTAGATAGTTAGTAGTTCACGAATCAGGGTGTAACCCAAAACCTGCGCGGTGGCGCGTAGGTGCACCGCAGCGTGGATTTTTGGCCCGATGCCCATTGAGATCAATTGGAGGAAAAGTGTCGCTTTCCGAGCACGAGCAGCAGGCACTGCGTGAAATTGAACGATCCTTGATGCAGGATGATCCCAAGTTTGGTTCCTCCGTTACGGGTGACTCCGGCTTCGGTAGCGGCGGCGCCATTACCTTGCGCGGGGTTGCCCTCATCGTTGTTGGCCTTTTGCTGATGGTTGGCGGCGTAGCTTTGGCGCAGCAGTCACTGTGGTTTGTGGCCTTGTCTGTGCTGGGCTTCCTCGTGATGTTCGGTGCTGGCGTGTGGATGCTGCGCGGCCGTAAAGAGGCCGTTAGCTATAGCGCGCCGCGCCGCCCGGCTGGCAACCGTCAAGGCGTGAGCTCCCGCCTTGAGGAGAACTTCCGCCGCCGTTTCGAATAAGCTGCCAGCTTCTTTGGTGCTAGGGCCCGCATCCTTCTGGATGCGGGCTTTTAGTTTTCTCTGAGCTCTATCTCCCACTTCGCCCCACATCCCCCACTTCGCCCCACATTCCCCACTTTGCCCCACCGCGGGGAGGGGGTGTGGCCTTTTGTGTGTGTTGGGCGGTGCGTATCCCGGCGGCGTGCGAGGCGGCTGTGGGGTGTTCAAGAGGATTACCAGCCCTGGAAAACCAGACTTCCTGTTCGTGGGTTAGCGCGCTATGGGGTGATTGAAAACCGGCCATGAACTCTGGGTTTCCAGCCCTGGGTATTTGTCGAAGCGGATATAAAGATGGGCCGCCAAACGTTGGTACCCGGGCAAGCGGTTGCAATTGGGGTAGCCGTAAACGCGCATCGCGGGCTGAGCGGGGACTGCACTAATCGCAATATGCGGGGTTCAAAGTGGCGGTGGGGCGCAATATGTTGGTGTGATTGGTGGGGTAATTGGGGTGTTTGTAGGACGTTGTCAAGGGGGTGGCTGGGGAATTCTTCCCACTGCCAAAACGGTCTTCTACCTCGTCTGATTTGTTAAAAAGCTTTTAAACACGCAGTCGAGGGTGACAGAAGTGGGGGAAAGTGGGGTAGAGTGGGGCACAGTGTGGAACCGAGGGTCTGTGGATGCGTATTGAACATCTGCCGGCTCGAGGGGCTACACAGAGGAATCCGGAGTTTCGAGTAACAGGAAGGTGGACCCGGGATGTTTCTCGGTACCTACACTCCCAAGCTCGATGACAAAGGGCGGCTAACGCTTCCAGCGAAGTTCCGTGAAGAGCTGGCGGGTGGCCTCATGGTCACCAAAGGTCAGGACCATTCCTTAGCGGTGTACCCGCGTGAGGAATTTGCGGCGCGAGCGCGAAAAGCGGCGGCGGTATCTCGTACGAACCCAGATGCGCGTGCGTTTATCCGTAACTTGGCAGCAAGTGCGGACGAGCAAAGGCCAGATGGGCACGGGCGAATCACGCTTTCAGCAGCCCACCGCGAGTACGCAAGCCTCAAGAAGGAGTGCGTGGTTGTCGGTTCGGTGGACTTCCTTGAAATCTGGGACGCAGCCGCGTGGGCTGAGTACCAGGCGCAAACTGAAGATGCTTACTCGGCGGCAGACGCCGATGACGTACTCGCTGGCTTGCTTTAGACATGCAGCTAGCGATGAGTGCGTGTACGGACTCTGCCCGAGGTGGATGCTCTGGTGTACTTCCCCGATATCAGAAACCTGCCTCGGACAGGGCCCTATACGCACTCTTTTGCACTGTAAGACAATTTTTCATAAGTGGGGGGGTGACTAGCAGCGATGACGGCTCAGGACAATAACTCGGCAGTAAATTATGACGTAGCGGATAATCACGGCCACGTGCCGGTTATGCGTGAGCGCATGGCACAGCTGCTAGAACCTGCAGTTGCGGGCGATAACGCAGTGCTTATCGACGGCACCTTGGGGGCCGGCGGGCACACCGAATACTTCTTGAACAAGTTCCCCAATGTCCGCGTAATTGGTGTCGACCGCGATGGCGCCTCCTTGGCGGCAGCCACCGAACGCCTTGCGCCCTTCGGAGATCGCTTCGTCGGCGTCAATGCCCGCTTTGATGATGTGTGTGCAGAAATTGAGCGCGCAGAGGGCGCGATTTTCGACGTCGCGCGTGAGCACGGAATCGCCGGAGCGCTCTTCGATTTGGGCGTTTCCTCGATGCAGCTTGACCAGGTCGAACGCGGTTTTGCTTATAAGACCGACGCGCCTTTGGACATGCGCATGGACCCTTCGCATGGGATTACCGCTGCGGACATCCTCAATACTTATAGCCACGGCGATTTGGCGCGCATCTTGAAGACCTACGGCGATGAACGCTTCGCCGGAAAGATTGCCTCCGCCGTCCTCAAGGAGCGCGAGAAGGAGCCCTTTAGTAACTCTGAGCGCCTCGTTGAACTGCTTTATTCCACCATCCCGGCTGCCACCCGCCGCACTGGCGGGCACCCTGCAAAGCGCACTTTCCAGGCGCTGCGCGTGGAGGTTAACCGCGAGTTGGAGGCAATCGAGCAGGTTATTCCTGTCATCACTGACGCGCTCACCGTTGGCGGGCGTGCGGTGTTCATGAGCTATCAGTCGTTGGAAGATCGCATCGTCAAACAGGCTTTTGCTGAGCTGACGAAGTCGAAAACTCCCGCCGGTTTGCCAATGGACCTGCCGGGTACGGCTCCGAAGTTCAAGACCGTCACCCGCGGTGCGGAAAAGGCGAGTGCTGAAGAGATCGAGGAAAACTCCCGCGCTGCTTCGGTTCGCGTCCGCGCTATCGAGCGTCTTGAGGGCGAGCCTTCGCTGCACCCACCGGGAGGCACGTCATGAGTCTTAACGAACGTATCCCTGAACGTAACTACTCTGCACAGACTTTTCAGAACCCAGCACTAGGAAGGACCCGCACCATGGGGGCGAGCCGCGACTTTACTACCGGAACTGATACCGGAGCCGCCACGACTCTTCTCGAGCCAGGCCGCCGTGCGGTCCCACAGCGTACTCCGCGCCGCGCCCCGCATCGCACGCAAGTGCCGACGCGCCGCGGCAACCGCTTGGGCTCGAAGCAAGTCGTGTCCTTCCGTGGCCGCCGGCTTCCGCAGCAAACCACCAAGAAGAACTCGCTGTTTACCCGGCTTTCCTTCATCGCAATCGGCTTGCTGATTTTCGGCGTGGTCGTCTCCATGTGGCTGTCCGGTATCTCCACCGCGCAGACCTTCGTGGTCAAGGATCTCACTGTCCAGGAGTCTGAGCTGGATAATCAGCTTGAGACTTTGAACCGCGACCTCGAAAACGTGCGTTCGGCATCCGACGTAGCGCGCCGTGCCAACGAGGCCAAGATGGGCGTTCCGACGCAGCCGGGCATCGTTGAGGTTGACCCAGAAGGTAACCCGCAAGAGAAGCGCCCAGCGGATCCGGCAACCGAAGCGATCGTTGACGTCAACGGCGCACCGGTTCGACCGGGACAGGCTTCCAGTGACCCGGATGCAACCAAGGATGTTTCCGGTAGCTTGAACGAGGTGCCGCAAGGCCGTCAGCGCACCGAGCGTCAGCCAGCTGGTGAGGGCGCACCAGCACCGACACCGGGCGCGCAGGTGGAATTGCCAAACATTCCGGCGCAAGCGCCGTATGCCAACTAGCTGTGAATGTGGTTTCTTCGGATGTGCTCGCGCGTGCCTGCGCGAGCACTTCGCATTTATAGGGCAAAATCTTGATCCAAGACTGTCTGCAGCGCGATGAGCTGTAAAAAGATAATCGGCAAAAGGAAAAGGTGACTTTGTGACTCGACCCAATTCAGGTGACCGCTATGGCGGTTCCCGGAGGGACCAGGGGCGCGCCGGCAGGGGCACCCCTGCGGATCGCACTAGCCACAGTCGCCTAGGACGCAACGAAGGCTACCGTCAGGGCCGTCCCACAAACCGCACCCATCGAGGAGCCAACACTGGCTCTGCCATGCCGCGTGCCAATGCGCTGCGCCCGAGTGAGCGCGTCACTGCCGCCAGCCGTGATAAGCAAACTCGCGGTCCTGCGGCACCCGGCCGCTTCAAGTTCTTGCCGCAGAAGGAAATCCTTAGCAAGCGCGTTAAAACCGTCGTTTCTGCGCTGATGGTCGTCCTCGTTATCCTAGGCGGACGCCTGGCTTGGGTACAGCTCGTGTGGGGCCCGGATCTTGCCGCAAAGGCGGTGGCACAGCGTTCCCGTGTCTACATCGACTCCGCCCGCCGCGGTGAGATTGTTGACCGCAACGGCCAGCGCCTTGCCTACACCATGAAGTCCCGCTCGCTGACCGTTTCCCCGACCCGCTTGCGCGAAGAGCTACGGGAGCAGGAAGAGATTGAGGCAACTGGCGAGGATTCTTTCGACAGCATGGACGAAGCCTCCCGCAACAAGTTCCTAGATGACAAGGTCGAGTCCCGCCTGAAGGAGATGGCTGAGGGCATCCCAGACAAGATCAAGGCCGCGGGCCTTAGCACTGGCGACGTCAATTCCAAGCACATTCTCGATAAGCTCCACGCTGATACGCAGTATGAGGTCTTGGTCCGCAACGTCGATCCTGACGTCGCCGTAAAGATCGCCGAGGAGTACCACGGCTTGGCTGCCGACGAGCAGCAGATCCGCCAGTACCCCAACGGCGCAATTGCCGAAAACGTCATCGGTAAGGTTTCCATGGACGGCCAAGGCCAGTTCGGTTTCGAGGCCTCCGGCGATTCCACACTGACCGGTATCGACGGCAGCTCCACCGAGGACGTTTCCACCAGTGGCCAAGCCATCCCGGGCACCCTGCGCGATCAGGTTCCAGCTACAGACGGCAAGAACGTCACCTTGACCCTCGACCTAGACCTGCAGACCTATGTCCAGCAAAAGCTCGAAAAGGCCCGCGTGAACTCCAAGGCGAAGAACGCCCAGGCAGTCGTTCTCGACGTCGCTACTGGCGAGGTTCTTGCCATGGCTAACACGGGCACCATCGACCCAAACAAGGACATTGAAAAACAGCTCAAAGAAGACAAGGCCTTCGACAACCGCAGCGTGTCCCACCCTTATGAGCCAGGTTCCGTTGCCAAGGTGATCACCGCCGCTGCCGCATTGCAGGAAGGCGTCACCACTCCGGACGAGGTCCACCAAGTCCCGGGCTCCATCGACATGTCCGGTGTGACCGTCAACGATGCGTGGCAGCACGGCGTCGAGCCGTACACCACTACGGGTATCTTCGGTAAGTCTTCCAACGTCGGTACCCTGATGCTCGCCCAGAAGCTGGGCCAGGAACGCTACGCCAAGTATCTCGAGGCCTTCGGCCTTGGCGAGACCACCGGCATTGAACTGCCAAATGAATCCGCAGGCCTCGTACCGGCTCAGGAACAGTGGTCCGGCGGCACCTTCGCCAACCTGCCCATCGGCCAGGGCCAGTCCTGGACCACCCTGCAATTGGCCAGCGTCTACCAAGCGCTTGCCAACGGAGGAGAGCGCATCGAACCGCGCATTATTTCCTCTATCACCGGCCCAGACGGCGAGAAGGAAAAACTCGACGAGCCGCGCAAGACCCGCGTGGTTAGCGAGGAAACCGCGAAGACCACCGTCGATATGTTCCGCGCCGTGTTCCAGAAGGATCCAAATGGCGTCCAGAACGGCACCGCGGGTGGCAATAACATCGAGGGCTATCAGCTTTCCGGTAAGACGGGCACCGCCCAGAAGGTCGATGAGAAGACTGGCGCCTACTCCAACTCCGCGTACTGGATCACTTTCGCGGGCATCGCGCCTGCCGACGACCCTCGTTTCGTCGTCGCCATCATGCTCGACGAACCGCAGTCGGGCGTCAACGACAACGGTTCCGGCGGCCAGTCTGCTGCGCCGGTGTTCAAGGACATCGCCAGCTGGCTGCTCAACCGCGACAACATTCCACCGTCCAAGCCCGCGCCGGAGCTGACCCTGCGCGCTCAATAAAACTTCAACGAATACCACACCTTCGCACTACAAAAAGGGGAGAAAGCAATGAGCGTAGACCTAGAAAGCCTCGCTACTATCGGCGGCGGGCGCGTTATCGGTGACGAGACCGTCACTGTTTCCTCCTGCAGTCTCGACTCCAAGGCGATTGCTGCGGGCGGCCTCTTTGCAGCGTTGCCTGGAACTCGCGTGCATGGCGCCCAGTTCGCCGGCGGCACCGAAGCAGCTGCGATCCTTACCGACGAAGCCGGCCTGCAGCACTTGCAGGAAGCAGGGGAGCGCCGCCCGATCATCGTGGTCGAAGACATCCGCGCCGTGCTGGGGCTCATCGCCGCAGAAATCTATGAGCACCCGACGAAGTCGCTGACCGTCATTGCGGTCACCGGCACCTCCGGCAAGACGACCACCAGCTACCTGCTTGAGGCGGGCTTGCTCCACGCTGGCTACAAGGTCGGTCTCATCGGCACCACCGGCACTCGTATCAACCGCACGCCGGTTCCCACCAAGTTGACTACCCCGGAAGCACCGACGCTGCAGGAGCTGTTCGCACGCATGCTCGCGGAGGGGGTTACCCACGTGGTCATGGAGGTTTCCTCCCACGCTCTCGAGCTGGGCCGCGTGCGGGGCACACACTTCAAGGTCGGCGGTTTCAGCAACCTCAGCCAAGATCACCTTGACTTCCACCCGACGATGGAGGATTACTTCGAGGCCAAGGCCGCGCTTTTCGACGGCCCGCAATCCGCCGCCTCCGCCGTTATCTGCGTCGACGATGAGTGGGGCAAGCGCATGCTGGAGCGCGCCGCCGGTAAGCCGCGCACCGTGGTTGCCACCACCGCAGCAGAGCAGGCACAGCAACTGGCCGACGCCGTCGATGCAACTCTGGTCACCGCGACCCAGACCGGCACCGAGGTCACTGGCGAGCAGCATGTGGATATGAACTTCGCAGGCCAGCAGCATTCCTTCGAGCTGCCGATGCCAGGAAGATTTAATATTGCCAACGCTGCGCTGGCCACGGGCATGGCGGCCGCCGTTGGCGTTGACGTCGAGCAGTTCCTGGCCGGCATCGAGCGCGTGGCCGTTCCAGGCCGCATGGAGCGTATCGACCGCGGCCAGGAATTCGTCGCCGTGGTTGACTATGCCCATAAGCCGGCCGCAGTCGCCGCCGTTCTCGATACTCTGCGTGGCCAGCTCGAGGGAACCGATGGGCGCCTCGCGGTGGTTGTCGGCGCCGGAGGCGACCGCGACTCCTCCAAGCGCCCACTGATGGGTGCTGCCGCCGCAGAGCGCGCGGACCTCGTCGTGGTCACTGACGATAATCCGCGCAGCGAGGACCCAGCCACCATCCGCGCATCCGTCATCGAGGGCGCACGCAAGGCTTCAGCTTCCACTGATATCCGCGAGGTCGGCTCGCGCGCCGCCGCCATCGACGAAGCAGTCCGCTGGGCCATGCCTGGCGACGCCGTCATCGTCGTAGGCAAGGGGCACGAAGTCGGCCAAATCATCGGCGATGAGACTGTTCACTTCGACGACCGTGAGGAGCTCGCACGCGCTCTCGACGAAAAGCTAGCCGGCAACGCGCCACAGGAAAATGCGCGGTACGGTGACACTGTGGAAAAGGAACAAGCATGATTGCATTGACCCTTCAAGAAATCGCTGACATCACTGGCGGTCGCCTCGATTGCGTGGAAGATCCTTCCGCGCAGGTGACAGGATTCGTCGAATTCGATTCCCGCAAAGTCACCCCGGGCGGGCTTTTTCTCGCACTGCCGGGTGCCCGTGTAGACGGCCACGATTTTGCAGAAAAAGCAGTCGCATCCGGGGCAGTTGCTGTGCTGGCGGCACGTCCTGTTGGCGTGTCGGCTATCGTCGTTGAGCCGAAGGGCAAGGTCGAAGGCGACGGCGCTAACGCTGACATTTATGCCAACGATGAAGACGGCTCAGCCGCCGCAGTCATCGAGGCTTTGTCCGCACTGGCACGCGCGGTCACGCAGCGCCTAGCTACCGATTCCGCCCTCAACATCGTGGGCGTGACCGGCTCGGCCGGCAAGACCTCCACCAAGGATCTCATCGCCACTATCTTCCGCGCAGCGGGGGAGACCGTCGCGCCTCCGGGCTCTTTTAACAACGAGGTCGGCCTGCCCTATACCGCTCTGCGTTGCGACGAGCACACCGAATACTTGGTGGCTGAGATGTCCGCCCGCGGTATCGGCCACATTCGCCACCTCACTAACATCACCGCACCCAAGGTCGGTGTGGTCTTGAACGTCGGCTCCGCCCATTTGGGTGAGTTCGGCTCCCGCGAGAACATTGCCCAAGCCAAAGGCGAACTCGTCGAGGCCCTACCGAGCGCGAAAGACGGCGGCGTCGCAGTGCTCAACGCGGACGATCCTTTCGTCGCCGGCATGGCGCCGCGCACGGATGCGAAGGTGGTCTACTACTCGGCCGTGGATAAGCAAGGCTCTAATGTGCAGTACTACGCTACGCAGGTCCAGCTTGACGACGTCGCTCGTGCCTCGTTCATGATGCATACCCCAGACGCGCAGCCGCTGCCGGTGAAACTGCAGGTTTTCGGCGCGCATCAGGTCTCCAACGCCTTGGCTGCCGCTGCAGCTGCCATCGAGCTGGGACTAAGCGCCGAGCTGGTAGCCAACGCTCTGTCTGGCCACCGCATTGCGTCGGAGCACCGCATGGACGTGCGCAACCGTCGCGATGGTGTCACACTCATCGATGACTCCTACAACGCAAACCCAGACTCCATGCGTGCGGCCATCGCCGCGCTGGCTTATACCGCGGCGGCGCGTCCCGACGCCCGTTCCATCGCCGTGCTCGGCGAGATGGGCGAGCTCGGCGAGGACGCACTCGACTCGCACCGCCAGTTGGGCAGTGAGCTGGCGAAGTACCACGTAGACCATCTGGTGGCCGTGGGCACTAGCGTCAACACGCGGGCGATGGCGGAAGCGGCACAAGCAAAGGGTATAAATACTAGTATCTGTGCCGATGTTGATGAGGCCGCAAAAATTGTTGACGGCCTTCTGCGTACCGCGCCAGTAGGCGTGGACGATTGGCCAAATAGGGACGCCAAAGATGTCGTCCTCGTCAAAGCTTCGAATGCCCAACGCCTGTGGCTCGTTGCAGAAAAGCTCAACCAGAGCTAGCTCACGAATATTAGAAGGAACCCAAGCAAGTGACACAGATCATCATCGCTGGTATGGTCAGCTTTCTCGTAGCGATTTTCATCACCCCGCTGCTCATCCGTTATTTCTCGGATGTTGGCAAGGGTCAGGAGATCCGTGAGGACGGCCCGAAGTCGCACCTGCGCAAGCGCGGCACCCCGACCATGGGCGGCCTGGCCATTCTGGCAGGTATCACGGTGGGCTACCTGACGGTGGGAATCTACGGGCAGGTGACCGGCCACGGTGGCTTTACCTTCTCCGGAATCTTGGTGTTGGGCTTGACTCTGGGCCTCGGCGGCTTGGGTTTTGCCGATGACTTCATCAAGCTTTTCAAGCAGCGCAACTTGGGCCTAAACAAGACCGCCAAGTTGGTGGGGCAGCTCGCCCTCGCATTGGCTTTTGGCCTGCTCTGCCTGCAGCGCCCGGATGACACTGGCCTGACACCTGGTACCACGAAGCTGTCCTTCGTTCGAGATATTGAGACTTTCGACTTCGCGGTTGGCCCGACCATCGTGGGAACCATCGTGTTCTTGATCTTCATGTACATCTTGATCGCGGCGTGGTCGAACGCCGTGAACCTTACCGATGGTCTGGATGGTCTCGCAGCCGGCACCACCGCGATTGTCATGGGTGCGTATACCATCATGACCTTCTGGCAGTTCCGCAACTCTTGTGCCACCGAGTTCACAGCCGGCTGCTACCAGGTCCGCGACCCGCTGGATCTCGCGGTTCTCACCGCCGCTGGCCTAGGCGGCTGTCTGGGCTTTCTGTGGTGGAACGCGGCACCGGCGAAGATCTTCATGGGAGATACCGGCTCCCTCGCGCTCGGCGGCCTCGTCGCAGGCATTTCCGTGACCAGCCGCACCGAGCTGCTGATGATCATCGTCGGTGCGCTCTTTGTCATCGAGACCGTCTCCGTTGTTATCCAGATCGTGGTCTTCCGCACCAGCGGTAAGCGTTTCTTCCGTATGGCTCCAATCCACCACCACTTCGAAAACGGTGGCTGGGCAGAGACCGCAGTGGTCGTGCGCTTCTGGTTGATTGCCGCCATGGCGGCTATGGCCGGCGTTGCTATCTTCTACGGCGACTGGCTCGCTGATTCCGGTATCGGGCTGGTGGGCTAGTCATGTCGTCCGCTGCCTTCGATTTTGCTGCCTCCAATTCCGAGGTCTCGCCCGCGGCTCTGCCTGATTCCTTGCGCGGGCGCATCTTGGTCGCCGGCGCGGGCGTGTCCGGCCGCGGCTGTGCGAGCGTACTGCTGCGCCTCGGCGCCGACGTCGTGGTGGCTGATGGCAACGCGGATTCCCGCGCACGCCTGGAGGCCGACCTTTCTGTCACCACAATCGACGCCGCCACTGCCAACCCCGCCGATTACTCCCTCGTTGTTACCTCTCCGGGCTGGGCGCCGTCCTCGCCGCTTTTGCTCGCCGCAGCTGCGGCCGGGGTAGAGGTCATCGGGGATGTCGAGCTGGCCTATCGTCTTGATGCCGCCAGCGTCTTCGGCGCACCGCGCACCTGGCTTGCCGTCACGGGCACCAATGGCAAGACCACAACCACCGGCATGCTGGCCGCAATCATGGCCGCCGATGAGCAGCGCTCCGGAAAGCGCTCCCAAGCCGTCGGAAACATCGGCACCTCGCCATTCGACGCCCTAGCCGCCAGCCCACGCGTGGACGTCCTCGTCGCTGAGCTTTCCTCCTTCCAGCTGCATTGGTCCTCCCAGCTGCGCGCGGAGGTCGGAGTACTTCTCAACCTTGCCGACGACCACCTCGATTGGCACGGTTCCTTCGGTGCCTACGCTGAGGCCAAGGCAAAGGTGCTTGCCGGCGCCCACGCGGTCATCGGCCGCGACGACTCCCAGGTCCGCGAATACGCCGATGCCGCCGCAGAACGCGGCGCGCTTTCTCCAGACACCCACGCTTTTACCCACACCATTCCGAATGATGGGGAAGTAGGCGTCATCGACGGTCAGCTCGTTATTAACAACGTGGCAGGCGTTAGCGCCACCGTCATCGACGATGTCACCGCCCTTCAGCCCTCTGGTATGGCGGGCATTCTCGACGCCGCAGCAGCCGCCTGCGCTGCTTTGCTCGCCGGTGCCGAGCCGGCCTCAATCACCGAAGGCCTCGAAAGCTACACCGTCGCCGGTCACCGCGGCGAGCTAGTGCACCGCCATAACGGCATCGCTTTCATCGACAACTCCAAAGCCACCAACCCCCATGCAGCCGAGGCCGCGATGCGCGGGTTGGACAATGTGGTGTGGGTCGCTGGCGGCCAGCTCAAAGGCGCCGACGTCAGCGATCTTCTCGACGCCCACGCGGAAAGGCTAAAAGCAGCGGTTGTAATGGGCGTCGACAAGCAAGTGCTCTACGACGCCCTCCAGCAGCGTGGAGTTGCCACCACCGTCATCGAATCCACCGATCCCCTAAGGGCAATGGAGGAGGCGGTTACCGTCGCCGTGCAACACGCCGAACCCGGCGATACCGTCCTTTTGGCGCCGGCTGGGGCATCGTTGGATATGTACCAAGGCATGGCACAGCGCGGTGACTTCTTCGCCGCAGCCGCCCAGCGCATCGCACGTTAACCACGCAATTCAGGAGACTCCATGACCGCAACTAGGCCGCAACAACCAGCGTCGAAGACGCTCGGCCAACGCGTGGGCGAAATCCGTCAGCACTACCGCGCGCAACCGGGGCTGGACTACCAGCTGCTGCGGATTATCATCTTTTCGCTGATTGGCATTGGCGTGCTCATGGCATTCTCCGCATCCATGGCGATCTCCTTCACAGAAAACTCCAACGTGTGGACAGATGCCATCCGCCAGTGCCTGCTCGTGGCAGGCGGCCTGATTTTGTTCTGGATTGCGCTGCGGGTTTCTCCTTATACGCTGCGTAAGTTCGTGCCGTGGCTGCTGCTTTTGTCCATCATCTTGCTCATCGCAGTGTTGATTCCTGGCGTGGGTACCGGTCGTGAGACGGTGGGTTCGCAGTCCTGGATTCCGCTGGGCCCTGTGGCTTTCCAGCCTTCTGAGTTCGCACGTGTCACCGTAGCGATGTACGGCGCTTCGGCGCTGGCGGGCAAGCCGCACCGTTCGATGCGTCTTTCTGACCCATTCATGATGTACTCGCTCATCGCGTCTGTGATGTTCGTGCTCATCGTGTTGCAGGGCGATATCGGCATGGCGGCGTCGTTTGCCTTGGTGGTTATCTTCACCTTGCTTTTTGCGGGCGTGAATTGGCGCGTCGCTGCCACCATCATTGGCCTCGGCGCGTTGGGCTTAACCGCAGTCTTTCTGGGCGGCGGCTTCCGTACGCACCGTTTCCACACCTACTTTGATGCTTTCCGCGGCAACATCGAGGACACGCAGGGCACCGGTTTCCAGGCTTACCAGGGCTTCCTTTCGCTTGCCGACGGCGGGTTCTGGGGCGTTGGCCTCGGCCAATCCCGTGCGAAGTGGTTCTACCTGCCGGAGGCGAAGAATGACTTCGTCTTCGCCATCATCGGCGAGGAACTCGGGCTGTGGGGCGGCTTGCTGGTTATCGGCTTGTTTGCCGCACTGGGTTACATCGGGCTGCGTACGGCAAAGAATGCGCAGGATTCTTTCCAGGCGCTGCTGGCCGCCACATTGACGGTCGGCGTTGTTATCCAGGCCTTCATTAACATCGGCTATGTGGTGGGTCTTCTTCCTGTGACGGGCATTCAGCTGCCGATGATTTCCGCAGGCGGCTCCGCAGCGCTTATCACCATCGGTTCGATGGGCGTGCTGTGTAACGTCGCGCGCCATGAGCCGCTGCAGATTTCTGCGATGCAGAACTTCGGCCGTCCGCTGTTCGACCGTCTGTTTTTCATCCCCGAGCCGCAGCTTTTCGACGCCGCCCCGAAGCGTAAGGGAGGCCGCCATGCCTCGCAGCCGCAGAAGAATCGGGGCGGGCGTCGGCCAGCGGAGCGCGAGGAGCGCTTTGGCCGAACGGTGACGAGCCGTGGGCCTAGTGATTACCGCCTGCCGCGGCGCGGCGAGAAGCGGTAGGCCTGGGTGGCGCTGGTAGCCTGTAGGTCATGAATTCCACCCCCATTTCTGTCGTCCTTGCAGGTGGCGGCACCGCAGGCCATATCGAACCAGCGCTCGCAGTGGGTGAAGCGCTCCGGCAGCGTCACGGCGCGAAGTTAACCGCGTTGGGCACCGAGAAGGGACTGGAGCGCGATATCGTTCCCGCCCGCGGGGTGGATCTGCGCATGGTGACCCCTGTTCCGGTTCCGCGCAAGGTGAATGTCGATCTGTTTAAGCTTCCTTTGAACGTTGCAAAGTCGGTAATGCAAACCCGCAAGGTTTTAAAAGACGTTGAGGCTGACGTGGTCTTTGGTACGGGCGGATACGTTTCCGCTTCGGCCTACCTTGCTGCAAAGACTCTAGGCATGCCTTTTTATGTGCTAGAAACCAACGCGCTTTCGGGCATTGCAAATAAGCTTGGAGTGCGTTTGGGCGGAATCGGCTTCAACGCGCACCCGAACTCCGGCATGCCTGGCGAGGTCGTGGGTATCCCAGTGCGCCCAGGAATGGGTCAAGACCCTGACGGTTCTGTGGCTGCGGAGGCCCGTAAGCGCTGGGGGCTGCGCGAGGATATGCCCACCATCGTCATTACCGGTGGCTCGCAGGGCGCAGCCAGCATCAATAAGGCAGTGGCGGGCGCGTTGCCGGAGCTGACCAAGAAGTACCAGGTCCTGCATGCCTACGGCAAGAAGAATGAGGCGCCGGCGCCTGCTCCGAATTACACGCCTCTGCCGTACATCGACGATATGGCCGGCGCCCTTGCCGTAGCTGACTTGATGATTTGCCGCTCAGGCGCGATGACGGTCGCTGAGGTAACCGCTGCCGGCGTTCCTGCCATTTACGTGCCACTGCCAATCGGCAATGGTGAGCAGGCACTGAACTCCCGCGAGCTAGTAGAAGCCGGTGCTGCCGTGCAGATCGCCGACGCCGAACTCAACCCCCAGCGCTTGGTCTCCGAGGTCCGCGGCATTATGGAAGATGACGCTCGCTTAAAGGAAATGCGCGCGGCCGCGGCGACGAACTCTGCTGGCGACGTTGCCAACACCATTGCTGACCGAATCGCAACCACCATCGAGCAAGCGCGCGCCTAAAACCCTCGCGCAAGATCTTTGAAGCTGAAGGAATTTAAAGAAGATGACTGACTCTTATGACCTCACTCGCGTCCACATGGTGGGCATCGGCGGCTCTGGCATGTCTGGCCTGGCGCGCATCCTCGCTTCGCGCGGTGGCGTCGTTACCGGTTCCGACGTTAAGGAGTCCACGCCGGTGGAAATCCTGCGCACGATGGGCGTAAAGATTGCGGTAGGCCACGCGGCAGAAAATGTCGAGCTGGCGGGGGAGAAGCCGACTGTCGTGGTCACTTCCTTCGCAGCCATCCCGCAGGATAACCCGGAGTTGGTCGGCGCCCGCGAGGCCGGTATTCCGGTGATTCGCCGCTCTGACCTTCTCGCCGAGCTGATGGAGGGCCACCAGCAGGTGCTCCTCGCCGGTACGCATGGCAAGACTTCCACCACCTCGATGACTGTTTCTGCAATGCAGCAGGCAGGTCTTGATCCTTCCTTTGCCATTGGCGGCCAGCTCAACCGCGCGGGCACCAACGCCCATGGCGGAACTGGCAACGCCTTTGTTGCCGAGGCCGATGAATCCGATGCTTCCTTGCTGCGCTATAGCCCTGAAGTCGCGGTGATTACCAACATCGAGCCGGACCACCTGGATTTCTTCCACAATGCTGAGGCCTATTACCAAGTCTTCGACGACTTCGCCGATCGTATCGTGCCCGGCGGACATCTCGTCGTCTGCTTGGAGGATGAGCATGCAGCGCAGGCCGGTAAACGCGCCCTTGACCGCGGAATCAACGTTCTTGGCTACGGCAGCGCTCAAGCAGCCGCACAGTATCCGGAGATTCCCTTGGCCGCTGAGGTAGTAGAAGAGCAGGTCTCTGTCATTGGCATGCAAGTCCGTGCACGCGTCACGCTGCCCGGCGGAAAGTCGAAAGAGCTCTCCTATGAGCTGCAGATTCCGGGGCATCACATGGTGCTTAACTCTTTGGCCTCGCTTATCGCGGGCGGCTTGGCCGGCGGCGACCTGGACGATCTCGCGGTGGGCCTTAGTGATTTCACCGGTGTGCGCCGTCGCTTTGAGTATCGCGGCACCGAGCACGAGGTGCGCGTCTTCGATGACTATGCCCACCACCCAACCGAGGTCACCGCAGTCCTCGGTGCTGCCCGCCAAAAGGTAGAGGCAGAAGGCAAGGGGGCGCGCGTTATCGCATGCTTCCAGCCGCACCTGTACTCCCGCACGATGGAATTCGACAAGGAGTTCGCTGCAGCACTCGCGCTTGCCGACGCCGCCGTTGTCCTTGACATCTACGGCGCTCGGGAGCAACCGGTGGAGGGCATTACCTCCCGCATCATCACCGACAAAATGCCGGAAGAGATGAAGGTCATTTTCGAACCGGATTTCTCGGAGGCGGCTCAAGATGTTGTGTCCCTGGTGCGCCCTGGCGATGTCGTACTCACCATCGGCGCGGGTTCAGTCACGATGCTGGCCGCGGAGATCCTCGATGAGCTGAAGGCGCTTAATGACTAAGAAGACAATTGCGGTTTCTGTCACGGGGCTCGTGGCGGTCGTTGTGCTGGCGGCAGTTGCCGTGTGGATGTTTCCTGTGTTCAAGGTTTCTTCCTTCGAGGTACAAGGCATAAGCCACGTCGATGCAGCGCAGGTGGAAGAAGCCAGTGGCGTCGCTAAAGGCGAGAACCTAGTGCGGGTGGATGCCCGTGCAGCGGCGTCGGGAGTCGCACGCTTGCCGTGGGTAAAGTCCGCAACCGTATCGCGCGCATTTCCGTCCACCTTGAGCGTGGAGGTTACAGAACACGAGGCGGTGGCTTTCCGTGATAAGAACAAGCTTATCGACGCCGAGGGTGAAGAATTCGCCGAGGACACCCCTCCGGAGGGCGCAGTGGAAATTACCGGCAGCGCCGAGCCCGGCTCGGAGGAGATGAGTGATGCCGTGGAGGTAGTCGCCGCTTTGCCACAGCCGTTGCGTGCACAGGTGAAGTCTCTCGAGGCTAAAAACGCTTATTCGATGATCTTCCACCTGAAGGATGACCGCAGCGTCTTCTGGGGCGCCTCGGAGGATAACGCCAATAAGGCTTTGGCTTTCGAGACGGTTTTGAAGATGGAAGGCGGGCAGTGGAATATTTCAAACCCCGAATTGGTAACCACGAAATAGCCGTCTGAATTTAACGCCCTGCGCAGAGCCCATCTTGGTCATACAGGTGGGGTGCGTGGGGCGTTTGTGATTTGAAAACCCGCACGTCAGCAACCCTAAACTACAACTTGAGGGTACCGACACGCGGCAAAATGTACGTGAAAAACTACGGCACTTCCATAAAGATGGAAATAACCGCGCGTGAGAAAAAGTCGCGTGCAATAAAAATCCTCGTTTACGCACCAACAGTGAAAGGTGAGCACCCCTCACATGATCTCAACTAGCAATAACCTCGCGGAAATCAAGGTCGTCGGTGTCGGCGGCGGCGGCGTTAACGCCGTGAACCGCATGATCGAAGAAGGTCTGAAGGGCGTTCAGTTCGTCGCGATTAACACTGACTCCCAGGCGCTGATTTTCTCGGATGCTGACACCAAGCTCGATATCGGCCGCGAAGCCACCCGCGGTCTCGGCGCGGGCGCTAACCCGGAGGTTGGCAAGACCTCCGCAGAAGACCACAAGACTGAGATTGAGGATGCCCTGGAAGGCTCGGACATGGTCTTCGTCACCGCCGGCGAGGGTGGCGGCACTGGTACCGGCGCCGCTCCGGTCGTTGCTTCCATCGCGAAAAAGATGGGGGCGCTGACCGTCGGCGTTGTTACCCGTCCATTCAAGTTCGAGGGCGCACGCCGTACCCGCCAGGCAATGTCTGGCATCGAGGAGCTGCGCGACGTCTGCGACACGCTCATTGTTATTCCGAACGACCGCCTGATGCAGCTGGGCGGCGAGGAGCTGTCCATCGTCGAGGCATTCCGCGCAGCCGATGAGGTCCTCCACAACGGTGTCCAGGGTATTACGAACCTGATTACCATCCCGGGCATGATTAACGTCGACTTTGCCGACGTCCGCTCCGTCATGGCCGATGCCGGCTCCGCTCTCATGGGCATCGGCTCTGCACGCGGTGACAACCGTGCGCTCAATGCCGCTGAGCAGGCAATCAACTCCCCGCTGCTCGAGTCCACCATGGAAGGCGCAAAGGGCGTTCTGCTCTCCATCGCCGGCGGCTCTGATCTTGGTCTGCATGAGGTTAACGCCGCTGCATCCATGGTCGAGGAGCGCGCTGACGAAGACGCCAATATCATCTTCGGTACCATCATCGATGACAACCTGGGCGACGAAGTCCGCGTCACCATCATCGCCACCGGCTTTGATGCACAGGCCAACATGACCACCGCAGCTCAGCCGGCACCGTCCCAGCCGCAGCAGCAGCGTCCGGGCTCCCTTTTCGATAACCGCCAGGAAGCTTCGGCACAGCAGTCGGTGCAGCAGTCGGCACAACAGCAGCCAATGCACCAGCAGCAACCGCTGCAGCCGGAGCCAGTACAGCAGCAGCCGGTACAGCAGCAACCGCGCTACGAGGAACCTGCGCAGCCGCGTTATGAGGAGCAGCCGGCTGAGACCTACCGTCCACGCCATTCCTCCAACGGTCTGTTCACCAGCTCCGATCGTTTTGCTCGTGAAGATCGCCGTGACGACTACCGCCTGTCCCGCCCTGCAGATCGTCGTGACGATCGTCGCCACGATGACGGCGATGACGATCTCGACGTGCCGTCCTTCATGCGTTAAAGCAGCGAAATACTGCGCTAACCTGGAGTGCATGCCAGTAAACGAGGAAGCACCTAAACGCCCCGTTCGCATGGTCTTTACGACTCGTGCGGGCGGGGTTTCGTCATCGCCTTACGACTCTTTCAACCTAGGCGACCACGTCGGCGATGACCCGGCAAACGTCGCCCAAAACCGCGTCCGTCTCGCCAGAGTTCTCGGGCTCAATGAGATTGTGTGGATGGAACAACTCCACACCAACACTGTCACTCGCGTCGATCGTAGCCATGTTGGCACCCCAGTGGCGGCGACCGACGCAATCGTCACTACCGAAAAACGCTTAGGACTCGGAGTTCTGGTTGCTGATTGCACCCCCGTGTTGCTCAGCGACATCTCCGCCGGCGTTATCGCCGCTGCCCATGCCGGTCGGCTCGGCGCCCGCAACGGGATCATTCGCAACACGGTTACTACGATGTTCGAGCTGGGCGCGAGCCCCTCCAATATTCAAGTTCTTCTCGGCCCCGCCGCATCGGGACTGAACTATGAGGTGCCTGAGGCTATGGCAAACGACGTCGAGAAGCACTTGCCCGGGGCGAAGGCCCGCACAAAGAAGGGCACCTGGGGCGTCGACGTGCGCAAGGGCCTTGTCCGTCAGCTGATGGGGATGGGAATTACCAACATTGAAGCTGACCCTCGCTGCACCATCGAAGACAGCGACTTCTTTTCTTACCGCCGCGAAGGCACTACCGGACGCCAAGCCGGTGTTATTTGGTTGGAGGCATAAATGACACGCAAGCAGCAATTACAGGAAAACCTCGAGCGCACCCGCGCTGATATCGCAGAAATCGCCAAGAATGCCGGCCGTCCTGCGCCCGAACTGCTGCCGGTGACCAAGTTCCACCCGGCTGCCGACGTCGCGCTTCTCGCCGAGCTTGGTATCACTGACGTCGCCGAGAACCGCGAACAAGAAGCCCGTGCCAAGGCGGCGGAGTTGCCGCAGATGCGTTTCCATATGATTGGCCAGATTCAGACGAAGAAGGCCAAACACGTCGCTCGGTGGGCACAAAGCGTGCATTCGTTGGACACGGAAAAGCTTGCGCGCGCGTTGGACCGGGGCGTCGGCAATGCTTTGCAAGCGGGCGAGCGCGAAGGAAAACTGCCGGTGTTCATCCAGCTCTCCCACGACGGAGATACTGCGCGCGGGGGAGTAGCCTATGCGGATGTCGATGAGCTTGTGGGCCTCGTGGAGGATCTCGACAACCTCGAACTGCGCGGTTTCATGGTCGTTCCGCCCCTAGATGCGGACCCGGTCGAAGTTTTTGCCCGAGTTCGCAAGCTCTGTGACGAGGTGGGCAGCCGCCTTGGACGGAAGCTTTTGATGTCGGCGGGAATGAGCGCAGATATGGCTGCGGCGATTGCCGCGGGAAGCGATATCGTGCGTGTCGGAACCGGCATCATGGGACCCCGCCCAGTAGGTTAAGTGGCAACGCAAAAGCGCATTTCACGGGTGCAATTCACTGCTTTCACATGAGTAACATTCGCACCAAATAACATGCTCAACAATTAGGGTCAGAGGGAGACCAGAAATGTCATTGATTGATAGGACGAAAGAGTTCTTCGGACTGGGTCCGGTGGACATCGAAGCGGACGATGCATACTACGCAGACGAGCGCAGCTATGAGTCCAACGGCTCTGCTGCTTACGCGCCGCGCTCTTTCGAGCCGGCAGCGCAGGAGGAGTTCGTTCCGACTATCGTCGCGCTTTCCCTCGTTTCCTTCAACGATGCGGCCAAGGTGGGCGCACCGTTCCGTGATGGCGACGCCGTTGTCTTTGAGCTGACCGATGCGGACAAGGCGTCGGCAAAGCGCTTCATTGACTTCGCTGCTGGCCTTTGCTTCGGTCTCGAGGGCCGCATGCTCAACCTGACCAAGGGTATGGACACCGACCGTCGCGTCTTCGCCATTGTGCCGAAGGATGCAGGCATCTCCACCCTGGAGCTCGAGCGCGCAGCGCACCTGCGTTAGATAGAAGCTTTTAAAGTAGCGCCGTCTTATTTTTCCTCTAAGTGTTGGTGGGGGAAGGGTAGGGCGGCGTTCGCCATTAGCGAGCCGAGTGCCGAACACGGGGGTAATTCATATAGGCTCGAGCGGGTGAGCATTATCGGATATAGTTTGTTGCTGCTTCTACGCATCTTCTCGTGGATTTTGGCCCTGCGAATCATCATCGAGATGATTCAGTCTTTCTCGCGCCAATTTAACCCACCGCGGTGGTTCATGGTGGTGGCAGAGCCGCTGTTTGTAGTTACTGACCCGCCAGTAAAGGCGCTCCGTCGCGTGGTCCCGCCGCTGCGTCTGGGCGGTGTGACACTGGACATGTCCATCCTTGTTTTGTTCCTGATTTTGATGCTCTTGCAACTGGTTGTTGTTGGAGTGTTCTTGTAGTGCGGGTGTATTAAAACCTCCCGTTAACGTTGAGACTGCGTGCAACGTTAGATAATGTGGGCTTTTGGATATAGTCTTTACTGATATTCCGTAAAATTAAACGCACAAGTTCTTTGTTAGCGCATCCTGTGTAGACACCTGAGTTCAGAATTTAGGTACTCTCGGGATACGTTTACATCTCCCAAAAACTCCGGACCCACCGGAGTTGCACCGACTCGAAGGGGAAGAGAAGTCAATGCCACTGTCACCAGCTGATGTTCACAACGTCGCTTTTAGCAAGCCGCCAATTGGCAAGCGTGGCTACAACGAGGATGAGGTCGACCAGTTCCTGGACCTCGTCGAGGACACCCTTGCCCAGCTGCAGGACGAGAATGATGACCTGCAGTCTCAGGTAGAGCAGCTGCAGTCCAAGGGCGGCGCTGGTGCTGTAGCGGGTGCCGCTGCAGGGTCCGCAGCTACTACGGGTGCAGACGAAGGTACCCTCCGTAAGGAGATCGAGTCCAAGCTGCGCGCTGAGTACGAGACCAAGCTTGCTGATTCCAAGAATGAAGTTGCCAAGGCTAAGGAAGAAGCAAAGCGTGCGCAGGAACAGGCAAAGAACGCTGAGTCCGCTAAGGCTTCGGCTGCTGCTTCCTCGAACAACGATGCTGAGCTGAAGGCTGCACGGGAGGACGCTGCAAAGGCAAAGCAAGAGCTCGAGGCAGCTCGGGCAGAGGCTACTCAGGCTAAGAAGGACCTCGAGGCTTCCAAGAAGGAGAACGAGGACCTGAAGAAGAACGCTGGCTCTGCAAAGACCGCAGCGGCTTCTGGTCTGGCTGGTGCAGGTGTTGGCGCTGCCGCAACCAAGGCTGCCGACGGCCTGGCTACCCCAGAGACCCACATGCAGGCAGCTCGCGTTCTGGGCTTGGCGCAGGAGATGGCAGACCGCCTGACCTCCGAGGCAAAGGCAGAGTCCGAGTCCATGCTCTCCGAGGCACGCACTGCCGCCGAGAAGCAGCTGACCGATGCTGATTCCCGCTCCAAGGCACAGCTCGTAGACGCTCAGCAGAAGTTCGACGCACAGCTCGCAGACGCTGATACTCTCTCCAAGAAGCTGGTTTCCGAGGCTGAGGCTAAGGCAAAGCAGACCGAGTCCGAGGCTAACTCCCGCGCTGAGGCACAGATTCGCCAGGCAGAGGAGAAGGCTGCTGCCCTGCAGGCTGACGCTGAGAAGAAGCACACCGAGGTCATGAATACCGTCAAGCAGCAGCAGACGGCTCTTGAGGCTCGTATCGCTGAGCTGCGCACCTTCGAGCGCGAGTACCGCACCCGTCTGAAGACCCTGCTGGAGTCCCAGCTGGAGGAGCTTGAGACTCGCGGCACCGCTGCTCCTAACGGCGAGGCTGGCAAGTAAAAGCTATTTATAAAGCGCCCTTCCGAGTATCCGGGAGGGCGCTTTTCTGGAGGTTTAAATGCTTGTTGCAGCACTCGTCTTGGCGTTCGTGGCTTTCCTAGCTCTCGTCAACTTCATTCTGACTGCAGCTGATTGGTCGCTGTATCTTCTCTTCGCTTCTGCCGGCCTAGGCATGGTGCTGTTCGTGATAGACGGTCTACGCAAGCGCAAACCTGATCTTGCGCAGGACGAGGAGGCAGGGGAGTACCCTGCCTCCTAGATTGTGGCGCATTGCCCTGACATTGCATTGCATATAGTCGTGGTTGTTGCCTTTTTGCTAGCCGCGCTGCCAGCGCACCTTTCCATCGACCCTGGCTAACCTACCGCGTAACGGCGGGGCGTTAGGGTCGTCCTCGTTCACGCCGTTGTGGTAATGACACAAAGTCGCAAGATTTGCCATGTTCGTTGGGCCTCCCTGCGACCAGGCGTTTAAGTGATGCACCTGACTAGTATCTGCCGGGTGATTACAACCTGGCCAAGCACAGGTGGGATTTTCCGCTCCCGCCATCAGTCTTTGCTTGTGGTTGGCAAAGCGCTTCGTGCGATAGAGATTCACTGGCCCCTCATGTGGATGCACGAGTGTGGCGAAGTCAAGGCACGAGTCCAGTGCTCTTCTCACGAATTCCGCGCCGGACATGACGGCGCCGTTTGTCATTTGCAGGCTTATCTCCTCGCCGTCGCCCTGCAAGATCTTTGCCAGCGCGGGCAGTTGTACGATGACGTTGGTATGTACCCGCGGCCTTTCTCCGGTTGCGCTAGACACCCTTGTTGAGTCCTTAGCAGCGGGGAAGAAGAGGTTCTCCAAAGACTCCAGGGGAGAAGCAGGGTCGATAGCCGCATGCATATCCGCGATTAAAGTCGATGGGCCGGTGATCGCTAAAGTCCATGGCTTATCCTTGCGGCGATAAAGCTTTACTCCTTGCTCTGGCTCGCGCTCGCTATTGAGCGCCTTCAGCTTTTTCTTCGCTAGCTGCTCCATCGCGAGGGTATCGGCCTTGGTATTGCACAGTTCCTCGCGCATCTGCCACGCTGCACGTTGGGTCTTCGCGCGCATTGCGTAGCGTTCGATAACTTCGATTGTGGGCAGGGAATGACCAAGCCTTTGCGCCGCGGCCACGGAATCGCGTTGCCGGCGGGTGAAAGCGGTGTGGCCAAAGTAGACGTCGTAAAGCGCGAGCAATTGCTGTGCCGTTTTATCCGGCGCGCCAGCCGAAATCAAAGCCTTTTCAGACAGCCCTGCGCACCCAGCCACGATGTCCATGCCTGGGCGTATTGCCGCTAAGAATGCCTGAAGTGAAGTCATAAACCCCACCCTAAAAAGCCCTATCGACAAGGCACAAGGGGCAATTTTCAACCTGTGGATAACTTTGTCTCAACCGACTCATTGATATCCATTTGCACCACTCGGGAACCTCAGCCTGTGAAAAGTTGACGCCGTGGGTATAATTTCCTCACGTATGCAATGATCCGGCCATCACCGGGGAGCATCTCGGAAGAACCTAAGCCACAGAGCTTAAAAGTAGAACCGAGCGGGTGGGACCGAAATCTCCTTCACCGAAATGAAGCGGGCGCATTTTCGCGCCAAGCAGGGTGGTACCGCGAGCCGCAAGGCGCGTCCCTGCACCAGCACTCGAGTGAAGGAAGATTAATGAGCGAAAACGTAGGCGGTGTCTACCCCAAGGTAGACATGACCGGTGGTTCCACCCGTTTCCCCGACATGGAGGAAATCGTCCAGAAGTTCTGGAAGGAAGACGAAACCTTCAAAGCCAGCTTGGACCAGACCAAGGATTGTCCTGAGTACATCTTCTACGATGGCCCTCCCTTCGCGAATGGCCTGCCACACTACGGTCACCTCCTGACCGGCTACGTCAAGGACATCGTCCCTCGTTACCGCACGATGGCAGGCAATTATGTGCCACGTATCTTCGGTTGGGATACCCACGGCTTGCCGGCTGAGCTGGAGGCGGAAAAGCAGCTGGGCATCACGGACAAGGCTCAGATTCAGGACATGGGTCTAGCCAAGTTCAATGGGTACTGCGAGAAGTCCGTTATGCAGTATGCAGATGAGTGGGAAGACTATGTCAACCGCCAGGCACGCTGGGTTGATTTCGAGAACGGCTACAAGACGCTCGATATCAACTACATGGAATCTGTTATGTGGGCTTTCAAGGAGCTCTACGATAAGGGCCTTATCTACCAGGGCTTCCGCGTGCTGCCTTATTCCTGGGCGGAGCATACTTCGCTGTCTAACCAGGAAACTCGCCTGGATGATTCTTATAAGATGCGCCAAGACCCGACGCTGACGGTGACTTTCCCGGTTACTGGTGCGAAGGCTGATTCGGCGGCTGCGGAGACGCTTTCCGCACATCCTGCGCTTGCCGACGCCTCCTTCCTCGCCTGGACTACGACACCTTGGACTTTGCCGTCGAATGCTGCATTGGCGGTCCACCCTGAGGTTAACTATGTCCTGTTCAAAGCTACGGATGGCGACTTCGCGGGCCACACGTTCATCATGGCCGAGGCTTTGACGGCGACGTTGGCTAAGGAACTCGGCGAGGTAGAAGTCCTCGAAACTTTCCAGGGCAATCAGTTGGAAGGCTTTACCTACCAGCCGATCTTCGGTTTCTTCCCAGATCTGGAGAACGCCTACCAGGTCATCCTTGCAGATTACGTCACCACTGAAGACGGCACCGGCGTGGTTCATCAGGCTCCAGCCTTTGGTGAGGACGATATGTTGACCTGCCAGAAGTACGGCATCGAACTTGCCATCCCAGTGGATGAGGACGGCGAGTTTACCTCGCAGGTTCCGCCGTATGAGGGCCAGTTGGTCTTCGATGCGAACAAGGACATCATCAAGGAACTTAAAGCTGCTGGCCGCGTGGTTCGCCACGTGACGATTGAGCACTCCTACCCGCACTCTTGGCGTTCGGGCGAGCCTCTTATTTACAAGGCAATGCCGGCGTGGTTTGTGAAGGTGACCGAGTTCCGTGACCGCATGGTGGAGCTAAACCACAACGAAATCGAGTGGTTGCCGGAGCATATCCGCGATGGCCAGTTCGGTAAGTGGCTGGAAGGCGCACGAGACTGGAACATCTCACGTACTCGCTACTGGGGTGCACCGATTCCGGCGTGGGTTTCCGATAACCCGGAGTACCCGCGCGTTGATGTCTACGGTTCTTTGGATGAGCTGGAGGCAGACTTCGGCGTGCGTCCTACCTCCTTGCACCGCCCATACATCGATGAGCTGACCCGCCCGAACCCGGATGACCCGACGGGCAAGTCCATGATGGTGCGTGTGCCGGACGTGCTAGATTGCTGGTTCGAGTCTGGTTCGATGCCGTTTGCGCAAAAGCACTACCCGTTTGAGAACAAAGAGTGGTTCGAGACGCATTCGCCGTCTGACTTCATCGTGGAGTACTCGGGCCAGACGCGTGGTTGGTTCTACGTGATGCACGTACTGTCTACGGCGCTGTTTGACCGTCCGGCGTATAAGAAGGTCGTCGCTCACGGCATCGTCTTGGGCAATGATGGTCTGAAGATGTCGAAGTCTAAGGGCAACTACCCGAACGTCAACGAGGTCTTTGACCGCGATGGTTCGGATGCGATGCGCTGGTTCTTGATGTCCAGCCCGATTCTGCGCGGCGGCAATCTGATCGTCACGGAGCAGGGCATCCGCGAGGGCGTGCGCCAGGCTATTTTGCCGATCTGGAATGCGTATACCTTCCTGCAGCTCTACGCGAGCCGCGAGGCGAAGTTTGATGTCACTTCGGGCAATGTTCTTGACCGCTACATCCTGGCTAAGACCCATGACTTGGTGGAGCATACCGATGCGGCGCTGGCGAATACTGATATCGCTGCGGCGACGGAGGAGGTGCGTCACTTCGCGGACGTGCTGACCAACTGGTACGTGCGTCGCTCGCGTGACCGCTTTTGGTCGGGCGAGGAAGAGCACGCAGAGGCCTTTAACACCCTCTACACCGTGCTGGAGACTGTCACCCGCGTGGTGGCTCCGCTGCTGCCACACGTGGCTGAGGTCATCTACCGCGGCTTGACCGGTGAGCGCTCCGTGCACCTGGCTAGCTACCCGAAGGCTGAGGATTACCCGGCTGATGCGGAGCTGGTTTCCGCGATGGACGCGGTGCGTGCGGTAGCTTCCGCAGCATCGAGTGTGCGTAAGTCCAACAAGCTGCGTAACCGCCTGCCGCTGCCGAAGCTGACCGTGGCCATGGCTGATTCCGCGCAGCTCGCTGACTTTGCGGACATCATCCGCGATGAGGTCAACGTGAAGGATGTCGTTCTGACCGACGACGTCGATTCCGTGGGCACCTTCGAGGTTGTCTGTAATGCAAAGATCGCGGGTCCGCGCTTGGGCAAGGACGTCCAGCGCGCAATCAAGAACCTGAAGGCGGGTAATTACGAGCGCCGTGGTGATGAGGTTGTCGTTGACGGCGATATCGTTCTGGGCGCTGATGAGTACACCGAGCGTCTGCAGGCGGCGAATCCGGCATCGACGGCGCGTATCGACGGCATCGATGGCCTCGTGGTCTTGGACACCGAGGTGACCGAGGAGCTCGAGGCAGAAGGCTGGGCCGCCGACGTCATCCGCGGCCTGCAGGATGCCCGTAAAGCCGAGGACTTTGAAGTCTATGACCGCATCAGCGTTGTCCTGTCCGTTCCGGCCGAGAAGGAAGAATGGGCACAGCGTCACGCGGAGCACATTGCGGCCGAGGTTCTGGCCACCGAGTTCAATGTGGTTACCGAGCCTCTCGAAGGCCACAAGGTGGTTAAGGACGTCACCGCGACCGTCGCGCGCACGAACGTATAGACACCTGGATGTCAGAGCTTAAGTGAATAATGCCCGGAAGGAGATAGTGTCTCCTTCCGGGCGCGTTTCTTTTGACCAGTTAACCGGGTATTTTTCTATGTAGATTTGCAGGTATGCGAATCGAACACATGGCCATGTACGTACAGGGCTAAAGACCTATTTTCTGAGTTTCGAAGACGGTGCCCGTTTCGAAATCATGGCGCGACCAGGCCATGAAAAGCGGCTAGCTTCGGCTGGGTGGAATCATTTGGCATTGTCTGTGGGCAGCCGCGAGAAGGTAAATCGTCTCGCGGCGCATGGGTACTATGAATTCGCCTTTCTTGATGCGGAGGTGACTATTTAGGCCACAGTGCGCAAAGTCAGCGCTGTGCGCCGGGCAGGTGCGCACGCCAGGCAATAGTGACGTTGATTAGACACAAAATGGCCAAAATGCTGCCGATGATGAAAAGCTTCGTAAATCCGATGTAGGCCGATAGCGCGCTAAACGCCATAGGGATGAAGAAGCCGGTATAGGAGATGGAGTAGTACACGGCGGTGAGGCCTGCCAGCTCCTCTTCACCGGCGATCCGCTGGACCTCGGAGAGTCCTGCGACAAGGGCGAGGCCGTAGCCAGCGCCCATCGTGGCGGCAGCGGCGATGCCCAAAGGCAGCGACAACGTCTGCGCTGCGAAGGCCGCGACGAAAGCCCCGAGCGTAATAACCGCCATGGCGATCGCGGATGCTCGGGCGGACTTATGGGTATCGATGAGGCGTCCGAGCATTTGCACGCCAACGCCGCAGCCCAAAGTAATGACGGTCATGAGGCCGGAGAACGCAATGGGCGTTTGCCCCGCAGACGTGGCGAGCAACTGCGGGAGCAAGGCATAGGCGGCACCGGCACATCCGAATACCCACGGGGCAACGGGAACGACCACGCGCAGGAAGCGCTTGTGAGCGGCGGCCGGGATATGCAGCATTTCGAGCATCTCGCGAACCTTCAGCTCCAAGATGGTGGTCTTTACCGTACCGTGGCGTGGCTCACGAGTTTCCGGAGTATACGTCAGCCAAACCGCAGTCGCGAGAGTCAGCAGAATGTGCAGGATATAAGCTAAGTGCGTGGGCCAAGGGCCCCATTGCGCCAGTACCGAGGCAATTCCGGCGCCTACCAAGAATCCGATGGTAAGGCACAGCGAAGCTTTTCTTGCACCGGCCGCGGGGTCCCCTCCAGCCCGGGAGACAAGCTCGGTAATCCACGTGGAACCCACCGCCATAACAAGGCCCAGCGCCATGCCACACAGCACGCGACCTAGCGCGATGATAAGCGGCTCATGCGGAGCGATGGACAGCAGGAAAGATCCCAGCAGCGACAAAGGCGCGGCCGGCAGGAGAGTAGGCTTGCGGCCGATGAGGTCAGATAGCGGGCCTCCCACAAGCAACGCGGGGATGATTCCCAAGACATAAGCCGCGAGCAAACCATTTACGGTCACCTGTGAAAAGTGCGAAGTCTCGCGGTACATCACCAACAATGGGGTGAACTCGTTGCCGCCCCACGCGACCGCCACCATTGAACCGGCGACGGGAAACCACGAATGAGGCCTAAACGAAGGCAACACCTCCGGCGCCGGCGATGCGCTAGGCACGGACTCAGTCGCGGGCACATGGGAAAGCGACGATGTGGATGTTGAGGTTTGAGCGGTCACAGTTGATTCCTAGAAGTAGTCAGGTGGTCTTCGAGTTCGGTGAGGTAGGTGGAGTAGTTGCCGTGGCGGAGGGCTTCGGCAAGCAGGCGGTGCTGGGCGACGAAGCCACGCGCTCGCTCCACATTGCGGCCAATTGCCGTGGCTGTGAAGCGCTGCTGACGCTCGCGCAGCGTGTGACCGAGATGGGCAAGCAGGCTATTGCCGCCGTTGTCCATGATGGTTTGGTGGAAACGCGCATCGAGGTGGGCGTATGTGCGCAGGTCACCGGCGTTGAGCGCGGCGTCTTGTTCCGCGATGGTCGCATCGAGGCGATCAGCAATGACGGCGCGCTCTGCGGCGGGGAGGGCGCAGATATGGCGGGCGGAGTGGGCGTCGACAAGCAGGCGCGCCTCGTAGACCTCGCGAATCTCGCGCGGGCTGATCGGGACCACCAGCGCGCCGCGTTTGGGATAGAGCTTCAAAAAGCCCTCAACTTCCAAGCGGAGGAAGGCCTCGCGCATGGGAGTCCTGCTCATCCCGAGCTCTGAAGCGATGACTGCCTCGGAGAGCATCTCGGATTCGGCAATGTCACCTTCGATGATTGCACGCTTGACCCATTCATAGGCGCGCTCGGCGGCTGGCGTACTTGCATTCGACATGCATTCATCTTGCATACAAGCCACGGGCGTTGTCTAAAAAATCGTGCTATTAGTGAGGCGGTGATCACCTTCGTGCTTTATGAGATCTGCAAGACTTTTCGCGTGTTTTCCATGCTAGAAAGCTGGGCAGTGCGTGACATTTAGGACGCATGTTCTAAAATGGGGCGCATGCAGCGTTGGGTTTTACACATCGACATGGACGCTTTCTTCGCGTCCGTCGAGCAGCTGACCCGGCCGACGTTGCGTGGGCGCCCGGTGTTGGTCGCGGGCGTCGGCGGGCGCGGCGTCGTGGCGGGCGCATCCTATGAGGCCCGCGTTTTTGGCGCCCACTCAGCCATGCCCACTTTCCGCGCCCAGCAGTTGGTTGGCCTGCGCGGAGTGGTGGTGCAGCCGCGGCACGTGGTGTACTCAGCGGCGTCGAAAAGAGTGTTTAAGATTCTCGCGGAACACGTGGGAGTTATAGAGCAGCTTTCCGTTGATGAGGCCTTTATGGAGCCTGAAGCTTTGATCGGCGCGAGCCCAGAAGAAGTAAAAGAATGGGCAGATAACCTGCGGGAGCTGATTCGTGCGGAGACTGGCCTGCCGAGTTCGATTGGGGCGGGTTCGGGTAAGCAATTTGCCAAGATTGGTTCTGGGGAGGCGAAGCCGGACGGCACGTTTGTGATTCCAGCAGAAAAACAGTTGGAGATTCTCCACCCCATGCCGGTGGGAAAGCTGTGGGGCGTAGGGCCTGTAACGAGGACGAAGCTCGCGGCTATCGGTGTGGAGACCATCGGGCAGCTGGCGGCGATGTCGCAAAAAGAAGTGGAGATTTCTTTAGGCGCGACGATTGGTGTGGGTTTGTGGAAGCTCGCTCAAGGCATCGACGACAGGGCGGTGGCCCCGCGCGCAGTGGCCAAGCAGATTTCCACGGAGCATACCTATCCTAAGGATTTGCTCACGGTAGCGGAGGTAGACGCTGCGATTGTGAGGGCGGCGGAGGGCGCGCATCGGCGCTTGCTTCGCGACGGCCGCGGTGCCCGCACCGTCTCCGTCAAACTGCGGATGGCAGATTTCCACATCGAATCGCGCTCGGCCACGCTTCCTTATGCCACGGATGATGTGGAAACCTTAAAAGCAACGGCATTCAAGCTCGCGCGCTATCCCGATGAGCTTGGTCCGATTCGTTTGGTGGGCGTGAGCTATTCGGGCTTGGAGGCCGCGCGCCAAGACGTACTCTTTCCTGAGCTGGACCGCGTGGTGGTGCGCCCGCCGAGTAAAGCGGACGATGACTACGAGGCCGGAGTTTCGGACAACGCACTTGATGAGGGGCGCGTGGAAGTAAGCATCGAGGACGAACCCGATAGCACGTGGCGGGCAACGCAAGACGTTTATCATCCCGATTATGGCCACGGCTGGATTCAGGGCGCCGGTCACGGTGTGGTCAGCGTGCGGTTTGAAACGCGTGCGACAGGCCCCGGCCGCACCAAATCCTTTGCTGCTGATGATCCGGATCTAATGCCCGGGGACCCACTTGATTCTTTGGTATGGCCGGAGTGGTTTGCGCAGGACGCTGATCCGGATGCTGAACCAGGCACTGAGTCAGGCGCTGTGTAAAGCTAGCGCGAGTATTGTTTCGGCGCTGCTTTGGCGGCGAAAACTTCGGAGACGGGAGTGCCGGTGGCGAGGGCGGCGGCGAGAAGGATTCGCGCTTGACCGGGGCGGAAAGCGCCAGCACTAACCGCGCCTTTATCGGCAAGCGTTGCACCACCACCGGAGCCGCCGTAGGCGAGGGAAGTAGTGCCGTAGGGCACGCGGGTGCTGATGGCAACGGGAAGGCCTGCTTCGAGTGCGCGCGCTACGCCTTCGCCCATACCTTCGCCCATGTTTCCGGAACCGAGCGCCTCGATGACGAGGCCCGAAAAGTGGGGAATGGCGGCGTCGACAAGCGTGGCGTCAGCGCCGGGGTACGCGGCAAGGATGGCAACCGGGTGTGGTGCGAGTGGGGCAAGCGGTAGGGGAAAGAGATTGGATTCGCCAACGGGCATCGATTCAAAGCCGTTGAGATGAAAGGTGTGGTTCTTGCGTGCCCCGCGCGCCGGGATGGTCATGCCTCCGAACTGGATATAAACACCGGGGGTTCCTTGCTCGATGAGGTGCAGGCTGTCGTGGAGGTTGCGCGGACCGTCGCCTCCGGGATGATCGAAAGACCGCTGCGCGCCTGTGAGAACAACGGGCTTTGTGCCCGGATCAAAAATGGAAAGCGCCATGGCGGTTTCTTCCATGGAATCCGTGCCATGGGTGATGAGGATGCCGTCGATGTCGGTGCGGGTGAGTTGCACGTGGACGGTGCCGAGCAGCTCATCGAGATCCGCCAAGGTGATGGAGCTGGAGTCGAGTTGGCGGAATTCGATGACTTCAATGTCTGCCGAAAGGCTACGGGCCAGTTCCTGGCCGGTGACTGTTGGAATGAGCGAGCCGTCCGCGGCCGCGGTGCAGGCGATGGTGCCGCCGGTGGCGATAAGCGCGATAGTCATGGACTCCACCCTAGCGATTAGCGGCGGGGTATTAGTAGCGAAAAAGATGGTGTTGGTGGGCGCGGGGCGCACGGAAATGGAAGTGGCGTGGGTAATGTGGTGTGAAGAAAAGCGACAATTATCGTGCGCTAAGATGCGAAGTCGCGCCACCCAACGTGAGGAGAAAAAGTGAAGTTCACCAAGCTCGGGGCCGCTCTCATGGCCGTTAGTGCTGCTACCGCTTTGGCTGCCTGCTCTTCTTCCGATGAAGCTGACAAGGCTAAACCATCATCTGCTGAGAAGTCCTCGAGTGCAGAGGAGACCTCAATTGCCTCCACTGAGATTCCGGATGCAGCTGCCCTCAACGCCATCCTGACCAAGGCCACCGACCCGAACGTGCCGGTCGAGGAAAAGACCAAGACCGTGCAAGGCTCCGAGGAGGCGCCAGAGCTTTTCGACGTCATGGCAGCCTCCCAGGCAGAGTCCGGCGCAGTTTTTGAGGTCGTCGACCCAGTGCTGCCGGGCTACAGCCCAGAATCCGCGCTGGCTACCGTTAACTTCTCTACCCCGGACGGCCAGGGCCAGACCGCAGACCAGGTTGAGTTTGTCTTCGAAAACGGCGACTGGAAGCTGTCGAAGAACTGGGCCTGCATCCTGGTTTCCAACATCGTGCCGCCAGAGCAAGTCCCGCCGATGTGCGCGGATACCGCAGGCGGCGCTGCAGGTGCGCCGGCAGAAAGCGCTCCGGCCGAGCAGCCGGCGCAGTAACAAGCGAACAAGCGCTAGAAAAGAAGAGCTAAAACTCGAAGCCGGGAACTACTTAGCTGGGGAGAACTTCAGATCTGTGGTGGTGGACTGCACCACGCGCAGGTCGGAGGAGTCGGCGCCGTAGGTGATTTTGGTGTCGATGGCCACCTCGCCGTCGGTTGGCAGCGGCTGCGATAGGTCCACGGTCAGCTGGCCAGAGGAATCGGTTGTGGAGTCCATGACCTTGAGCTCTTTATCAGCCAGCTCCGTGCCCGCGGCTTGCCCTTCGAAAGACAGCGCGCCCAGGGATGGGCGCTGCTTTACAGAAACACTGAGCTTGACGACGTCGCCGTCCTGCTCATCCAGCGTATAAGTTGCGGTTTGTAGCAACGTGGACTCGCCGGCCACGCGGGATTCCACTGACCACTTTGCGCCCTTGCCGATTTCCTCGTCCGGGAAGACTACAGGTAGGGAAGTCAGCTTCATGATGGCCTGTTCAGTAATGCCGCGGGCCTCGTCGGTGCCGTCTTGCGGCGCGGCCAAGCGCAGCGAAGACATCTGGCCCGAGTCCTCGGCACGCCAGCCAAACTGGAATCCCTCGCCGGAGGAAGCATCAGCATCCCCGGAGTATTCCGGCGTGCCGCTGGTGGCAAAAACGTTGCGGGTAGCAGGCAGCTGGCCCTCGACGTTCTCGGTAGCCTCATCGACGCTGGCCTCTAGCGGCAGCGTCGTGGTGGCCGCCTTAATCTTGGAGGCATTGAAGTCCTTGGCCGCAGAAGACTTCATCAGGTCCTGGCTAAAGCCCTCGGTTACGGAATAGGTGACTTTCTGCTCGGCATCGATGTCGTGGTAGGAAAGCACCCGCTTTTCTCCGCTGCCTGCGGATTCGACGGTGATGCGCGGGGCGTCGATTGGCAGGCCCACCGGCTGCTCAACGGTTGGCGCAGGCTTTTCATAGGAGCAGGCGCTAAGCGGTGAGGCGGCGAGCGCGAGGACAGAAACGGTGGCTAAAGCTTTAACACGGAACACAGCATTCCAAATTACCGGAAGCGGGTGTTTAGAATGACTTGGGTGAGTCAAAAAAGAAGGAGTTTCGTTGGGCTGATGGCCGCGGTAGTTACCGCGGTGGCCGTCATTGACCAAGCAGTAAAGCAAATAATGCTGTCCATCCTCACTGAGGGGGAGCCGATGAATATTATCGGCGGATGGTTCCGCTTCTACCTTCTGTTTAACCCCGGCGCGGCCTTTTCTATGGGCGGCGAGGGCAGTACTTGGCTGTTTACCACCATTCAGCTGGCATTCGTCGTGGGCGTGGCTATCGCGGCGCCGCGGATGAAGGACAAATGGCAGGCCGTGAGCTTAGCCATGATCGCCGGCGGCGCGCTGGGTAACCTCATCGACCGACTCTTCCGCGAGCCGGGCTTTTGGTTTGGTCATGTAGTGGATTACATCTCCGTGGGACGGTTCGCAGTATTTAATCTGGCGGATGCCTCGATTACCTGCGGCGTAGTGGTATTCATTGTGGCGATGTTGCTGGAAGATACAAAGAAGCAAGCAGAAAAGGCAGGTGGCGATGCGCGAGAGTCGTAGACTTCCGATTCCAGAAGGCCTCGAGGGCATGCGTGCCGACGCCGCCTTGGCCAAGCTCATCGGTATCTCCCGGGCAAAGGCTGCGGATTTGTGCATGGCTGGCGACGTCGAGATGGACGGTGCTGCGGTAGCCAAGTCCGACCGCTTGGAGGCAGGCGGCTGGATTGACGTCATGATGCCCGCGCCGGAGGAGCCGCTGATTCCGAAGGAAGAACTCGTCGAGGGCATGGATGTGCTCTATGCCGATGACGATGTCATTTGCGTGCACAAGCCGGTGGGCGTGGCGGCGCATCCGACGCTGGGCTGGGAAGGCCCCACAGTCATCGGCGGTTTGCGCGCGGCGGGCTACCAGCTTGCCGACGCCGGGCCTACCGAACGCAAGGGCATCGTCCACCGCCTTGACGTCGGCACCTCGGGCGTGATGGTGGTGGCCGCAAGTGAGCGCGCCTATTCGCAGCTGAAGGCAGCGTTTAAAGAACGCACCGTGACCAAGACCTATCACGCGGTGGTCCAGGGCCTCCCGGACCCGATTGTGGGAACCATCGATGCGCCGATTGGCCGCCATCCCTCCTCCGGCTGGAAGTTTGCGGTGGTAGACGATGGCAAGCACGCCGTGACCCACTACAAGCTACTTGAAGCCTTTCGCGAGGCCAGCCTGCTCGAGGTACACCTAGAAACTGGGCGCACCCACCAGATTCGCGTGCACATGGCGGCAACGGGGCATCCCTGCGTGGGCGATCCCATGTATGGCTGCGATCCGAACCTGGCCAAGCGCCTGCGGCTGGTTAGGCAGTGGCTGCATGCGGTGACGTTGGGCTTTGCCCACCCGGGAACGGGCAAGTACTTCGAGGTGTCGGCGCCGTATCCGGATGATCTGCGCTTTGCGCTGGAGGAACTACGCGGATGAAGCATCCACCGGAGATTTATCGGCGGCGTCGGATAGCAGCGGGCGTTATGGCAGTAATGCTTGTTCTATTCATCCTGCTGTGCTTTGGGCTTTTCGGTACCAAGTCCACGGTGGCTCTGCAGGGGGATCAGCTAGGCCCCGATAACGAGTCGCGGGAGGAATACGTAGCTCGGGCAGCAGACGCGCTTGCTGCTGCCGATGAACCAGCATATGCGTTGGTCAGCTTTGACGAGTCATTGAACTCGCAGCAGGTCGCCGCTCTGGCGGAGCCGGCCCCGCGCATGAGCGCCATCATCTTAGGGATGGCGGCACCTTTGGCAGTGCCGGAGCCTACTGCAGGAGCAGACCGCGCTGGCGTTATCGATACGGAGATAAAGCGCCTGCGCGATTCCTATGCGGGAGTAGGCCAAGCGAATGTGCCGTCGAAGGTGGATGCGGTCATCGTCTGGGCTGATGGCGATAGCCTGCGCGAGATTGCCGGCAACGAGTTGGTTGCTGCAGTAGAACCCGCGCCTGCCGACGCCGCCTGGGGCAGCTTTGGCGTCCGGCCCCTAAATTCCTTGCAGTACTAGTGCATGCTCAAGCACGGGCTCTCGCGAAAGGGCTCGCAAAAGAACCGGAAGAAGGAACACAGAAGAGGATAAAGATGCGCATTTTTGCCGATACCAGCGCCTGGATGCCGAACTACCGCTTTGCCTACATTGCCGTGTGGGCGGGGCTGGTGTTCTGTCTTATTGGGCTGGTGTTTCTGTTTTTTACTTCCGGTGAGCCGCTTTCGATTGGCATCTGTGCCTTCGTGGCCGTCTATTGCTTGTTTATGATTTTTCAGATGCCGCGCTGGGCGCTTGATGCGCGGGAAGAAAAAGAAAGGCGCCGCCGAGCAAAGGCAGCGCGGAAAGAGATGCGTTAGCGGGCGCGGCGTCGGGAAGCGCGGCGCGTGCGGACCAGATCCGCGAGGTAGATGATAACCGCCACCCAGATGATGCCAAAGCCAATCCAGCGGGCGGTGGACATGTGCTCGTGATTGACAAACAGTGCCCAGAGCATCTGCATGATAGGGGTCATGTACTGCAGCATGCCCACTGTGGCCAGCGGTAGCTGTTTGGCGCCCTTGGCAAAGCACAGCAGCGGCAAAGCGGTGATCAGGCCGGAGGCAATCAGAAGCACAATGTGGCTGGGGCCTTCGCTGGCAAATGTGGATTGGCCTTGGAAGGTTAGCCAGACCAGATAGCCGATTGCCACCGGCAGCATCGCGATGGTCTCCGCCGCCACCGAACCAGTAGAGGAGACGTGGATGCGCTTTTTCATAAGGCCGTAGATGCCAAAGCTAAACGCCAAAGCCAGGGAGATATACGGTGCCTGGCCGGTCATAAACGTCAGCCAGATAACGGCGATGAAGGCCACGCCAACCGATGCCGCCTGCGCCTTGTTGAGCGTTTCCTTCAAGAAGATGATGCCGAGCGCCACCGAAACAAGCGGGTTGATGAAGTAGCCCAGCGCGGCGTCGGCAACATGCCCGGAGTTAATCGCAATGACGTAAGTGCCCCAGTTGACCGTAATGGCGACACCACACGCGAGCATCCATCCCCACGTGCGTGCGCTAAACGCCCGTAACTCGCGCCAACCGCCGGTGAGGAAAAGGAAACCGGTAACCAGCACGGCAGTCCACACGATGCGGTGCGCCAGAATCTCCAGCGGGCTCGCTGGCAGCAAAAGCGGGAAGAAAGCGGGGAAGAAGCCCCACATGAGATAGGCAGCAATGGTGTAAATCATCGGGAAATAATGTACTCGTTGGCAGCCGAAACTGCGAAGAATTCTTGTCAGTATTTTCGGCGCGGCGTCGGGGTTTGACGCGCCCGCTAAACTAACCCGCATGGCGAAAAACTCCTCCTTTGTTCACCTTCACAATCACACCGAGTTCTCGATGTTGGACGGCATGGCCAAGGTGGACATGCTCGCCGATGAGGTGGTGCGCCAGGAGATGCCGGCCGTGGGCATGACCGACCACGGCAATATGTATGGCTCTAACGCTTTCTATAAGAGGATGACCAGCGCGGGTGTGAAGCCCATCATCGGCATTGAGGCCTACATGGCGCCGGAGTCGCGCTTTAACAAAAAGCGCGTGCTGTGGGGCACTCCTGATCAAAAGCGTGACGACGTCTCCGCATCGGGTGCTTACCTGCACCAAACGATGCTGGCGGAAAACGCGACGGGCCTAAAAAACCTGTTCAAGCTTTCCTCGCTGGCTTCTTATGAGGGCCAATTGGGTAAGTGGCCGCGTATGGATGCCGAGCTCATCGCAGAGCATGCAGAAGGCATCATCGCCACTACCGGCTGCCCGTCTGGCGACGTCCAGACTCGCCTGCGCTTAGGCCAGTTCGACGAGGCGCTGGAGGCTGCCGCGATGTGGCAGGACATCTATGGCAAGGATAACTTCTTCTTGGAGCTCATGGACCACGGGCTCGACATCGAGAAGCGCACGCGTGACGGCCTGTTGGAAATCGGCCGCAAACTGGACCTGCCGCCGCTTGTTACCAATGACTGCCACTACGTGCTGGAAAGCCAGGCGCCCTCGCATGAGGCAATGCTGTGTGTGCAGACCGGCAAGACCTTCATGGACCCGGATCGCTTCAAGTTTGACGGCACCGGTTACTACATCAAATCCGCAGCGCAGATGCGTGAGATCTGGGATGACATGATTCCAGACGGCTGCGATAACACCCTGTGGATCGCCGAACGCGTACAGGACTACGGCGAGATTTGGGAGGAGCATACCCACGACCGCATGCCGATTGCGGACGTGCCGGAAGGTCACACGCCAACTTCCTGGCTGACCCACGAGGTGATGGAGGGCCTGCAGGATCGCTTCCCGGGCAAGGAGGTGCCGGAGGAGTACGTGAAGCGCGCTGAGTATGAAATCAGCGTCATCGATATGAAGGGTTATCCTTCCTACTTCCTCATCGTGGCCGAGCTCATCAAGCATGCGCGATCCGTGGGCATTCGCGTGGGGCCGGGGCGTGGTTCCGCGGCAGGTGCGCTGGTGGCTTACGCGCTTACCATCACGAATATTGACCCAATTGAGCACGACCTCCTCTTCGAGCGATTCCTCAACCCGGAGCGTCCATCCGCACCGGATATTGATATCGACTTCGACGACCGCCGCCGTGGCGAGATGATTCAGTACGCCGCCGATCGTTGGGGCGAGGACAAGGTCGCGCAGGTGATTACCTTCGGCACCGTGAAGACCAAGCAGGCCATCAAGGACTCCGCGAAAGTGCACTTTGGCCAGCCAGGCTTCCAGATGGCTGACCGCATCAACGGCGCGCTGCCGCCTGCCATCATGGCGAAGGACATTCCGCTATCGGGCATCATGGACCCGGAGCACGAGCGCTACTCAGAGGCCACCGAGGTCCGGCAGATGATTGAGACGGACCCGGACGTCAAGAAGATTTATGAGACCGCGCGTGGTCTCGAGGGCGTCGTCCGCCAGGCCGGTGTGCACGCTTGTGCGGTGATTATGGCGTCCGTGCGCCTGATGGACCACATTCCGATGTGGCAAAGGCCTGCCGACGGCGCGTATATTACCGGCTGGGATTACCCGGCATGCGAGGCCATTGGCCTGCTGAAGATGGACTTCCTGGGACTGCGAAACCTCACAGTCATCGGCGATTGCCTAGAAAACATCAAGAAAAACCGCGGCGAGGAAATCCAACTGGAGGAAATCCACGCCGACGACCCTAACGTGTCAAAGGTATACGAGCTGCTTTCCCGCGGCGAGACCCTGGGCGTGTTCCAGCTGGACTCCGGCGGCATGCAGGAGCTGCTTAAGCGCATGAAACCGACGGGCTTTAAAGACATCGTCGCGTCGCTGGCGCTATACCGCCCGGGCCCGATGGGCGTTAACGCACACTGGGACTATGCGGACCGCAAGAACGGCCGCAAGGAAATCACGCCGATTCACCCCGAGCTGGAGGAGCCGCTGCGTGAGATCCTCGATGAGACCTATGGTCTTATCGTCTACCAGGAGCAGATCATGCGTATCTCCCAGAAGGTAGCCAATTACACCGCTGGTGAGGCAGATGGCTTCCGCAAGGCCATGGGTAAGAAGAAGCCGGAAGTCCTAGCCCAGCAGTACGACAAGTTCTGGGGCGGCATGCAGGAAAACGGCTACTCCAAGGACGCCATGGATGCGCTGTGGGGCACGATTGAGCCCTTCGCTTCCTACGCGTTTAACAAGTCCCACGCCGCAGGCTACGGCCTGGTTTCCTTCTGGACCGCGTATCTCAAGGCCTACTACGCGCCGGAGTACATGGCAGCACTGCTGACCTCGGTGGGCGATAAGAAAGATAAGTCCGCTATCTATCTTTCCGATTGCCGCCACCTTGGCATCAAGGTGCTTTCGCCCGACGTCAACGAGTCTGTGGAGAACTTCCAGGCGGTCGGTGAGGATATTCGCTTCGGCATGGGCGCTATCCGTAACGTCGGCTCGGAAGTGGTGGAGTCCATCGTCAAGACCCGCAAGGAAAAGGGCGCATTTACCTCTTTTTCGGATTACCTCGACAAGATTGAGCTGACCGCTTGCACCAAGCGCGTGACGGAATCGCTCATCAAGGCCGGCGCCTTCGATTCCATGGAGCACCCGCGCAAGGGCTTGATGCTCATCCACGAGGATGCAGTCGATGCCGTGCAGACCACGAAGAAGGCAGCGGACAAGGGGCAGTTCGACCTTTTTGCTGGCTTCGGCGGCGATGAGCAATCTGAAGTGGCTTCTGCCTTCGCCATTGATATCCCGGACGACAACTGGGAGCGCAAGCATGAGCTCGCCTTGGAGCGCGAGATGCTGGGTCTTTACGTCTCCGGCCATCCGCTGGACGGTTTCGAGGAAGCACTTGAGTCGCAGACGGATACGCCACTGCCGAAGATTCTCTCCGGCGAGGTTCACAACGGCCAGGAGCTGGTTATCGGCGGCATCATCTCGGGCGTTGACAGGCGCTTTTCCAAGCGTGATGGCTCTCCGTGGGCGATCGTGAATATGGAAGACCACAACGGCGCGCAGGTGGATATTCTGGTCTTCAACCAGGTCTATTCGCTGGTGGCACCGCAGATTGCGGAAGACAACATCATTTTGGCCAAAGTACAGGTCAAGATTCGTGACGAGCGTATGTCCCTGTTCTGCTCCGATATCCGGGTGCCGGATTTGGGGCCAGGTGGGGGAGCGGGCCTGCCGCTGCGCCTTACCATGCGCACGGATCAGTGCACGATGGAAAACATCGCCAAGCTCAAGCAGGTGCTGGTCAACAACAAGGGCGAGTCGGATGTGTACTTAACGCTTGTCGACGGCGCGGAGTCCACCATGATGGTCCTTGGCGAACACCTGCGCGTGGAGCGTTCGGGCAACCTGATGGGTGACTTGAAGGCCACGATGGGTGCCGGAATTCTGGGCTAGACGGCCGCGTGACTTTAATGGGTGAACTTAGCAGGTGAATCTAAAGCGCCAAAAGCCTTAACGCGCGTGGAGCCTTCGGTTAATCTAGACAGCACAGTCTAGAAGTGAAAAATCGGAGGTACACGCACTTATGGTCAACAAGATTCGCACTACCCACGTGGGTTCGCTGCCGCGTACGGAGGAACTGCTGGAGGCTAACCTTCAGCGTTCTGCCGGAGAAATTAGCGACGAAGCCTTTCACGAGATCCTGGAGCGCTCGGTAGACGACGTCGTAAAGCGCCAGGTAAGATTCGCCTTTCTTCGATGAAGGATCGCCGTGACCGAGCGCTTTTCGCGGAGGCCTATAACGACCCTGACTCGGGCATTTTTACCGGTCGCAAGAAGGTGGCGAACCCAGAGTTCACCGGTCCCGTGACCTACATTGGCCATGACCAGGTGGATGCGGATGTTTCTTTGCTGAAGCAGGCGATGAGCAAGGCAGGGGCCAGCAACGGCTTCGTGGCGGCATTGTCGCCGGGCTCGGCGGCGCGCCTTCCCAACAAGTTCTATGAGGAAGACATCGACCTGGTCCGCGCCTGCGGTGAGGCCCTGAAAGCGGAGTACAAGGCCATCACCGATGCTGGTCTGACTGTTCAGTTCGATGCCCCTGACCTGGCAGAGGCCTGGGATAGCGTGGTGCCGGAGCCGTCAGTGGCTGACTTCCAGGCTTTCCTGCATGAGCGCATCGCGGTGCTCAACGAGTCCATCAAGGACATCCCGCGCGAGCAGACCCGCTTGCACATCTGCTGGGGATCGTGGCATGGACCGCATGTCACCGACATCCCGTTCGGTGACATCATCGAAGAGATTCTGCAGGCCAAGGTCGGTGGTTTCTCCTTCGAGGGCGCTTCGCCGCGCCATGCCCACGAGTGGCGCGTGTGGCAGGACCACAAGCTGCCGGAGGGAACCGTCATCTACCCGGGCGTGGTTTCGCATTCCACCAATGCGGTGGAGCACCCGCAGCTCGTGGCCGATCGCATCATCAAGTTTGCCGAGCTGGTAGGCCCGGAAAACGTCGTGGCCTCGACTGACTGCGGCCTGGGTGGGCGTCTGCACTATCAGATTGCGTGGGCAAAGCTACAAGCGCTTGTCGATGGCGCCGAGCTCGCCACCCGCGAACTGTTCTAGTCCTTCTGAATAGGTCTTCCACATACGAAAAGCGGCACGCGCCCTACCCCGCGAAAGTGAGGAGCGCGTGCCGCTTCTTTAAGGTTTTAGAACTTGACGCCTGCGTTGCGCAGCATCTGCTTGACCGGCTCGAGGATGGCCGGGTTAGCCTTAGCAACCATTGCGAGGACCTGGACAACCGTAGCGACGCCGGTCAGGGCGATGGAGACCCAAGCGAAGACTTCCTTGGTCTCCTCAGATGGGCGAGCGGACTGTGCCCACTCCGGCATCTTTGACCAATTTTCCTCTTCCTTGGCCTTAGCGGCGGCGTCCTTTTCTGCAGCAACGCATGGCGGGGTTGCCGGCATGCCGGAGGAACCGTAGCCGCTGAGGATTCCCTTGAGCAGCTCCTGTGGGCCCATGAAAGAAGAACCCGCGGTGCCGGCCTCAACAGCATCCTTGTGGTCCTGAACAGCCTTATCTACCTGGGCCTGGCATTCAGCGGATAGTTCTGGCGTGGGAGCAGCTGGAGCGGCGTTTGCGGCGACAGGGGTGATGAGAGCGAGACCGGTGGCGCAAGCTGCGACCATGGTGGTGGAAAGACGCATGAGAATTAGTTCTCCTTGGAGTGTGGCGCGGGAGCCAGTGAAGGCAATTAATAACTCATCTACCGTAGCAAGCTCGCGCGAATCAAGAGCCTAAAATTTTACTAGAAGAATTTTTCCAGTTCAGAGCGCAGATGTCCAGGCAGGAAGCCGAGAACCTGGTCACGTAGGCCCGGCGTGAAGGCCACGCCCACCACCGCTGCGATTAAAGCGAAGATGCTCAGCGCCGCGCCCACGGAGGAGCCATGCACGGAGCTTCCGGTCGAGCTCAGGGAAGAACCTTGCGACGAAGCCCCGGAAGAGGCGCGCGCGGGATCGTCTGCCGAGGTGAGGTCTTCGATGTCGTAGGTGGTGGTCGTGCCGGAGACCTCATTGCCGACGATAAGCATGTAACGCCCGGTTGGGGAGTCCTTCTTGTCCACGAACGCAAAGCCCTCAGGGCCTAGGTCGCCGGCCTGGGAAAATTCATCGGTGCTGAAGTCACGGTTGTTGACGTAGGTGGTGAACTTAGCATTTGTGGGGTCGGTGACGTCGTAGACAAAGATGCCGCCGAGGCGCTCGGCGCCGATGAATGCGTAGGTCCTGTCGTCAACCTTGCCAACAGCAAGTGCCTCTGGTTCCGGGCCCTTATTGTCAGAGCGATCATCAAACTCCGCAGACTCATTGTCGGCGTTGTGGTTTAAGACGCCTTCGGCATGCAGTTTGGCGCTGATTTTCTCGAACTCGGAGCCAGAATCGAATACAACATTGCCGGCGGCGTCGTAGATAGAAAAGGAACGGCTGCCAAAGCTATAGACCGTATCGAAGCATTCTTTGTCCGCATTCCAGCCGGAAGCCGTGGTGACCTTCAGGTTGCCGGCGACTTTCTTGCTGGCAAGCTCGTCGAGGTTGGCGTCGCCAAGCGCGCCCTCACATACCTTTCCTGCCTCAATGAGGTCCTTCAGCTTGGCCTCCTCGGAGTAGACACCCGTGCCGCCATCTTTCTCATCGATGCCCCACTCGCGGGCGTCGCCCTCGTTTGCGGTGGCGAAATAGGTTTGACCGTTGGTTTGGAAAGCGCCGATAGAATCCGGCATCGACAAGCCCTTAACCCCCAGGGTGCGCAGCTCAGCGGCGTCATCTTTGTTGGAGGTATCGAGGGCTACTTGGGAGTGGTCAGCGATGTGGGCAGGCAGAATTTTTTCCACGCTTGCTGATTCGATATCAACGACCGCAATGGCATTTGCTTCCTGCAGGCTCACGTAGGCCTTGCCCTCGGCGGAGGTGATGTACTCCGGCTCGAAGTCGATGGAAGGCTTAGCATCGTGTGCCTCCGGGCCAAACACGCGCACGCCTGCGGGAAGCGGGGTGTTATCAAAAGCTCGGAAATCAGCGATGCGAGCATCTGCCTGCGTCGGCGCTGCGACATCCTGCGGCAGCGCGATGACGGAGATGGAACCCTCCGGATCGCTTAGGTAGTCATCGCCAGCTGCGTTGAGCTCGTTAGAAGGCTCGCCCTCATTGGCAAGCAGAGCGTAAGCGCCATCAGCAGTGATGTGTACGTTATCCGGCAGTGCTCCGACGGTGATACGCCCCAACTCCTCGCCCGAGTTGACGTCAAAGAAGAGAGCCTCGCCCTGCTCGGTCTTGTCTTGTTGCTGAACAGCTGCGACGGCAAGGCCATCAGGGCGGACGGCGACGGAGTTGATTTCCTTGTCGCCGCCAGCGGAGACGGTAGAAACCTTGCGCGGGTGCGCGGCGTCGGAAGCATCCAGGATATCGACCTCACCCGATACCGCGTTGATGGTCAGGATGCGCTGGGAAGCGGCGTGGAAGGCCACGATTTCCGCGGCCGATTCGCCATGCACCCCGGACTCGTAGGTGCCCAGCGGGGTGAGTTTGATTCCGGCGTCGGCGGCAGATTCTTCTACCGGTTTCGCCACGATGGCGCCATGCGCGGGGCTAACCAGCGAAAAACTGGTCACAAGGGCCGCACACATTGCGGTGGCGCGCCGGCGGAGAGAAAAACGGGGAGCTTGAGACATAAGTTGTGAATTCCTTGAAGAAAGTAGGAAGAGAGTAGGAAAGAGAGATAATTCGTGCGAGAAAACGCAGCGAAAACCATCGAATACCTTCGCTGGAGAAAGTTATCCGCATGCTAACTTCAGCTAACTCTCCAGAAAGTTCTGAGTGAACTTCCCATAAACCGGTCGATTATTAGATAATCGCATCCCGCGGGGTAGCGGACACGCTAAACTTGGCGCATGACTGAAACTTCCGCTGCTTATTCACCGATCCATGCCTCCGATATTCAGATGGCACAGGCGAGAATTAGCTCGGAAATTTCTCCCACACCCCTGCACTATTGCCCGCGCCTTTCCCAAGAAATAGGCGCTGAAGTTTATCTCAAGCGCGAAGACCTGCAAGACGTGCGCTCTTATAAAATCCGCGGCGCGCTGTATGGCATCTCAAACCTTTCGGCGGAGCAGCGCCGTCTCGGCATCGTGACAGCTTCGGCCGGAAACCATGCGCAAGGCGTAGCTTATGCTTGCCGTTCGATGGGCATTCGAGGAAAAATCTTCGTCCCAGAACCTACTCCGAAGCAAAAACGCGACCGCATTAAGGTACATGGGGCAGACATGGTGGAGCTGGTGGTCACCGGTTCCACGTTCGATGAGGCCGCCGCAGCCGCGCATGCCGACGCCGCCGAGCACGGCGCCATTTTCATCGAGCCCTTCGACGCGCGTGACACCGTTACGGGGCAAGGCACCGTCGCTGCCGAGGTGCTTGCGCAACTGTCAGCACAGGGCAAGTCCCTGGATACCATGGTGGTTCCCGTCGGCGGGGGAGGGCTGATCTCCGGAATTACCTCTTATCTTGCAGACATGTCCCCGCGCACCCAGGTGGTGGGAATTGAGCCGCAGGGCGCGGCGTCGCTTAGCGCGGCATTCGCGGCAGGCGAGCCGGTGACCTTGGAAAGCGTTGATCCCTTCGTCGACGGCGCTGCAGTTAAACGAGTAGGGGTGTTGCCTTTTCAGATCCTGCAGGCAAATAGGCAGCGCGTGCGCTGGGACAGCGTTTCTGAAGGCGCTGTGTGCACCGAGCTGCTGGGGTTGTATCAGAACGAGGGCATCATTGCCGAGCCCGCCGGCGCGCTTTCGGTGGCAGGTCTGCGCGAGCTGGAGTTAGCGCCAGGCAGCGTGGTGGTGTGCGTGATATCCGGCGGTAACAATGACGTCTTGCGCTATGCCGAAATCATGGAGCGCTCGCTGGTGCATCGCGGCTTGAAGCACTACTTCTTGGTTAATTTCCCGCAGGAACCAGGCCAGCTGCGACATTTCCTGCAGGATATTTTGGGCCCGGATGATGACATCACGCTGTTTGAGTACTTGAAGCGAAACAATCGTGAGACTGGGGCTGCCTTGGTGGGACTTGAGCTGGGGCGTGCAGAGGACCTGAACGGACTGCTTGAGCGCATGGAAAGTTCCAAGATTCACGTCCAACAGCTGCATCCAGGCACTGCCGAATATGACTTTCTGGTGGCATAGGTAGACTGACACGCAGTGTTGACCAGCTATGAACGGCCCGTTCCGGGCGAGATTGAAAATGAGATCGAGATTAAGCACTCGCGCTTTATCACGCTCGTGGATCGAGTGACCTGTGAGAGTGAGGCGCGTGCGTTTATCGACGCCGCGCGCGAACGCTTCCCTGATGCCCGCCACCATTGCTCGGCGTATATCTACCACGTTGACGAAGCCAACCCAGTGGAGCGCTCCTCAGACGACGGCGAGCCTTCCGGCACGGCCGGAAAACCCATGCTTGACGTGCTGAAAGGCTCGGGAATGCTGGATATCTGTGCCGTAGTCGTGCGCTACTTCGGTGGCGTGAAGTTGGGCGCGGGCGGGCTCGTTCATGCTTATGGCGGTTCGGTCAGCGAGGCGCTCGAATTGGTCGAGCGCAGCACGCGGGCGCTGCGGGAGCTATATTCCGCCGAATTCAGCCATGCCCAGGCCGGCCGCGTGGAAGCGGAGCTGCGCAATCGTGGTTATGAGATTACTGATACCGCATATGGTGCGGCGGTGACCTTTACTCTGGCTATCGAGCCCGGCGGCAGGGAAGACTTGGATGCCACGCTCGCCGCACTTTCCCAGGGCGAGGTGGAATCTAGCGAAGCCGGCACCGCCTGGGTGGAGCTGGGCACCTAGGGGCGAGGGAGAGTCGGCGCTGCGCTAGAATGGCCGCCATGACTATGCAACGACGCCCCAACAATCCGATCGAGCTGAAGAAGCAGCAGGTTCGTAAGTACTCCCGGAACGGAGTAGTTAGTGTGGTCGGCGGCGTTGCTGGTGGCGTGCTGCTTGGGTGGGCCTTGTCTGCTTTCTGGGTCTTTATGACCTTGGGCCTTATCGTCGCCGTGGTTGGCGGTGCCTATAACTGGCGCAAGGTGCAAAAGATCGTCAACGAAAACCACAATTACTAGACCCGAAGGCTTAGATGCCGATCCAACCTGACTCAAAACCCGTCCGTATCGACGCCTGGGTGTGGTCTGTGCGCATGGCAAAGACGCGCTCGGAGGCTGCTGAGGCGGTGAAGGCGGGGCACGTAAAGCTCAACGGCAATGCGGTAAAGCCTGCCCAGCAGGTGGTTCCGGGAGATCGCGTACGTATCTGGCGCAATCACCACGAGCATGACTTGGAAGTCCTAGCCACCGTGGCAAAGCGCGTCGGAGCGCCGGTGGCTCGTGCGTGTTACATCGACCATGCGCCGCCGCCACCGCCGAAGGAGTTCATGCCTTCGGTTCCAGTCCGCGAGCGCGGCGCGGGCAGGCCTACCAAGAAGGAACGCCGCCAGATGGAAAAGTTCCGCGGCGGCTTCCGCTAGTTATTGGCCTCTTTTTTCTCCGTCTTTGAGGAGTGCGCGCGGTAATTCTGCAGCGCTTTGTAGCGGCCATTGAGGCGGCGCTTGCGGTCTTTGCGGTCTCCTGCAAGGGCAGTGGCCTCCACGTGCTGCTTGCCAAATTTATTAAGCAGCAGGTCGTCGATGAGGCGCACCTGGCCGGGGCGGAAGCGGTAGTTGATGGCGTCGTGTACGAAGGCGATGTCACCTGCATTCAGCAGCGACTTCAATTGGCTCATTGTGGTCACACCGTTGAGCTCCAAAATCTCTGCTAGGAAGCGGTAGTGCTCCGAACGCGAGCGCGGGAAGCGCCCGCCCATCAACACAGCCAAGACACCGGGCAGGGTCTCGGCGGAAAGCTCTACGTCTTCGCTGGTATCCGTGGAAGGATCTTTCAGCGCAGCAATCTGATCGAATTGCTGGTCCGCCAGCTCGATAAGCCCGGCGGCCAAGGTAAAGAGGCGGTCAACCTGCGCGGAAGGAGCCGCAGTGCCTTGCTTATAGCGGATATCGTGCTCGAACTCTGCCCACGCATGCTGCAGCGCGGTGCGTATTTGTACCTCAAAGGTCCAGCCTTCGTACTCTGCGAGCTCTTCAATCGCGTTGGTCACGCGCAGCACTAAATGGTGGGAGCCGTAGCCAAAACCGCCGGAAATGCGGGTCTCTGCGGCCTTATCCACCGAGCGCACCACCGCAAAGGAATCGCCCAAGACCTCGAGCGCCTGGGGGATAGCGGTGGAGTGGAAGACCGTAATGCGCACGCCGAGAACGTCGTGGATGTCTTCCCAGGGTCTGGGGTAATAAAGCTCGCCGTTTGCGTGGCGCTTTTTGGCCTTGGCTTTTAGCGATGGCCAGCGCTTGACGCGGGCGGAGGCGCGGTCGAAGATAACGCCGGCGTCGTTAAGCAGGTCCTCGATGGCCTCGTTGAAGTCTGCTTCTGCTCGTGGATGCCGGCGAACCCACTCGTGATACTGGTTGCTCAACCGAGAGATGGCGGATTCCTTCACCCCGCACCGACCTCCTGACTTTTTGCTTAAGCATGCGTTTATTCCCCTAAGCTTCTAGAGGAAATCCGTTAGCCCATAATAGTGGTTCGGGCGCAAGAACCGCACCGCGCAGGCGCCTTTGCTCGTTTAAGCGCCGTGACCAGTGCCGGACGCGCTTTAGCGGCGAGTCATGCAAGGCCACCACCGTGGCGGGATCCGGAACCAGGTAGTACAACGTCTGCCGAGCTGTTGCATGGGTTAAGCGGCGCAGGTGCGAGTCCATGATGCTGAAAGTCTGCGGATGCGCCAACCACGCACTAGCCTCGGCGCCGCGGGCCTGGATTTGAATGCCTTCCTCGCAGCCCGGCAGAATCTCCGCCGCGCAACGGGTGCGAAAGCGCAGTCCTTGGGCAGTAAGAGCGCGCCTTTGCAGGTTCGCTGCCGCCAAGTCCCACGCTTGGCGGGTGCTCAAGCCGAAACCGCTGATAGTGCGATGCGAAACAAAAGCCCGCGGAGCGTGTGCGGAGGTGTCTGCGAACTCGTCGCGCTGAAGGAATAGCACCGAAAGCTGGCGGGAGAGCTGCACTCCAGCGGGAGTATCGCCAAAGCCCTGGTCCGTCAAGGTAGCGCCCGAAAAGTCCTTCCGGCGCGCTAGGGCCGGCAGCAACCCCGCTAGGGCGATGGCCTCGAAATCTAGCGACTCAAACTTTTCCGGCGCAATGGCAGTGGTCATGGCGTGTGTCCTCCCCGCAGGACGAATATTTCACTTTCTGCACTAATTGGACTGCCATTTCCCGCCATCGGTTCCCAACGGAGTAGGAGAGTTTTAAAAAGGCGGCTGCTCGTTGAGCTGGAGTTCTTCCAGCAGCTTCGACGCCGGCCACAATGCGATGTCCTGGCCTTTTTCGATGAGCTCTTCGGCGCGCTTTTCCTTCGAGGTCTTCGTCGCCCACTCGCCGAGGGCCAGAATGGTGGTCTTTTTGGTGACGTTCTTGCCAATCTTGCCGCCGCGCTCAGCGATGCCCTTCCAGAGCAGACCTTTATCGAAAGGCTCAAAGTCACCGGTCAGAGTTACGTTTTGGCCAAAGAGCGCGCCTTCCGGATCCGCATCGAGGTTCGGGTCCGGAATGGTATCCGGTGTGGCTACCGACTGCCACGGAGCGGGTCCGCGGCCGGACTTCTTTTCCTTTCCGCCGGCCTTTGCGTCGGTCTTAGTACCCGACTTACGGGTCTTGTCGCGGAAGTCCGTGCCAGCGCCAAGGTCGGCCGCAGAGGTAGGCGCGGTATGCGCGCGCAGTACCGGCAGAATTGCCTCTTTATCCAACTTGCCGAGGCTAAATTCGCGGGAACGGAAGAGCTCATCCACCGAGCCCACGTGCCCAAAGCGCCGCGCAAGGTCCGCGACGATGACGCCGGCTGCGCGGGCGTCGGCAGTTGCCTCGTGGTGTTGGAAGTCATCGGCACCACAGAATGCCGCCACCGTGGGCAGCTTGTGGTTGACCACATCGATAACGCCGGCAGAAGAGGCATCGCGAGCCAGTGCTAGCGAACATGCCAAAGTGATCTCCGGAATCGAACCGCCAGCCTTCAGCAGGCCCTGACGCAAAGCGGTGGAATCGAACTGTGCGTTATGCGCGACTAAAACATCGCCGTCCATGAACTCAAAAAGTTCCGCCGCGGCCTCTGCAAAAGGCTGGGCACCCTCGACGTCGGCAGGCTTAATGCCGTGGATCGAGATGTTGATATCGGCGAACTTCTCAAGGCCCGGCGGGGGAGTACACAGCCAAGTGCGGGATTCGGTTTCCTGCCCATCGCGGAAACGCACCGCACCAATCTGGCACACCGAACCCCAATCATCGTTGGCGGTTTCCACATCAACGGCGGTGAAGTTCAGCCCGCTGACCGAGGCCGCCTCCGCCGGCGCCTCACCGCGCAGCGCAGCCTCGACCGCACGCGCGAAAGCCGCCGCGTCCTGATTGGGGGCAAAGGCAATGCGCTTGCCGACGCCGCCTAATTCCACGTATCCAAAGCCCGCCGCGGTGGGGGCGCAGACGGTGACATCGGTGACGTCGCTTAGCGCAACCTGCTCCTGTTTAGCCTTGCCCAGGCAAGCAGAAAGCAAAGAAGCTTGGAAAATAAGCTCCTTATTCGTGACATCGATGCGGGTGGCGTGGGCGTGAAAAGACACGAACTACCTTTCCGGGGAAAATCGGAGGAAAATTTCTTAAGCGTCGAAGACTGGCGGCTCTTCCTGGCGCAGAATCAGCGTCGAGCGCGGTTGAACAGTGATCGTACCCTCTGCATCAATGTAGGTTTCCTCCGCGGGGTAGCCGCCGGAATCCGCCGTATCGACCATAAGCCGCCAGCGCGCGCCCAAGTCCTTGGTAGGCAGGGTGAACTCAATCTCGCCGTGGTGGGCGTTGAAGATCATGATGAAGGAATCATCGGTGATGCGCTCGCCGCGGGCAGTGGTCTCGGTGATTGCGTTTCCGTTGAGGTAAACCATCAACGCGCGGCCAAAGTCATGATCCCAGTCGTCCTGCGTCATCAGCTTGCCAGAGGGCACCAGCCAGGCGATGTCGCGGTCCTGCACGTCGGAGCCCAGCGGGCCACCGGCCAAGAAACGCTGCCTGCGGAAGACCGGATGCGCGCGGCGGATGGCGAGCACACGCTTGGTAAAGCCCAGCATCGCCTCGGACTTTTCTTCTTCCAGCAGCGACCAATCCATCCAGGAAATCTCGTTGTCCTGGCAATAGACGTTGTTATTGCCGCCCTGCGTGCGCCCGAACTCGTCGCCGTGGCAAAGCATCGGCGTGCCCTGGGAAAGCAACAAGGTGGTCAGGAAGTTGCGCACCTGCCGGCGGCGCAACTTCTTTATCTCTTCGTCCTCGGTAGGCCCTTCCACGCCGTGGTTCCAGGAACGGTTGAAGGACTCGCCGTCGCGGGAGTCCTCGCCGTTTTCCTCATTGTGCTTGTCGTTGTAGGTGACGAGGTCCCGCAGCGTAAATCCATCGTGGGCGGTGATGAAGTTGATGGAAGCGGTAGGGCGGCGGCCATTGTTGCCATAAAGATCGGAAGAGCCGGTAAGCCGCGAGGCAAACTCTCCCAAGGTGGCGGGCTCGCCGCGCCAGAAATCGCGCACGGTGTCGCGGTACTTGCCGTTCCACTCGCTCCAAATCGGTGGAAAGTTTCCCACTTGGTAGCCATCATGGCCCACGTCCCAGGGCTCCGCGATGAGCTTTACTTGGCTGACCACGGGGTCTTGTTGCACGAGGTCGAAGAAGGTGGCGAGCTTGTCGACGTCGTCAAGCTCCCGCGCCAGCGTCGCCGCCAGGTCGAAGCGGAAGCCGTCCACATGCATCTCCGTGACCCAGTAGCGCAGCGAATCCATAATCAGCTGCAGCGAGTGCGGATGCCGAACGTTAAGGGAATTACCGGTGCCAGTGTAGTCCATGTAGAGGCTCTTGTCCTCATCAACCAGGCGATAGTAGGCGTGGTTATCGATGCCGCGGAAGGCGATGGTGGGGCCTAGATGGTTGCCCTCCGCGGTGTGGTTATAGACCACGTCGAGGATGACCTCGATGCCTTCCTCATGGAAGGCACGCACCATGGCCTTGAACTCCGCGACGGCCTCGCCGGGCTTTTTGGCATAGGCATAGTCCAGGTGAGGAGCGAAGAAGCCGAAGGTGTTGTAGCCCCAGTAGTTGCGGAGGCCGAGGTTGCGTAGGCGATCATCCTGCAGGAACTGGTGCACCGGCATCAGCTCGACGGCGGTGACGCCGAGCTCCTTGAAATAGTTGATGATCGCTGGATGCGCCATGCCCGCGTACGTGCCTCGCAGCTCCTCAGGCACGTCGGGATGGCGCATGGTCATGCCCTTGACGTGGGCTTCGTAGATGACCGTCTCATTATCAGGGGTGCGGGGGCGGCGGTCGCCGGCCCAATCGAAGAAGGGGTTGATGACCACCGAAAGCATGGTGTGGCCGAGGGAATCTTCAGTGTTGCGGCCGGTGCCTTCCTCTTCGGCGTGGATGTCATAGGAGTAGAGGGAGGCGTCGCCATCGAAATCGCCGTCGAAGGCCCTAGCATACGGATCTACCAGCAGCTTTGAGGGATCGCAGCGCAGGCCATTGGCGGGGTCATAGGGGCCATAGATGCGATAGCCATAGCGCTGGCCCGGGCCAACGTTGGGCAGGTAGGCATGCCAGACGTGGGCTGTTATTTCATTCAGCTCGACGCGCTCTTCTTTTCCTTCGCGGTCGATGAGGCAGAGCTCGATTTTTTCGGCGATTTCAGAAAAGATGGCGAAGTTTGTACCGGAGCCATCGAACGTGGATCCTAGTGGCGCGGGTTTTCCTGGCCAGGCTTGGGTAGGGCAGACAGCGGTTTCAGTCATGCCCTAGAGCATAATTAATTTTCCGTGCCCGCGAGCGGGTTGCGCAGGCCGTTTACGATGATCTCGACGCCGCGGTGGATATCTGGGCGGTGGTCTACGGGGGATTTATCCGCGGCGTCTGCAGAGGCTGTGGCCTTAGCTGACTCTGCCAACTGCTGGCGCGATTGTTCCATCTGGGTAGCGCCCAAGACTAGGTGCGCGATGGCTAGCGACGCCGCCTGAACCTCGGCTTCCAAGGCGCAGTGGCCTTCGACTGACTTAAATGAGGCGGCGATCTTTTCGGTGAGTACTTCCCAAGTCCCGGAATCAGGGTAGGCGAGGCCCGCGCTGGCAACCTCTGCGCCATCGCGCCAGCTGAGTAGGGCAGAGTGCAGGCTCTTTGCGACGTTTAGCGGGCTCGTGCCGGAAACAGGCGCCAGGATTTTCTCGGCCATGGCGGCGATGAGCGCTTGCTTGTTGGCGACGTGCCAGTACAGCGCGCCGGGCGCTACGCCGAGTGCGGTGGAGACTCTGCGCATCGTAACATCCGCGAGCCCGTAGGAATTTAAGAGCTCGAGGGCTGTCGAAAGAATTCGGTCTCGGTCTAATTGCACGCTGTTATCTTACCTGTCCGGCTGTCGGTGCATCCGTGCGGCGCGGCAGGTGTATAAGGCCTGTGCGCCGAATAGTGGTGACCGGCTTAACATTTGACAGTAAATGTGTAGGAAAAGGCCTAGGTTCACAGGTTTCTTTGAGGGATCCGGCATGTATTCCGCACCTTCGCCTTGTTAGGATGAGGCGGAAAGAAATCTGGCTCAGCCTGTTTTGCTCGCGCTGAATCGGCGTCCATTCGGAACCGATTTACAGCGGTCTACATTTAGCCTTGACGCCAGCCATCATAAATATTTCAGGAGCCTAACCCTTGTCTTTTCTAACCCCTGCGAAGAAGTCCCTCGTTGCTGTAGCCATGGTTCTGCCGATGACCCTCGTTGCCTGCGGTAACGACGAAGAAGCCAACAACGCTCAGGGTGGCGACAAGACCACCGCCACGAAGACCACGCAGGCTTCCAAGGATGCGGACAAGTCTGCTGCTCCGAGCAAGGAAAAGAAGTCTGAGGACAAGGACGCAAACAAGGATAAGAAGGACGGCAAGGACGCAGAGAAGAAGGGAGGCGCAGACAAGGACTCCAACGCAGCCGCTGCGGAGGAGACCCTGGCTAACCCATTCGAGGGTGGCGCCAACCCGCTTGAGAACGCCGCGCCGGTCGCTCCGGTTGAGGGCGCTCCGGCAGAGCAGGGAGATGTCGACGGCATCAATCAGCTGGTCCGTGGCCTCTACGAGACCAAGACCATGCGCCAGTTCTTCAAGTACATGCCGGATCACACCTGCTCCGCAGTGCTGAACGCGCAGGGCTCTGAGGTTGCCAACATGGACTACAACCAGATCCCGGATGTTCCGATGAACGAGCTGAAGAACATGCTCGCAGCTTCCGGCCAGGACACCTCCCAGCTGGATGGCTTCGACTGGAACGCAATTGGCGTTGAGTCCATCAACGACGTTGTTGTCAACGGTGACGATGCTTCCGCAACCGTCAACGTCAACACCAACGAGGGTCTGGATAGCTCCACCATGCGTTTCCGCCGCGAGAACGGCAACTGGACCTTCTGTGGCGAGGTCTAAACTCTCCGCGGAGAAAATAGCGTCAAACAAGGCGCTGTAATTTATAAGGAGGGAGTGCTTTGGCACTTCCTCCTTTTCGTTTTAGTTCTTTCGAGTCAGGCCTTATAAAGAAATGGTGTCCAAGTCCAAGTTTCGTATTCCTCGCTCCATCGGGTTCGGTGCGGGGCTGCTTGCCCTAGTCCTTGTTGTCTATTCGGCAGTGGGGGCGGTGTGGGGGATGTGGCGCCCGACTCTTACCGGCCGTGAAGTAGAAGACGGCGGCTATGCCATCGAAAATGTTGCTGACGTGCAATTTTCTTCCTTCATTGTATTCGCTGTCCTGGTGGGTTTCTTGGGGCTTTGCTTCGGGCTGTTTTCTTATATGCGCGGCGCGGCGTTCCGCGGCGTCGGGCAATTGCTGTGGTGTGGGGTGGCCTGCCTGGCAGGTGCGGCGGCTTTCTATGTGGTTGGCGGGGTAACGGCGCATTCCGCGCCGGCGGATCCGGGGCAGGTGGTCCAGTTTGTGCCAAAGTTTGCCCCGGGGATCGCGTGGGTGGTTTCGCCGTTTATGGCGATGTTTGCTTATTGGTCGGCGGCCTTCGTGGATGTGCCGGGCGTAGATTAGAGGCCGAGGATGCGGGGCTCGGGGGTATACATTATGTGTAATTTGCTGGACGTGTGGCGGGAATCATGCTGTGGAGTAAACCAGCATTGTTCCAGCTATGCGGGTCGATTTTGTCCAAAAGCTAAATAAGCACGGAAAAACCATTGGTATTTCGGGGTGGGTGCGACACAATGAAAAATAAGTCACACTAGTGAAAAGTTGTATCTCTCACCACCGAGGAATTTTCCCATGGACTATGTATTGGCTCTGGGTGAAAACCCAGACTTTCCTATCTGGTTGCGGGCCTCGCACCTCATCAACTTCGTACTCATCGGTATGCTGCTGCGCTCCGGCATCGAAATGCTCTCTTCCTTGCCGCGCCTGTGGTGGCGCAGTGATTGCGCGCCTGGCACCGAGTGGATCAAATTTACAAAGCGTGAGCTGCCCAAAGAGGAGGGCGTTTACACCTCCCTTATGGATGAGCTTTCGGTCTCGCCGATGCTTTCCCTGCCCGGCCGCGAGAACATCGGATTGGGCCGCCACTGGCACGGCGCCGCGGTGATGCTGTGGGTGCTCAATGGCTTTGTCTACGTTACCCTGCTCTTTGCCACCGGCCTGTGGCGCCGGCTGATTCCGACCTCCTGGGATATAGTCCCTGAGGCCTGGGAATCGGCCAAGGTCTACTTGAGCCTGCAGGCACCCTCGCTGGAGCACTTCACGCCATACGACGCCCTCCAGCAGCTCGCGTACTCCTTCGTCATTTTCATCCTGGCGCCGTTTATGATGCTCACCGGCGTAGCCATGGCCCCGGCCGTGCGAGTGAAGTTCCCTCGCTACGTGAAGTTCTGGGGTGGCCACCAAGGTGCTCGCTCCCTGCACTTCATTGGAATGGTGCTGATGAGCGCGTTTATTGTTGTGCACGTCTTCCTCGTGTTCTTCGTTCACCGCGAGCACAACATGGTCCACATGGTCTTCGGCGACGTGAGCGTGGAGCGCTACGCGCAGGCCTTTACCACCGTGGTCTTTACCATCGTGGTGGTCATTTTGTTCTGGATCTTCTTGTCCTACTGGTCCCTGGCGGATCGCGCCCGTGCCCAGCGCATCGTGGTGAAGTTTACCGAGCTCGGCCGCAAGCTCTTCCTGAACTGGTTGAAGGTTTCGCCTTCTACCCAGCAGGCTTATACCGATAAGGACATTTCCAAGTTTCACTGGACTAACGGCCTGCCGCCGACGCCCGATGAGTCGCCGGAGTGGACCAAGTTCCGCGAGAATGACTGGAAGGGCTACGAAATCACGCTGGCTGATGACATTAATGGCGTAGAGAAGGTCGTCACCATCGAGCAGCTACGTGAGTTGCCGCAGCAGTCCTACGTGGCAACGCATACTTGCATGCAGGGTTGGTCGGCGACCTCCCGCTGGGCTGGGCCTTCCATCGAGGACGTGCTAAGCCTGTTGGGACCACGCCCAGAAGGCGCCAACTACGTCATGGTCGAGTCCTATGGCCTAGCGCAGAAGATGTACGACAACCGCCCGCGCGAGCCCTTCTATGCCTGCTTTAGCATTGACGACGCCCTGGATGCACAGTCTGTCATCGCCCTGTCCCGCAACGGCCATGAAGTCGACATCCATCTCGGTGCCCCGGCGCGCTGCCGCGTGGAATCCAACCACGGCTACAAGGCCGTGAAGTGGGTTTCCAAGGTTAGCTGGATCGCTGATTACGCAGGCTACGGCGACGGCCGCGGCGGTACCCGCGAGGATTCTGCGCTGCAGGCGTTCAACGGCCGTATCTAAGTTCGGGAATCTAACGGCAAAAGTCGTACAATTTGACTCATGTCGATTATTGTTTCCACTCACTACCACGTCAGCGGCGTAAAGAATGACAACGATGTCCGCAAAGCGCTGCAGGCACTCTATGACATCTTCGCTTCCGGTGGCCTGGGCCAGGCCACCTTCGAAATTACGGACCATGAGTATGCCCGCCTTGTGGTCAAGCACAAGGACGATGTGATCCCCTCCGTCCCGGCGATGAACGAGGCCCTGGCTAAGGCTGGCAACTACGAAATCGTCCAGTAGTTTGAGCCTTTAAGGCCTGTTAAGGCCACTGGACCGGTGAGGCGCCAACCGCCTCTCGGGCAATATCGTCGATGCCGTGCAGGATGTGCTTCATGCCGCGGCCCAGGCTGGTCAATAGCTGGGCGTCGGTAAGCCCGCCGCCTGCCATGACCGCGTAATCCAAGCGCACCTGCAGGCCGTCGACGTTCGAGTGACAAAACGCCGCCGCCGAATGATGCGTGCGGTTCCAGTCGTTGCACGTTAAAAATATGCGGGTGAAATCCTCACCCTTTAAGTTCGGGTCCCAGTGGCCCTTGATGATTAGGCTCGGGCCCACATCGAGCACGAATGCAAATAAAACATCGTTTATCCAGGCATAAACGGATTGCTCGGCGTCCGTCTGGAAGCGATTGATGCCTAGCCTGCGCAGGATATCCTCCACCCGTGCGATGTCCACGGGCAGCACCTCCGCTGTTGCGCTTTCCGACGCCGGCGAATCCTCCGCTGGGGATGGCTGGCTGCGGAGGGAAGGGAAGGCGTCGGCAAGCGCGTTCAAAAACAACCTCGCATTGCGCAAAGCCGGCACCAGCGCTGCCTCCAACTGGGAATCCTGCGGCTCGTCCTGAACCACCAAGAATGTATGCCCCCACAGCGTGACCGCAGTGGGGTCGGCATAATCCACCACCACGCGCGGCGAGATGCAGTCGTGGTTCCAGTCGTTGGCGAATTCGCCGAGCGCTGCTATATCTTCGAAGCCCAAGTGGCCTTGGTGGGTGGTATAAAAATGCAACACCGGCTCGCCCGCAGCGTCGAGGCTCACGCGGGTTTCACCCGCTGTGGAATGTGGAAAAATCACTAGCTCATCAGTGGCTTTAATGGAATGAATACCCAAGCGGGAAGCGATCTCGCACATGCGAGCCAGGAGCCTCGTGCTCGTGGCGGACTCGCAGCTGGCATCTGAATCGAATTCATCCATGCGCTGGGCCCTGCCTTCCATAATTTGCTTAAGCGATAGTGCAATAAGGGGAGAGAAGCTGTGGCCCAATTCTATTACCAAAACTCGCCCTACCGCTGGGGAATCGGCGTTAGTATATTGGTCTAGCTATAGAAAGGGCTCGGACTATGTTGCACACCATCGATCTGCGCGGAAAGACTTTAAGCCCCGCCCGCCTGCGCCGAGTCATGCCACGCGGCGGCGCTGACGTTGCGGCTTATCTGGACAAGGTAGCACCGATGGTGCATGCGGTGCGGGAAAAGGGCGCGGCTGCGGCATTGGACTATGGCGAGCATTTCGATCGTGTACGCCCGGCCGCCGTGCGCGTTTCCCAAGCCGCGCTCACTGCAGCCGCCGCCGGGCTGGAGCCTCGGGTCCGTGCCGCTATCGAGGAATCCATCAAGCGCGTGCGCAAGGTGCACGCGGAGCAGAAGCCGGCCGCGCACACTACGACGCTTGGCCCGGGAGCCACGGTGACGGAGGTCTTCCAGCCGATAGAGCGCGTGGGCCTTTATGTTCCAGGTGGCAAGGCGGTTTATCCTTCCTCGGTCATCATGAATGCCGTTCCCGCGCAGGAGGCGGGCGCTTCCAGCCTGGTGGTGGCCTCGCCGCCGCAGGAGCAGTTCGCTGGCATGCCGCATCCGACAGTGCTGGCAACCTGCCACATGCTGGGCGTCGACGAGGTATGGGCCGTCGGCGGGGGACAGGCCGTAGCCTTGCTAGCCTACGGCGATGAGGAACCGGTGACGGGCGAGGCCTCCCTCGAGCCGGTAGATATTATTACTGGCCCTGGCAATATCTTCGTCACCGCAGCCAAGCGCCTGGTACGCGGCGTGGTGGGCACCGATGCGGAGGCAGGGCCCACAGAGATTGCCATCCTCGCGGATTCCACGGCAAACCCGGTCTATATTGCCTACGATCTAATCTCCCAGGCAGAACACGATCCGCTGGCGGCGAGCGTGCTCATCACTGACTCGCCGGAGCTTGCCGCGCTTGTCGACGCCGAGGTTTCCACGCGCTACCTTGTCACCCGCAACGCCGAGCGGGTGCGCGAGGCGCTGGAAGGCCAACAATCGGGAATCATTCTGGTCGATGACCTAGAGGCCGGAATCGCGGTTGCCAACGCCTATGCCGCAGAGCACCTGGAAATCCACACCAATGATGCCCGCGCTGTGGCCGAACGCATTAAGCATGCTGGCGCGATTTTCGTCGGGGAGTACGCACCGGTGCCGCTGGGGGATTATTCCGCAGGCTCCAACCACGTGCTGCCAACTTCTGGAACTGCCCGCTTTAGCGCCGGGTTATCCACTCATACTTTCCTGCGCCCAGTAAACCTCATCGAGTATGACCGAGCGGCGCTGGCAGAGATCTCTGACAACGTCATCGCCTTCGCCGCCGCCGAACAGTTGCCAGCCCATGGCGAATCCATCGCCGCCCGTTTTCAAGGAATATAGCCATGACCCAACTTTCTGATCTGCCCCTGCGTAAAGAGCTGCGCGGCAAGTCTGCCTACGGTGCGCCGCAGCTGCGTGTGGCCAACCAGCTCAACACCAACGAAAACCCCTATTCGCCTTCTGCCGCCCTCGTAGCGGATCTCGTGCGCAGCATCGAGGAGCAGGCAAGCACGCTCAATCGCTATCCGGATCGCGACGCCACCGAGCTACGCCGCGCGCTGGCTGAGTACTTAAGCGCCCAAACCGGCACCAAACTGAAAGCGGAAAACCTCTGGGCGGCAAATGGCTCCAACGAGGTTCTGCAGCAACTCCTGCAGGCCTTCGGCGGCCCAGGGCGTAAAGCCCTGGGCTTTAGCCCCAGCTACTCCATGCACCCCATCTTGTGCGCGGGCACCCACACCGAGTTCATCGATTGCCCACGCGGTGCGGATTTCCGCATCGACGTGCCCCGAGCACTGGAAGCTATAGCGCAGCACCGCCCCGACATCGTGTTTATCACCACGCCGAATAATCCCACCGGCGATGTCACGCGTCTTGCAGACATCGAAAAACTGGTCCAGGCCGCGCCGGGAATCATCATCGTGGACGAGGCCTACATGGAGTTTTCTTCCTCGCCCTCGGCTGCCCACTTGATTGCGAAATATCCCACCAAGGTGGTGGTCTCGCGCACCATGTCCAAGGCCTTCGACTTCGCCGGCGGGCGCCTGGGATACTTCGTGGCTGACCCAGCCTTCATCGAGGCCGTTATGCTCGTGCGCCTTCCTTATCACCTTTCCACGCTTTCCCAGGCCGCGGCCATCGTCGCGCTGCGGCATAGCGCTGAGACACTGGAAACGGTGCACAAGCTGGCCACGGAGCGCGAACGCGTCGTCGCCAAGCTGCAGGAGCTGGGATATTTTGTGGTAGAAAGCGAGGCCAACTTCGTGTTCTTTGGCCGCTTTGCAGATCAGCACGCGGTCTGGGAGCGGTTTTTGAGTAGCGAGGTGCTGATTCGCGACGTCGGCCAGCGCGGATTTCTGCGAGCCACCATCGGGCTGCCGGCAGAAAACGATGCCTTCCTTGCGGCGGCAGCGAAACTTAGCGGTACAGTAACTGCGGAAGGAGAAGACTAATGGCAAACCGCATCGGCAAAGCGGAAAGGGTGACCAACGAGTCCCAAATCCGCGTCGAAATAAACCTCGACGGCAGCGGGGACGCAGACATCAGCACCGGCCTGCCATTCTTCGACCACATGCTGGGCGCGATGTGCACCCACGGCAGCTTCGACCTCATGGTCCACGCCCAAGGCGATACCCACATCGATGCCCACCACACGGTGGAAGACACCGCGATTGTGTTGGGCCGCGCGCTTGCCGACGCCGCCGGCAACAAAGCTGGCATCCGCCGCTTCGGTTCGCAGCTTTTGCCCATGGATGAGACATTGGTAGAAGCAGTGGTGGATCTTTCCGGCCGCGCCTACTTCGTGATGAACGGCGAGCCGGAGCATCTACAATGGCAGATTATTGGCGGCCACTATGCCACAGTCATCAACCGCCACTTCTTCGAAACATTGGCCACACACGCGGCAATGACCTTGCACCTCAACGTGCGCTACGGGCGCGACCCGCACCACATCACCGAGGCAGAATTCAAGGCGGTAGCCCGTGCGCTGCGGCAGGCCGTCGAACCGGATCCCCGAGTAAAGGGGATTCCTTCCACGAAGGGAGCTTTATAATTTCTGGGAACTTTTTGATTTTGGTCCTGTTCTTGGTGGCAGGACTTCTTTTTGGTGGTGCCTGGTCTGCTTATCAGCAAGGCTCTAAGTTCTTTACCATCGTGGCTGCTGTGCTCGGCGCGGTATCCATCGCAGCGGCGCTGGCGTGGATGTTTGGTGTGATGGGCCAGTGAGCAACGCGAAGCAGTCCATCTGGAAGGTCCCGGGCTATACCGCCACGATGGTCGCCGTTGCGGCGGCCTTTGGCGCGTGGTCCATTCTGCTGCCGGTGGTCCCGCTGGCGGTTCTAGACTCGGGCGGCTCGGCAACCCTGGCAGGCGCCTCGACCGGCGCTTTCATGGCTGCCACGGTTATCACCCAGACTTTGACCCCGCGCATGTTGCGTACCTTTGGCTACCGTCCCGTCATGGCGGCGGCCGCGCTGCTGCTCGGTGTTCCGGCCTTCGGCCACTTGCTTGGTAACGCCGCCGTTGTCGTGCTTGTCTTTTCCGCCCTGCGCGGGATTGGCTTCGGCGCGTTGACAGTTTCGGAAAGCGCGCTGATCGCAGAAATCGCCCCCTCGCGGCTGCTGGGCAAGGCCACCGGAATGATTGGCGTCTTTGTCGGATTCGCCCAGATGGTCTTCTTGCCGGCCGGCATTGCGATGGGGCAGGCTTGGGGCTTTGAAACCGCGTACATCACCGCTGGCATCATCGGCATCATTGGCTTCGTGATGTGTTTGCGTGTGCCATCGCTGAAGGCGGCGTCGTCAAGCGTGGCGAACCGTGAGACCGGAGCCGTCGCTCCGATGTGGAAACTCTTCGCCGTGCCGGCCCTAGCTCTTACCACCTTCTCCATGAGCTACGGCGTGGTCTCCACGTTCATCGCCCCCGCGGCGCGAGAACTGGACCCAGCCACCGGCGCGGCCGTCGGCGGCCTGCTGCTTTCCTTAGTGGGTGCTGCGACGATGGTGATGCGTTACTTCGCAGGCGCGGTGGCAGACCGCCTTGGCAAACCCGGCACTTTGTATATCCCGGCCCAGCTCGCGGCCGCCGGTGGCGTGGCGTTGATTGCCCTCACGCTCGCGGAGAGCTGGTCGCTGTGGCTGCTGGTTTGCGGCGCCGTAATTTTCGGCGGTGCCTTTGGCATCGCGCAGAACGAGGCACTGCTGGCGATGTTCGACCGCGCGCCTCGCGAAAAGATTTCCGAGGCCTCTGCGGTGTGGAATATTTTCTACGACGCGGGCACCGGCCTGGGCTCCACGGTGCTGGGCGCGTTGGTCGCCAGCACCGGCTATAGCGGCGCGTTTGGTGCGGGCGCTGCGATTATCGCGGGCGGGCTGTTGCTGACCGTCAGCGATACGCTGCTGGGACGTACCCGCGTTAGCGAGACACACGATATTAAGACCCGTTTGCGAAGGTTGCGTAAGGTATAGCCCATGACAGGCAAGAATGTTGTTGTGCTGGACTACGGTGCCGGCAATCTGCGTTCGGCGCAGCGCGCGCTTGAACACGCAGGCGCGCAGGTCACCGTCACTGCGGATCCCCAGGTGGCCGTAGCTGCCGACGGCCTCGTGGTCCCCGGAGTCGGCGCCTTTGCCGCGTGCATGGAGGGGCTGAAAAGGGCCCAGGGCCCGCGGATCATCGGCCAGCGCTTGGCCGGTGGCAGGCCGGTGTTGGGGATCTGCGTGGGCATGCAAGTGCTTTTCGACGCCGGCTTCGAGCACGGCATTGCCACCGATGGTTGCGGGGAGTGGCCCGGCCGGGTGGAAAAGCTGCAGGCTGACGTGCTTCCGCATATGGGCTGGAATACCGTGGAATTTGCTGCGGACTCGGCGATGTTCGCGGGGATTTCTCCGCAAGAGCGCTTCTATTTCGTGCACTCCTATGCGGCCCGCCGCTGGGAGCTGGAAACCGAAATCACCGAGCCGCCGCGGGTGGCCTGGGCTGAGCACGATGGGGACCGTTTCGTGGCGGCCGTGGAAAATGGCGCGCTGTGGGCCACCCAGTTCCACCCGGAGAAGTCCGGCGAGGTAGGAGCGCAGTTGTTGCGCAACTGGATTAATACGCTTTAAGTAGGATTTGAAACCATGACCTTTACTTTGTTGCCGGCCGTCGACGCCGTTGACGGCCAGGCTGTGCGACTTGACCAAGGCGCGGCCGGAACCGAAAAGAACTATGGCACCCCGCGCGAGGCCGCGCTCAAGTGGCAGGAGCAGGGAGCTTCATGGCTGCACTTTGTCGACCTCGATGCGGCTTTTGGCCGCGGTTCTAATCACGCGCTGATGGCGGAGATCACCGCGGAGCTTTCGATGCAGGTGGAACTGAGCGGCGGAATTCGCGACGATGAGTCTTTGGAGCGTGCGCTTGCCACCGGTGCGCGGCGGGTCAACATCGGCACCGCGGCGCTGGAGAAACCGGAGTGGGTCGAGGAAATGCTGGAAAAGCACGGCGACAAAATTGCCGTGGACTTAGCGGTGCAGCTAGAAGAAGGCGAGTGGCGCTGCCGCGGCAACGGCTGGGTATCGGATGGCGGAGACCTCTGGGAGGTACTCGAGCGCCTCGATGCGGCAGGCTGCCAGCGCTTCGTGGTCACCGACGTCACCAAAGACGGCACCCTCGAAGGGCCCAACGTGGAGCTGCTGCGTGAGGTTGCTGCGGCTACCGAGGCAAAGATTACGGCCTCGGGCGGCATCTCTAGCCTGGATGATCTTCGCGAGCTGGCGCTGTATGAAAACGAGGGCATCGATTCCGCGATTGTCGGGAAAGCGCTCTATGAGCAGCGCTTTAGCCTCGAAGAAGCAATCGCGGCGGTGGCGGAGGTAGAGCCGCTGCCGGAAGAGGATTACATCGACCCCATTGACACCTATTAAAGCGAGGAGCGCCAATTCATGACTCAACCGCGTGAGCTCGTGGCTTTTGCCGAGGCGGCCGTTGACCAAGTAAGCGAATTATTCCGCGCCGGCCTCGGCGCGCCGCCTGCCCATTTCAAGGGCGAGGGCGATTTTGCCACGGAAGTGGACCTGCAGATCGAGGCGCAGCTGCGCCAGCATCTCACCCAGCTCACAGGCATTCCGGTTTATGGCGAGGAGTCTGCCTCGCCCTCCGGCGTGTTTGCGTCCGAGAAGGCCATGTGGGTGGTCGATCCCATCGACGGCACCGCGAACTATTCCGCGGGCAACCCGCTGTGCGGCGTTCTAGTCAGCCTCATCCATGACTCCCGCCCCGTAGTTGCGGTGGCGGACTTCCCGCTGCTGGCGCGCCGCGTGGTGGCTGCCGAGGGAATGGGCCTGCGCTCGGTTGGCGGACCTGCCACAGGCTTTGGCGGCGGCGCGGATTCTCTCGGTTTTGACGAAGGCCGCGGGCACGTCGGCTGCTCTTCGCACCTGCCCACGGATATCTTCCACGAGCTGCGCGAGACCGGGCTGCGCCCACGCATGACCGGCTCCGTGGGGGTTGATTCGGCTTTCGTGGCGCAGGGCGTCTTCGACGGCGTGGTGAACTTCTCGCCGCATCCGTGGGACAACGCCGCGGGCGCTCTGCTCATCAAGGCCGCTGGCGGCATCGCAACCGACCCCGAAGGCAACGACTGGGCACCGGGCGCCCGCGGTCTGGTCGCCGGCACCCCTCAGGTGCACGCCACGATTCTCGACATCGTGGCCCGCCACAGTCAAAAATCTTAAAAAGGAGGATGCCATGGCCTTGGCCGTGCGTGTTATCCCTTGCCTCGATGTGGACAACGGCCGCGTGGTCAAGGGCATAAACTTTGAAAACCTGCGCGATGCCGGCGACCCAGTAGAGTTGGCCGCCCGCTACGAAGAACTCGGTGCCGATGAACTGACCTTCCTCGACGTCAGCGCCTCGAAAGAAGGCCGGGGCACCATGCTCGAGGTGGTGCGACGTACCGCAGACCAGGTCTTTATCCCACTGACCGTGGGCGGCGGCGTGCGTTGCATCGACGACGTCCGTAAGCTGCTGCGCGCCGGCGCCGATAAAGTAGCCGTCAACTCCGCGGCGTTTTCCCGCCCGGAGCTGCTGCGCGAGCTTGCCCGGGTCTTCGGCTCCCAATGCATCGTCCTATCCGTCGACGCCCGCAGAACCCCACGCATGCCTTCCGGCTTCGAGGTCACCACCCACGGTGGCACGCGCTCCGCTGAACTCGACGCCATCGAATGGGCGGCCCGCGGCGCGGAGCTGGGCGTCGGCGAGATTCTGCTGAACTCCATGGACGGCGACGGCACGAAGGCAGGCTTCGACATCGAGCTCATCAAAAAGGTGCGTGCTGCGGTGTCTATCCCCGTCATCGCCTCCGGCGGAGCGGGCAAGGCAGCCGACTTCCCACCGGCTATTGCAGCTGGCGCCGACGCCGTCCTCGCGGCCTCCATCTTCCACTTCGGCGAGGTGGAAATCGCCGAGGTGAAGGATGCCCTCGCGGCGGCCTCCTACGAGGTACGCAAGTGAGTAGCCCGGCAGACTTCGAGCTAGACCCGGGCGTCGCTAAGCTGCTCAAGCGCAACGCCGACGGCCTGGTTCCCGCCATCGCCCAGTCCGAGCAAGGCGAGGTGTTGATGTTGGCATGGATGGATGACCACGCACTCGCGCACACCTTGGCCACGCGCAAGGGCACCTATTACTCGCGTTCGCGGCAGGACTATTGGATAAAAGGCCAGACCTCGGGGCATACCCAAGAAGTACTGGGGGTGCGGCTGGATTGCGATGGCGACACCATCCTGATTACAGTTCGCCAAGAAGGCGCGGCCTGCCATACCGGAGACCGCACTTGTTTCGATTCTCGTGACCTTTTGGGAGGCGCATTTTAGATGGCACGCCGTCTTGGCCCACTTTTAATTGCTGCAGGCGCAATCCTGCTGTGGCTTTCATCCCGCATGACGTGGGCTACCGCTGCCGTAGAAGACGATAAGTCCGGCTCCAGCACCGTCGACATGGTGGGTTCCTTCTGGTCCCTCGAGCTAATCGCGCTGACCCTTGTGCTTTTGGCTGGTTCGGTCGCCGTGGCGGCCCTGCGTCGCACCTCCCGCCGCATCGTGGCCGTCATTTGCGCGCTGGCCGCAGCCGCCGTGGCGTGGAGCCCAGTCTCCCTGCTGACCTACGGCGCCGACGCCGCTCGCGCCCAAGAACTCCTGCGCGCCGGCTCCTCCGACGAGAATGCCGTCAACGGTGCGCATATCTCCGAGTGGGCCACCGTCCTCAGCACCGAGGCCGCAAAGGCTGGCCCCATTCTTGCCATCTTCGGCGCAGCGTGCGCGCTGTTTGGGGCGATGCTGCTGGTGCGCAAACCGGGCGTCGACAAGCCCCGCTCGACCAAGTACGAAAGCCCGGCCGCCCGCCAGGAGCGCATCGCCGAGGAACTAGAGACCACCACCGATTCCGGTCGCGTGATGTGGGATGCGCTCGACGCCGACATTGACCCCACGGACGTAAAACGCCCCTGAATTTCTATTTCGCGGGCCATCGCGATAGCCTAAGTGTGATCTCAAACGCCCCTGTGGAGGGAGGTGCTGATGTCCACTCCGATCGCCGTAGACCACCTGATAGCAGGTGTGCTTGACGACGTCGCCGTGCGCGAAGCCCGCGTCTCCTTCCAAGACATCAAAGCGCGCTCGCGTTCCATGAGCGAGCCTCGCGACGTCCGTGCTGCGCTGTTACGCCAGGGCTGCTCCGTGATTACCGAAATCAAACGCGCCGTGCCTTATGCCGGCGAAATCGCACATCTGGACTCTCCGGAGTCGGTGGCGCAGATTGCCGCGCAGCTAGCTGCCACGGGGGTCCACCTGATGGCCTGCCAGACCGACAGGCGGCGCTTCCACGGTTCTTTGGAGGATATGCGCCAGGCCCGCGAGGCGATCGATATCCCGATGATTTGCCGCGACATCATCGTGGACCCGTACCAGATCCACGAGGCGCGCTGCTATGGCGCGGATGCGGTGCCGCTGCAGGTGGAGATCTTGGAGCAAGCGCGGTTGGAGGCGCTGCTCGATCGCATTGAATCGCTGGGAATGACCGCAATTTTAGAGGTGCGCACCTGTGATGAAGTCGACCGCGCCATCAAGGCCGGTGGCAGCGTGGTGGCCATTAACGCATGGTCGGTGGCCTCGGATGCCATCAACCGCGAGGCCTTCTCCGAGATTGTGCCGGGGCTGCCGGAATCCATCGTGCGCATCGCAATCGGCGGAGTGAATTCGCCACGTAACGTGTTGAGATATGCCTCCCAGGGCGCCGATGCGGTGCTGGTAGGAGAGGCCATCATGGCGGCCCAAGACCCCGCCGCCGCGGCGCGTTCCTTGGTCGCTGCTGGCCAGCACCCGGCGTGCCCTTCGCGGAAGTCTCTTTAGTGGCTTTGTCCCGCCGGATAAGGCAAACTGTCTAGCGTGCAAATTCTGGCAAACATCCCGTCCCCGCCGCAGGGCGTGTGGCATTTAGGTCCGTTTCCGCTGCGTGCTTACGCACTTTGTATCATTGTCGGCATTCTGGTGGCGATGTGGATGACGCAGCGCCGCTACGTTGCGCGTGGCGGCAATTCCGATGTCGTGTGGGATGCAGCCATCGTTATCATCCCGGCGGGCATCGTCGGCGGGCGCTTGTATCACGTGATTACGGATCACCAGAAGTATTTCTGTGCCGACTGTAACCCGGCCGATGCCTTGAAAATCACCAACGGCGGCCTCGGTATTTGGGGCGCGGTGGCGCTCGGCGTGTTCGCGATTTGGGTGATGTTCAAGATTAAAAAGGTGCCCATGGCGCCGTTTGCCGACGCCGTCGCTCCCGGCCTCATCCTTGCCCAAGCCATCGGGCGGCTCGGCAACTGGTTTAACCAGGAGCTTTACGGCCGGCCCACCGACGTTCCGTGGGCGCTGGATATTTACTACCGCATCAACGAGGCAGGGGAGTATGCGCCGGTCTCGGGCCGCTCAACTGGGGAAGTAATAACGTCCGTGCACCCGACCTTCCTCTACGAGCTGGTCTGGAATGTTGCCGTGTGCTTGTTCTTACTGTGGGCGCAAAAGGCGTGGAAGCTGGGGTACGGCCGAGTGTTTGCGCTCTATGTGGCGGGGTATACGCTGGGTCGTTTCTTCGTTGAGAATATGCGCTCGGATGAGGCCACGATGGTCTTCGGCCTGCGAATCAACGTCATTGTTTCAGTAGTGCTTTTCATCGTGGCGCTGGTGGTATTTTTCAAGCTTCCGCGCGGGCAGGAGACTCCCGCTGAGGTAGATCCTGCGCGTAACGGGCCGAAAGCGCTCGGTGAGTCGCAGGAATCACACTAAGCAGTGTACGTTGCCCATTCATGCCCGCTTTTAAGCGGGCATTTCTGGTTTTGTTGGCTTTGGCAGTGGCCGTTGCCGGCGAACGCGGGTAGGTTGGGTTTCGTTAGCATTCCCGATGTGAATAGGGCTTTTAATGTTGGATAGAAGAACCAAAATCGTTTGTACCTTAGGTCCCGCTGTGGCAAGCAAGGACGGAATCCTGCGCCTCGTGCAAGAGGGCATGGACGTCGCTCGCCTTAACATGTCCCACGGCGAGCACACCGACCACGAAGCCAATTATCGCTGGGTACGTGAGGCCACCGATGAAACTGGCCGCGCCGTCGGCATCCTAGCCGACCTGCAGGGCCCGAAAATTCGCCTGGGTCGCTTCATCAACGGCGAGGAGATGTGGGCAGAAGGTGAAATCGTTCGCATCACCGTCGACGACGTCGAAGGCACCCACGACCGCGTCTCCACCACCTACAAGAACCTCGCGAAGGATGCGAAGGCTGGCGACCGACTGCTTATCGACGACGGCAAGGTCGCCGTGGTCTGTAAAGAAGTAGATGGCAACGACGTCGTCTGTGAGGTCACTGAAGGTGGCCCCGTATCCAACAACAAGGGCGTTTCCCTGCCCGGCATGGATATTTCCGTGCCGGCTCTATCCGAAAAGGACATCGCCGACCTGCGCTTCGCTCTGCAGCTCGGCGTCGACATGATCGCGCTGTCCTTCGTGCGCTCGCCAGCCGACGTCGACCTAGTCCACGCCATCATGGACGAAGAGGGCCGTCGCGTGCCGGTCATCGCGAAGCTGGAGAAGCCGGAGGCGGTCGATGCTCTGGAGTCCATCGTCCTTGCTTTCGACGCTATCATGATTGCCCGTGGTGACCTGGGCGTCGAGGTGCCGCTCGAGCAGGTGCCGCTGTTCCAGAAGCGCGCCATCCAAATCGCGCGTGAAAACGCTAAGCCGGTCATCGTGGCAACCCAGATGCTGGATTCCATGATCAGCAACCTGCGCCCGACCCGCGCGGAAGCATCAGATGTGGCCAATGCCGTGCTCGATGGCGCCGACGCCGTCATGCTCTCCGGCGAAACTTCCGTGGGCATCGACCCACAGAACGTCGTGCGCACTATGTCTCGTATCGTGCAGAACGCTGAGTCCGATGGCCAGGTGCCGCCGCTTTCGCACGTTCCGCGCACCAAGCGCGGAGTGGTGTCGTACTCGGCGCGCGACATCGCTGAGCGCCTGAATGCGAAGGCAATCGTTGCCTTCACCACCTCCGGCGATACCGCAAAGCGCGTGGCGCGTTTGCACTCCAAGCTGCCGCTGCTGGCGTTTACCCCGTTCCCGGAGGTGCGCTCGCAGCTGGCCCTGACCTGGGGCGCACAGACTTTCCTGAGCGATGCCGTGGACTCCACCGACGACATGATGGCTACCATCGACCGCTCGCTGCTGGCCATGGATAGTTACAAGGAAGGCGACCTCATCGTCGTCATCGCTGGCACCCCGCCGGGAATTGCGGGCAACACCAACATGATTCAGTGCCACATGTTGGGTGAAAGCCGCTAACCGAGCTCCTTGAGCGCGCTTCGCCGGCGCTCGGTAATCGCTGGCCCGTCAGCCCTGTGGCCTTCCTGCTTTTGCGCAGGGAGGCCTCTTTTTGTGGATAACTTTGTGGCCGCGTCATCGGAAAGCGCGTTTTAGCCTCTTTTAGGCGAAGTTATCCACAGACCAAAAATTGATGCTTGTGGCGGTCTTGTGAGTGCTTTTAGCGTGAAAGGTATGAACCTTCAGACGTATTTGCAAGCACGGGCGCGCGGCGTGGATCTTCTCGCCGAGGCGGCCGCGCTAAGCAAGTCTGAAATCATGGCATTAGGCGCAAGCCCCGATGACGCCGACCATCTCATCCGCCTCGCCGAGCCTTATTTTGGCAAGACGCCGTATACCCGCAAGCAGGCTCGTGCGCTCGCCGGCGCGCGGCGCCGTGGCCATGGATTGAGCGTGCTGGCCCGAATCGAAAAATACGTCGCGCGGGTGCGCAACCACCATCACGCGTGGGACCTAAGAGTCGAGTTGTGCCACGTGCCAGCCAATAACGTGGACGGGCTCGCGCGCGCTCGGCTACGCGAGCTCCTCACTCCGCCGCAGCCCCAGCCGCAGGTATCGCATACCCGGTACTCCAACGGCCTGGGCGCAATCCGTATCACCGATAAGGCGATGACCATCGAGGACTTTCGCGCCATCATTTCGCATGCGGACGGCGCCCTTGAGGGTTTTCGCGCGTTGGTGGCCGGAAACGCGAGCGGCGGGGCCGTTAAAGTATCGACCTCGGCGATTGTTTATCTTGACCAACTCGACCGCATCGTAAATGGTGAGGGTGAGGAGGTCACCATTGAGCTGAGTAACGGCGCGGTGGTCTCTGGCGCGCAGTATATTCAGCGCGCGCTGGCCCAGCATGGGGAGGCCGTCCTCGTGCATCCGCTGGCTGGGCCGGTCGATGCTTTCCGAACCCAGCGCATCGCAAACGATAAACAGCGTGCCATGCTCAAAGCGAAGTTCCGCGAGTGTGTGTGGCCGGGATGTTCCGTGCCTTTCGATGACTGCCAAATCCACCACATTGAAGCCTGGAACCACGGCGGGCACACCAACCTCCAAAATTTGGTGCCACTTTGCGCCTATCACAACGGGCTCAACCAGGATGACCCGCTAGGGCCCGCGCATCGCGGACGCATCACGCTTATCGACGGCCGCCTTGCCTGGCTTTCACCCAAAACCGGCAGGCCGTTGTTTCTAAAACACAACCTCCGCCCGCCACCCTAGGTTTGCGCCGGGCCGCCCCTGCCGGTCGCTCGTGCAAACGGAGCCACGGGTTGCACGGCGGGGGTGTCAGTAGCGGCGGTTGAGTAGCGGCGGTTGAGTGGCGGCGGTTGAGTGGCGGGGCCGCGTAGGGCGGGGAAAGCCAAAAAGGCGCTAGGTGAAATGCCTAGCGCCTACTGGTCGTGGTTACTTACTAATTGGGGTGGGGTCGTGGTTACTTACTAATTGGGGTGGGGTCGAGCTTCCAGACTTCGGCGGCGTAATCGGCAATCGTGCGATCAGAGGAGAAGCGGCCGGAAAGGCAGATATTCAGCCATGCCTTCTTGGCCCAGTCGAGTGGGGCGTCGACGTAGTCCTGCGCCATGCGGTCGCGGGTCTTCCGGTAAGAGTCGAAGTCACCGAGAACGTAGTAGGTGTCTTGGGCGTGGATGCCCTGGCCGTCGAGAAGCGAGGAGCGCAAGTCTCCGAACATGCCGGAATTCTCGTGGCCTAAAGTGCCATTGTTGAGGGCATCCAGAACGCGCTTCAAACCCGAGACGGATTCGTAGAGCTCGCCAGGGTTATAAGACTCTCGCAGTGCTGGCAGCTCCTCGTTGGAAGCGCCGAAGATATACGCGTTGTCCTCGCCGACTGCCTCTACGATTTCGACGTTTGCCCCGTCCATCGTTCCCAAGGTGAGCGCGCCATTCATCATGAACTTCATGTTCGAGGTGCCGGATGCTTCCTTACCCGCCACCGAAATCTGCTCCGAGATGTCGGCGGCCGGGATGATGTGCTCGGCAGGGGAGACGTTGTAATTTTCCACGAACACAACGCGAATGACATCGCGGGTGTCCTCGTCGTTATTGACCAGCTCAGCGATGGAGTTGATGAGCTTGATGATCTCCTTAGCACGGACATAGCCCGGGGCGGCCTTCGCACCAAAGATGAAGGTACGCTTCGGCACGGACTCGCCGTCTTCTTTGATACGGAAATACAAGTCCAGGATATAAAGCGCATTCAACAGCTGACGCTTGTACTCGTGCAGGCGCTTGATCTGCACGTCGAAGATAGAATCCGGGTCGACTTCCGCGCCCTGATGCTGCATGATCCACTCTGCGAAGTCGACTTTGTTTTTGTGCTTTACCTCCATGAGCTTGCGCAGAACCTTCTTGTTCTCAGAAAGCTGGGTAAGCGAGGCAAGTGAGTTAAGGTCGGTGACCCACTCATCAGAACCGGACTGCTTGGTCAGAAGTTTCGCCAGGCGCGGGTTACACATCTTCAGCCACCGGCGAGGCGTGACACCGTTGGTCTTGTTGTTGAATTTCTCCGGCCACAATTCATGCCACTCGTAGAGCGTGTCGGCCTTGATGATCTCCGTATGCAGGGCGGCGACGCCGTTGATAGAAAACGCTGCGTAGCAGGCAATCCACGCCATGTGCACCTGCCCGTTGGATACCGGCGCCATGTATTCGATGCGCTGGGAATCGATGCCCCGAGCTTCCATATCCAGCCGGAAACGACGGTCGATTTCTTCCACCAACTGCCAGATGCGCCAAAACAGCTTCTGGAAAATAGACACTTCCCAGCTCTCCAGCGCCTCGGCGAGAACGGTGTGGTTGGTATAAGCAAAAGTCTCTGTGACAACCTGCCAGGCATCGTCCCAGGATAAGCCGTGGTCGTCGAGAAGCAGGCGCAAAAGCTCTGGAATCGCCAACACCGGGTGTGTGTCGTTGAGCTGGATGCAGTTGTACTTCGCGAATCCGCGCAGGTCGTCGCCGTGGTGGGCGATGTAGTTATCGATCATCTGCTGCAGCGAAGCAGAAACGAAGAAGTACTGCTGGCGCACGCGCAGCACCTTGCCCTCGTAGGTCGTGTCGTTGGGGTAGAGCACTCGGCAGATGTCCATGACGCGCTCGCGCTCGACGATGGCGTCGGTAAACCGCTGTGAGTTGAACGCATCGTAGTCGAATTCGTCGATGGGTTCGGACTTCCACAGGCGCAGGGTGCCGACGTTGTCGGTGCCGTAGCCGGTAATCGGCATGTCGTAGGGAATCGCGCGGACGTCCATGTCATCGAAGTGCACACGACGCTGATCGGAAGCACGGCGAATGACAAACTCGTAACCGTTTTCCATCCATGCGTCGGGCTGCTCCTTTTGGTGCCCATTGTCAAAGGACTGGCGGAACAAGCCGTAGCGGTAGAGCAGGCCGTAGCCGGTGACTGGGTAGTCCTGCGTGACCGCCGAATCGAGGAAGCAAGCAGCGAGTCGGCCTAGGCCACCATTGCCGAGGGCGGCGTCGTGCTCGGCCTCGAGGACGTCGGAAAGCTCGCGGCCGGCTGCCTTCGCTGCGGCCTTGGCTTCGTCGACCAAGTCCAGGTTGGTGAGGTTATTAAGCAGCGCGCGGCCTTGCAGGAACTCGGCGGAAAAGTAGTGCTGCTGGCGGGTCGCAGAGTAGGCAGCGCGGGTGGCTTCCCAATTGTCAGCGATTTCGGCTACGACAGCAGAAGATAAGCCGGACCAGAATTTGCGCTGGCTGGCAGCAGAAGGGCTAACCCCGGCAGCGGAGCGCACGTGTGCGGGGACAGTGGACTGAAAAGCAGAGTGCTTGGGCTGGCTCATTTATTACCTATCTGGTTCTTTAAGAGAATGGAAAATACCGTGTGCCAGCTTATCCGGCCTTGAGCGCAAGCGCTTGCTTAATTTGCGAGGTAGGCCAGCACCGCTGCTGCGGCGGCTTGGGTACTCGATGCCACGGTGGGTTCATAATCGGGCAGGAATATCGCTTGGTGGTTGACGGGTGGGTTATCTGCCAGTTCTGCGGGTGTCGAGCCAATAAACCAGAAATAATACGGCACACCCCAAGCTTGGGGGAGGTAGCAAAAGTCCTCGGAGGCCGTCGAAGGTTCGGCAGTACCCGAGGCCGCGCCGAAGACGGCGTCAAAGACTGCGCGCACGGTTTCGTGGGCGGCAGGATCGTTGTCGGTGACTTCGCCGTGGGCAAAGTACTCGAATTCCGGCGGCTTGGGGGCGTCGGAGGCTACGCATTCCGCGCGCACCATTCGCTCGAGGGAGGCATATACACGCTTGGCGACGTCCGGTTTGTAATAACGGGTATTCAACACCAACTCGGCAGTCTCAGGAATGATGTTGTTTTTATCGCCTGAATGCAGCTCCCCCACAGAAATGACAAAGAAGTCATGCGGTGCCACCTCGCGCCCAACGATCGCTTGCAAACGCGTGATGACCATGGCGGCGATATAGGTCGGGTCAACGGCTGCGTGCGGCATCGAGGCATGTGCCGAGCGTCCGTGAATGGTGATGCGCAGGGAGTCGCAACCGGCCATGATTGCTCCGGGGCGGGACAGAACATCGCCTGCTTTGCCGGGCATAACGTGTTGGCCGAGGCAGATGTCGGGTTTCGGGACGCGGGTAGTAAGCGAATCGGCCAGCATATATTTTGCTCCCATGGAAGATTCTTCTGCTGGCTGGAAAAGAGCGAGGAAGGTGCCGGACCAGGCGTCGCGGTGGGCGTCGAGAAGCGCGCAGGCTCCCAGCAGCTCTGTAGTGTGCATGTCGTGGCCGCAAACATGCATGTTGCCGTTGCGGGAGGCGTATGCAACTGCCGTTTCCTCTTGCACGGGCAGCCCGTCGAAGTCAGCGCGGAAAAGAGCGGTGGGGCCGGGACCGTTGCGGAAGATGGCCACAGCTCCGAAGCCGCCGATGGGCTGGACAATCTCGCAGTCGAAAGCGCGCAGGCGCTCAAGGATTCGACCGGCGGTGCGCTCTTCTTCGTGGGAGAGCTCAGGGTGAGCGTGAAGGTCCTCGTAGAATTCGCGCTGCCAGCTAAGGTCTACGCGGCAGTCTTTCAAGAGGTTTGCGATTTTGGTGGAATCTGCCATAGCTAATCTTCTTTTCGTTAGGGTAGGGTTACCTACATGCCAATTATTCAGTTTGATGTTCTTGTGCCGGATGCCCAGGCCGAGCGAGTGGCGGAGGTCTTTAGCACCGCCACCGAAAAGCTGGTTGCAAATGAAACGCTGGCCGCTGCCCGCGTAACCCGCGAGGAAAATCCCACCTTGCCGGCCGGCTTGGAGGAGCAGTTGCGCCAAACCTACCGCGACGAGCACTTCGACCGCGAACTAGAAGATGCCAACGTTTATCGCTACAACATTGAGGTCGACGGCGTGAAGGGATCCGTGAACCAGCTGACGATGGTGCTCGCGCGACTTCTCACCCCGCACGCGGTGTTGCCGAAGGACCACGTGCTTTTGGAAGATGAGGTCGCGCACGAGCGGCCGGCTATTTTTCCGTGGTCTGTACAGGCGCAACCTTAGCTGCCAGCGCGTGGGCGGCGGCGCGCAATTGCTCCACGACGTCGCCTTTCGCGGCGCCTTGCGCATTGTCGAGCTCGACTCCTACGGCGCCGTGGGGAAGCGGCGATGCGATGGAGCCTGCGATGACGCCGACTGGCGTTTCGCCGGCTAGCTCGGCGACGGTACCGACAACTTTGCCGGTGAGGGATTGCTCATCAAAGCGGCCCTCGCCGGTGACAACGAGGTCTGCCTCGGCGAGTTTCGCCGACAGGCCGATTTTTTCTGCCACATACGCGCCGCCGGGGACTACTTCGAAGTGTTCTTCGCTTCCCCAGAGCGTTTGCGAAAGCCAGCGCAAAGCGATGGGGATGCCGCCTGCGGCGCCAAAGGATTCGGCGTTTTCGTCGGTGCCGGTTACTTCGCAGAGGCGAAGAAGAGCGCCCGCGAGCAGCGCGATGTGTTCTCCCTCGACGCCTTTTTGTGGGCCGTATATGGTAGCGGCCTGGATAGGCACGGCTCGGGTATCGGCGAGCAGGGTGTAGTTAAGGGCACCGGCCTTGATGTTGAGTTGGGCGGTGTCGATGTTGTCGAGGCGAACGAGGGGAGCACCGCCCTTGGGTAGCGCGTAGCCGCGCTCGTCGTGTGCCGCAGCACCAAGTGCGGCGAGGATGCCCATTCCGCCGTCGATGGTCGCGCTGCCGCCAAGACATAAAACGATGTGCTTAGCGCCGCGGGCTTCGGCGTCCGCGATGAGCACTCCGGTGCCGTAGGAATCCGAGTGCAGTGGGTCGAGGTCATTGGCGACGGCGGGCAGCCCGGTGGCGGAGGCGACGTCGATTAGCGCATGCTCGCCGGCCAGGAAGTAGCTGGCTTCGGTCAGCCGCCCGCGGGCGTCGGTAGTGGGCAGTGTAATCGTTTGCACCTCGACGCCGGAAAGGCTGGCGGCGGTGGCGAGGATTTCGGAGGTGCCTTCGCCGCCGTCGGCCATGGGGCAGGTGGTGATGGTGGCGTCGGGAAGGGCCTCGCGCAGACCGCCAGCGATGGCTGCCGCGGCCTGCATTGCGCTTGCTGTCCCTTTGAAAGAGTCCGGTGCGACGATGATATGCATGCCGAAAAGTATAGGTGGCCACTAATTCGTGGGCGGTTTTACCTCGCGGATACTTGCACTTTTGGTCACACGATAGAAAACTGTTTGGTGTCCTGTAAACCACCGATTCGGCACCCTCGCCGGCGAAAGGCGCACCAGATGCACATCGAAAAGCAAATTTCCAACTACTACGACATGCTTTTAAAGCGAAACGCCGGCGAGCCCGAGTTTCACCAAGCCCTCTCCGAGGTACTGGATTCGCTGAAGATTGTCCTGAACAAGGATCCGCACTACGCCGACTACGGCCTGGTCGAGCGCCTATGCGAACCCGAGCGCCAGCTCATCTTCCGCGTTCCCTGGACCGATGATCGTGGAAACGTTTGCGTCAACCGCGGTTTCCGTGTGTAATTCAATTCCGCACTGGGCCCGTACAAAGGCGGGCTGCGTTTCCATCCTTCGGTGAACCTGGGCATCATCAAGTTCTTGGGCTTTGAGCAGATTTTTAAAAACTCGCTGACCGGCCTGCCCATCGGTGGCGGTAAGGGCGGTTCTGATTTCGACCCGAAGGGTAAGTCGGATGCGGAAATCATGCGCTTTTGTCAGTCCTTTATGACGGAATTGCACCGCTACATCGGTGAATATCAGGATGTTCCGGCAGGCGATATCGGTGTTGGCGGGCGCGAGATTGGTTACCTGTTCGGCCAGTTCCGCAGGCTGGAAAACCGCCACGAGTCTGGCGTGCTGACAGGCAAGGGGCTGTCCTGGGGCGGCTCCCTGGTGCGCACCGAGGCCACCGGCTACGGCTTGGTCTATCTCACCGCAGAGATGATGAAGGCCCACGGCGAGTCCTTTAGCGGAGCAAAGGTCATTGTCTCTGGTTCTGGAAACGTGGCGATTTACGCGGCCGAGAAGGTCCAACAGTTGGGCGGCACCGTCGTAGCGATGTCTGACTCCGCGGGGTATGTCGAAACCCCAAACGGCGTTGACTTCGAGCTGCTGAAAGATGTCAAGGAGATTCGCCGCGAGCGCATTAGCGTATATGCCCAGGAGGCAGGCGTGAAATATGACGAGGGCGGCAATATCTGGGCCATGCCTGCCGACGTTGCGTTGCCGTGCGCTACTCAAAACGAGCTCGACGTCGACGCCGCGCGGCTGCTGGCAGAAAATGGCGTGCGCTACGTCGCCGAGGGAGCAAATATGCCGTGTACTGCAGAAGCGACGCACTTCTTCGTGGGCTCGCAGGTTAAATTCGCGCCGGGCAAGGCCGCGAATGCCGGCGGCGTGGCCACCTCTGCGCTGGAGATGCAGCAAAATGCATCGCGCGATTCGTGGTCTTTTGACTACACCGACAAACGATTGCACGAAATCATGTCGAATATCTTCAAAAACATCGACCGCACCGCGCGGGAGTATGACATGGAAGGCGATTATGTCGCGGGCGCGAATATCGCGGGCTTTAAGAAGGTGGCTGATGCGATGTTGGCGCAGGGCGTCGTATAGCGCTGCTTAAAGCCTGAAGTCGAACTTTAGATTTTTATTGCAAGTGCCGCGTGGGAAACGTGTGAAAAAAGTTTCTTTGGTTACTCTGATCGCATGTACCGCGTATTTGAGTCCCTAGATGAACTTGTTCGCAATCTGGAGCAGGCCTACTCCGTTCCCATGACAGCCAACTGCATGGTCCCGCGCCACGAGATGCTCGCGCTTCTCGACGACCTCCGTAACGCCCTGCCCGTCGAAATGGACGATGCGCAGGATGTCCTAGATAAGCAGGACGAAATCTTGGCTGGCGCGGAGGAACGCGCTGCGCAGATTGTCGCGGATGCAAACGCGCAGTCTGACGAGATTATGGCGCGTGCGCAGGAAGACTCTGACGCCATGCTTTCCGACGCCCAGCAGCGCTCGACCGCCATGGTCGCCCAGGCGGAAGACGATGCCAGCGCCATGATCGAAAGCGCGCGTGCCGATGCGGACCGCACCATCGCGCAGGGCAATCAGGAATACGAGCGCAGCGTCGCCGCAGGCCAGGCGGAGCAGGAACGCTTGGTCTCTGAGTCCGAGGTGGTCCGCCGCTCGAACGATGAGGCGCAGCGCATTGTGGAGACCGCCCACACCGAGTCGAATCGTTTGCGCACCGAGTGCGATGAGTTTGTCGATTCCAAGCTCGGCGAGTTTGAAAGCTCTCTTTCCGGCCTGCTGCGTACCGTGAACTCTGACCGTCAAGCGCTGCGCCGCGGCGCGGGCGTGCGTTCCCGCATAAGCGATCCGCGCGCAGATGTGCGCAGCGAGCGCGGCGAGTACCGTGCCGACCGGGGCGAGCGCGGCGAGTACCGCGCCGAAAGCTCCGAGCGCTACGAACGCTAAGACCTATAGCGCGGATGCGTCAAGCACCGAGAGCTTCCGGCACCCGGGCGCTAGCGCGGCGATTGCACACTCTGTTTGCATAGGGTTTGCATAGCTCGGCTGCGGCGCGGAGACGATGGTCCTTGCTGGTGGCCAGACGGTTTGTCGTACACCGTCTGTTCATCAGCTGGGGCCATCGTCTTTGTGGCAACGGCAATCGCCGCTGATACCGCAGCGGGAAAACCGAACACGCCCCACATCAATGCAAACGTTTCCATAGGCGTACCCGCGATGAGGCGCACAGAAAATAGCGCCTCCACCAAATATTGCCCTGCGACAACGCTCAAAATACCGCCGAGCGCCGTGGCAACGGACATGAGAACGCCCGATAGCCCTTCGCGTGCATTCCAGGCCAGCCACGCGGTGCCAAGGCCCAGGAGCGCGGAGGCGACAATCATCGTGATGTCGAAGGGCAGCGGAAGCGCCACGAAAGCACCCAGCACAAGTCCCAAACCCACACCGCGATAGGCCAGGGAACGCAGTGCCATCCCCGGCCGCAGGCGGCTGCGGCGGTATCGCAGATATGCGATTGCGCCAAGCGCTACCACCGGCAGCACGCAAAGCAGAGAAAACGCCCATCCAAGCTGGGCTAATTCGCTGTTTGGTGCAGTGGTGCCGTAATTCATAGTCCCCAGCCTAAGACCCGCTAAACCATTGGGAAACCACCTGCCTTTAGTGCATAAGACCTTGTGCGGTGCAGTTCAGGCAACACCCAGATAGCGGGCAAAAGGCGGCGTCGGCAAGCGTGGGCAAAGCTCTGCTAAAAGGATGGCGCCGCACGATGTAGGCTAAGAGACGTTATGGCAGAAGTATTGGAATCACCGCTGAAATTTAACGTGGCCGAGCTCTTGCGTGGCCAGGGCGCTGCCGCAATGCCGGAGCAGCGCGTGCAGAAGGGCCCTGCGCCCGAACGTATCGGCGTCGAGATGATCGCCGTTGCAAAGGGCGACGAGATTACGGTCGACGCCACCTTGACACCGCTGGGATCTGGCGTGCTTGTCGACGCCACGGTTACCGGCCCCCTCACCGGCGAATGCGCTCGTTGCTTGCGCCCACTGCACCCGCAGCTGGATCTGCAGGTCTCGCAGGTTTTTGCCGCAGACGAGTCTTTCATCAGCGGCGATGAACTCGATGATGAGGATGCAGGCTCTGGCGATGAAGTTCCTGAGGTCGTAGACGACGAAATCGATTTGCTGCAGACCATCATCGATGAAGCTGGCCTGAGCCTTCCTTTCGCGCCGGTGTGCGAGGAAGGCTGCGACATGGAGATGCCGGAGGGTGTTTCCACCGGAGTCTCTGGGGAAGAGGAAGACAAAGTCGATATCCGTTGGTCTGGACTGGAGAAGTTCCTGTGAGCAAGAAGAAAAAGCTGACCGGCGAGGAAGCCCTCCAGCAGGCCTATAGCGCCGTCGATCATGGCCCGTTGCTGCAGGCATTGGGCATCAACCTGGCCGATGAAAACTTGTGTCTGGCGCTGACCCACCGCTCTTTTGCCAACGAAAACGGGTACCTGCCCAACAATGAACGCCTCGAGTTTCTAGGCGACGCTGTCCTTGGCCTTTCCGTGGCTTCGAAGCTCTACGAGCAGTACCCTTCGCGTCCGGAATCGGATATTTCGAAGATGCGCGCTTCCATCGTCTCGCGATACGGGCTTTCCGATATCGCTCGCGAGATTGAACTGGGCCAACATATCCTGCTGGGCAAGGGCGAGCAGTCCACCGGCGGCCGCGACAAAGATTCGATTCTGGCGGATACCACCGAGGCCATCTTCGGCGCGATTTATCGCCAGCACGGCTTTGAGGTCGCGCGCGATGTTATTTTGCGCCTGTTCCAAAAGAAGATCGACAACGCTGTCGTCTCCGGCCGCCACATGGACTGGAAGACCAACCTGCAGGAGCTGTGCGCCGAGCTGAAGGCCCCGATGCCGGTCTATACCGCTACCTCTACCGGCCCAGAGCACGACCAGACCTTCACCGCGGTGGCTACCGTCGCGGGCCTGACCGTGGGCAATGGCGTTGGCCACAACAAGAAGCTGGCCGAGCAGCAGGCGGCGCAAGAGGCGTGCGATACTCTGCGCGAAACTCCGCTTTTGGTCCAGGGCACCGCTAACCGCGAGAATTAATGCCTGAACTTCCAGAAGTCGAGTCCGTCCGCCGCGGGCTGGAGGCCTATCTTCCTGGCCGCCGCTTCGAGTCCGTGAAAGTCTTGCACTCGCGGGCCAACCGCGGCCAGGATGGCCCCTTGGAACAGCTCCTAGCCGGCCGCGAAATCGCGAGTGTGGCACGGCGCGGCAAGTTCATGTGGCTGGAATTCGCCGACGAGGACCTCACGGATCCCGGCCGCGATGTGCTTTTCGTACATCTCGGCATGTCCGGCCAAATGCGGGTGGGGGAGATGGACTCGAAACATGTACGCATCGCGGCGTCGTTAAGCGGCGGCGTCCAGCTGAACTTCGTGGACCAGCGCACCTTTGGATATTGGTTGCTGGCCCCATGGACGAAGATCGCGCACATCGCGCGGGATCCGCTGGAGTCGGACTTTGACCTTGTTGCCACGGCGCGGCGGCTGCGTGGGAAGAAGACGGCGGTGAAGACGGCGTTGTTGGATCAGACTGTGGTCTCGGGAATCGGTAATATTTATGCCGACGAGGCGCTCTGGTTAGCCCGCATACAGCCCCAAAAGAAGGCCTCCACGCTGCGCCAACGCGACGCAGTTGCGCTTGTCGACGCCGCCGCGACCGTCATGCGCGCTGCCCTTAAAGTCGGCGGCACCAGCTTCGATGCGCTTTATGTCAACGTCAATGGCGAGTCGGGTTACTTCGACCGCTCTTTGCATGCCTACGGCCGCGGCGATGAGCCGTGCGATAGGTGTGCGACGCCGCTAAAAAGGGTGGTTGTGGGCGGTAGATCTACCCACTATTGCCCCCGCTGCCAAACCTATTAATGGATCGATAGGGGATATATAGCGTTTAATATTCCACATGGAATTTATTGAGAACGCTGTGACAACGTTCAACGATTCGGTATGGACTTATCTGATCCCGTGGATCTTGATTGCTGCGGGACTATTTTTCGGCTTTAGGACTGCGCTCGTACAGGTGCGCATGGTCCCGCAAATGTTCAAGGCTGTGGTGGAACGTCCGAAGGGCGTCGGCCGCGACGAAGATGAGGACTACGGCGGAATCTCCGCTTTCAAGGCTTTTACCATTTCGGCGGCCTCGCGCGTGGGCACCGGCAACGTCGCGGGCGTGGCTGTGGCTATTTCCGTGGGCGGACCTGGTGCCGTGTTCTGGATGTGGCTGATTGCCATCCTGGGCGGTGCGACGGCGTTTATCGAGTCCACCCTGGCTCAGGTGTGGAAGGTCCGTGAAGGCACTGCTTACCGCGGCGGCCCGGCTTATTACATGAAGCGTGGCCTAGGCTGGGGCCCGCTTGCCGTTATCTTCTCTGTGGCCATCGCCTTTACCTTCGGCTTTGTCTACAACGCATTCCAGACCAACGCCATTGCCGATTCCATCGCGTTCTCCTTCGGCCGTGACGACTTCACCTTCCGCTTTATCATCGGCGGCGTCATCGCTGCTATCTCCGCTCTCATCATCTTCGGTGGTGTGCAGCGTATTGCGAATATCACTCAGGTCATCGTTCCGTTTATGGCGATTGCGTACCTGCTCATCGGCGGCTTCGTTGTCGTGGCCAATTTTGACAAGGTCCCGGGCATGATCGGTGACATCATCGGCCACGCCCTAGGCTTCAAGGAAATCGCCGGCGCCGGTCTAGGCACTGCGATGATGAAGGGAATCCAGCGCGGCCTGTTTTCCAATGAGGCCGGCGAGGGCTCCGCGCCGAACGCCGCAGCTACCGCCGCCGTGTCGCACCCAGTCAAACAGGGGCTGGTGCAGACCTTGGGCGTCTATTTCGACACGCTAGTTGTCTGTTCTATCACCGCCTTCATCATCCTGCTGGGGCCTACCGTCAACTACGGCGCGGAAGCCGAGGGCGTTTCCCTGACGCAGGCTGCACTGGCTTCTGAGGTGGGCGATTGGGGCATCCATTTCGTCAGCTTCATCCTGTTCTTCCTGGCATTTTCTTCGATTCTGGGCAACTACTACTTGGCAGAGGCCAACGTGGAGTACTTAACCCGCAAAAAGAGCCTGCTGATCCTCTTCCGCCTCGTGGTGCTCTTCTTCGTATGGTTTGGCGCCGTGGGCTCTTTGCCTTTGGTCTTCGCCCTGGCAGATACCGGCGCGGCAACGATGGTCTTCCTGAATATTCTTGCCATCGTTCCTCTGTCCGGCGTGGCCATCAAGCTGCTGAAGAACTTCAACGAGCAGCGTCGTGACGGCGTGGACCCGATTTTCCATCGCGACATGATGCCGGAACTGAAAAACGTCGAGTGCTGGGACGGCTCTGACCCGGTTACCCGCCGCAGCCCGGAGGACCGCAAGCACTTGCAGCACAAGTATGACCTGTCGGATCGCACCAATCTACGGGAGTACTAAATGCAACGCCTGACCGCTTTCGTGCACGGTACGGTCCAAGGCGTTGGCTTCCGCTGGTGGACGCGCTCTCGGGCCCTTGAATTGGGTCTTGCGGGCCACGCCACGAACTTAAAGGGCGGGCGCGTGCAGGTTGTTGCCGAAGGCCCGCGCGAGGACTGCGAGCGCCTGCTCGAGTTATTGCGCGAGCAGCCTTCCACCACCAAGCGCCCCGGAACCGTAACTACCGTGGTGGAGCAGTGGTCAGACCCACGCGGTGAGAGCGGCTTTATCGAACGCTAGCGCCTAGGCTTGCTAAACTTTCACGAATGCACCTGAAATCGCTCACGCTCAAAGGCTTCAAGTCTTTCGCGTCCGCGACGAACCTGAAATTCGAGCCCGGCATTTGCGCCGTGGTTGGTCCGAACGGCTCAGGTAAGTCGAACGTCGTCGACGCGTTGGCGTGGGTCATGGGCGAGGGCAGCGCCAAGACCCTGCGCGGCGGCAAGATGCAGGATGTCATCTTCGCTGGCGCGGGCGACCGCAAGGCGCTAGGTCGCGCCGAGGTAACCCTTACCATCGACAACTCCGATGGTGCGCTGCCCATCGAATACTCCGAGGTTTCTGTCACCCGCCGCATGTTCCGCGACGGCGCCAGCGAGTATGAAATCAACGGCGCCAAAGCGCGCCTTATGGATATCCAGGAGCTGCTTTCTGACTCCGGTATCGGCCGCGAGATGCACATCATCGTCGGTCAGGGCAAGCTCTCCGAAATCCTGGAATCGCGCCCAGAAGATCGCCGCGCCTACATTGAGGAAGCCGCCGGCGTGCTCAAACACCGGCGTCGTAAAGAAAAAGCGCAGCGCAAGCTCACCGGCATGCAGGCCAACTTGGATCGCTTGCAGGATCTCACGGAAGAGCTGGGCAAACAGCTAAAGCCTTTGGCCCGTCAGGCCGAAACCGCCCAGCGCGCGGCCACCGTCCAGGCGGATTTGCGCGATGCCCGCCTGCGCATCGCCGGCGACCAAGTCGTGCAAACCCGCAAGAAGTACGCCGATGCCGAGCAACAGGCCCAGGTGCTCGCCGAGCAGGTGGCGGAAGCTACCGAGCAGCACGAAGAGGCCACCGGCGTCCAATTGGAAATCGAAGCCCAGCTCGAGGAGGTTAATCCGCAGGCCGAGGCCGCGCAGAAGCTGTGGTTCGACCTGTCGACGCTGTCCGAGCGCATCGCCGCCACCCAGCGCATTGCGGAAGAGCGTGCGAAAAACGTCGGCGCACAGGTCGCCTATGCAGGCCAAGACCCAGAAGAGCTCGAGGCCCGTGCCCTGCGCGCGGACGAAGAGCACGCCGAGCTGCTCATGGAGGCCGAAGAGGCCGCCGAGCGCCTGGAGTCCATCCGCGAGGAGGTGGCGCAACGCCGCGCCGTCTTCGAAGAGGCGGAAAAGGAACATATGGCGCAGCTACGCGCGATTGCGGATCGTCGCGAGGGAGTGGTTCGCCTCATCGCCTCCGAGGAAAACCTCGCCGGGCAGGTCTCCGCGGCAGAGGAGGAGCTCGCGCGCCAGGAGGAGACGCTGCAGTCCACCAAGGCGCGCACGCGCACGGCGCAGGCTGAGGCGGACGAAGTCGCCGATAAGCTGGAGGCCTTAAACGCCGAGCGCGAGCCGCTGGAAGAGGCCCACGTGAGGGCCGCGAGTGAGTCAGGGGCGGCCGAAAAACGCCTGGAGCAGCTTCGCGACGGTCAGCGCGAACGCGAACGCGCGGTCTACACGCTGCGCTCGCGCATCGATACTTTGGCGCAGACCGCCCCGGAAAATATCGACTTGGGCGAGGGCTTTAAGCCGCTGGCGCACTACATCACCACCTCCCATGACACGGCCGTTGCGGCGGCGTTGGGCGCGTTCGCGGAGGCGCAAACGGGCGCGGTTACAGAGGACATCGTGGAAGCCTTGAGCACCGCCGCCCGCACCCCGCTGGTGGATACCACTGCCGCGGGTGCCTCCGACTGGCGTCTGGACGCCAACCTGCCCAGCGGTGCGACCTGGCTGCTGGATGAGATACAGCTTGCACCCGAGGTGCAGGCGGCGCTGACGCGTCTGCTTTCCGACGTCGCGCTGGTCGGCGATCTTGCCCTAGCCCGCGAGCTGGTGCGCGAGGATCCGCGCCTGCGCGCGGTTACCGCCGAGGGCCTGTTGGTGGGCGAGGGCTGGGTCCAAGCCGGCACCGGCGCTTCTTCTACCGTCGAGGTCACCGCGCGCATCGCGGAGGCAGAAGGCCAGCTGGAATCTGCCACGCAGGAGTTGGAAGAGCTCTCCGGCACCCTGGAGGGCGCGAAGATGGCGGCCGAGGAGGCGCGCGTCGCAGCGGCCTCGGCAAAGGCGGCCTTGCGTGAGCACGACACGACCGTGGAAGCCTGGCAGCGCGACCACCAGCGCCTGCTGAAGCAGCACGAGGTCAACAAGGCTGAGCATGAGAAAGCCGCGGCCCGTGCGACCGAGATCGAGGTCAAGCTTGCCGAAGTGCGCGAGCAGCTGGCTGAGACCCGCGACCGCCTCTCGCGCGTCGATGAGGAGGTCGAAGACGGCGAGCCTTCCTCCCACGAGCGCGATGCTGCCTCGGCTGCTTTGGAGCAGGTCAAGGCCATGGAGATGGAGGCCCAGCTCGCGGCGCGCACCGCCCAAGACAAGGTGGGGCAGGCTGCGGGTAAGGGCGACGCGCTGCGTCGCCAAGCGCAGCATGAACGTCAGGCAAAGGCCCGCCATGAGCAAGCGATGGCGCGTCGTAAAGCGCAGGCCGCCTTAGCTCAAGCGGTGGCGGGCCATGCCACGGACCTTGCCGGACGCGCATCCCAGGCTCTGGAGCGCGCCACGGCTGAGCGCGATGAGTTGGTCAATCAGCGCAACGTGTTAGGCGGGCGCTTGCAAGCGGCCAAGCAGCAGGTTTCGGCAACGCGGCAGAAGCTTGACCGCCTGACGGCGAACGCCAATAATTCCGAAGTCGCCCGCTCGCAGGCGCAGGTGCGCGTGGATGAGACCGAAGCGAAGATCGTGGACCAGTTGGGCATTGCGATCCCTGATTTGCTGCGCGATTACACGCCGGGCGAGGACTTCGACCGTAGCGCGGAAAAGGCGCGCCTGAAGCAGGCAGAAAAGGACCTGAACTCCCTGGGCAAGGTCAACCCGCTAGCGCTGGAGGAGTACAAGGCGCTGGAGGAGCGCTATTCCTTCCTGTCTACGCAGCTCGATGACGTTATCCAGGCGCGCAAGGATTTGGCGGGCGTGATTGAGGATGTGGATCAACAGATTCTGCAGCTTTTCACTGATGCGTGGAACGACGTGGAGGCGGAGTTCCCGAAGGTCTTCCAGACCCTCTTCCCGGGTGGCGAGGGCCGACTGATCCTGACGGAGCCGGATGACATGCTGGCCACCGGCATTGAGGTTGAGGCGCGCCCGCCGGGCAAGAAGGTCAAGCGCCTATCCTTGCTTTCCGGTGGTGAGAAGTCCCTGACCGCCTTGGCGATGCTGGTGGCCATCTTCCGTGCGCGCCCGAGCCCGTTCTACGTGATGGACGAGGTTGAGGCCGCGCTTGATGACGTCAACCTGCGACGCCTCATCGCCCTGTTTGAGGAACTGCGCAAGGATTCGCAGCTTATTGTCATCACGCACCAGAAGCCGACGATGGATGTGGCTAACGTCCTCTACGGCGTGACGATGCGTGGCGATGGCGTCACGCGCGTGATTTCGCAGCGTATGAGCCAGGCTGGCGACGCCCCCGGTTCCGCCGCTGCAGCCGAGGACGCCACGCGCCTGGGCGTCGATGCCCCGCGCGGGGTTGCGCTTGGCGACGCCGTCGAGCCCGACGCTGAGTCCGACTCTGAGTCCAAAACCCAGGGTTAATCCGCAGGGTAGTAGTGCCAGGCTGTAACAAGCCTGGCACTATAGAGGGCATGAATACGACGTTGATGTGGATTCTTATTGCCGTAGCCGTCATCGTGCTGCTGGCGATTGTGCTGGTAGCAGTAGGTAAAAAGCGCGGCGATGCCAAGAAAGTATCGTTCGAAAAGCCGGCCGAGGAAGCTCCCAAGGAGCTGACCCAGGAGCAAAAGTCTGGCAACTACCAGGCCAAGTCCGGGTTCAACTTTGCCCCCGCCGGCAGCGGCGCCAAGGAGCCAGAGAAGGTTCCCGCTCAGCCGACCAAGCCGGCTGAGCCCACCAAGCCGGCTGAGCCCACCAAGCCGGCCGAGCCTGCTGAGCCTAAGGCTGAGAAGTCCGCACCCGCCGCTGGTGCTGCAACCGGCGCGGCCGCTGCCGGTACCGCTGCCGCAGGAGCTGCAGCTGCTGCCTCCAAGCCGGCGGAGTCTGAGCCTGCCAAGACTGAACCTGAAAAGGCCAAGCCGGTAGCAGATGAAACCCCGGTTGAACAGCCGGCCGTCGAGGAGCCGGCAGCAGAAGAACCGGTTGCTGAGGCGCCGCAGGAGGAAGCGATCGCGGAAGAGCCGACGGTTGTTACCGAAAGTACAGACGAAGTCCCGACAGATGAAGCCGCCGAATCTCCAGCAGAAATGTCTGATGCCGAAGCTGCGGAGGCTGAGGAAGCCGCGGCGGCAGCCGATGCGCAGACGCAGGGCGCTGAGGCAGCGCTAGAGGCCGAGCCGGAGGAGCTTGAAGTCTCTGCGGACGCTGAGGTTGTCGAGGCGGCGGAGGCGACGGAACCTGATATCGCGCCGGCGGGTGGCCGTTTGGGTCGCCTGCGCGGCCGCCTGTCGCGCTCGCAGAACGCTATTGGACAGGGCCTGATGGGCATCTTGTCCGCGGGTGACCTCGACGAGGAAGCGTGGGAGGAAATCGAAGACACCCTCATCATGGCGGACCTGGGCACCAAGTCCACTATGAAGGTCACGGAGGCGCTGCGCGATAAGTTCGCAGAGCGCGGCGTCGCCAGTGAGGAAGAGGCCCGCGCGATGCTGCGCGAGTGCCTCATAGAGGCCGGCCACCCGGAGATGGACCGTTCCATCAAGGCCATGCCGAACGAGGGCAAGCCTGCTGTCATCATGGTCGTCGGCGTCAACGGCACCGGCAAGACCACCACCACGGGCAAGCTTGCGCGCGTGCTCGTCGCGATGGGTCACAAGGTGTTGTTGGGCGCCGCGGATACCTTCCGTGCAGCCGCAGCGGATCAGCTCGAAACCTGGGGTCGCCGCGTCGGCGCCAGCACGGTCCGCGGCAAGGAGGGGGCTGACCCGGCTTCCGTTGCTTTCGATGCCGTTGCAGCGGGCGTTGACCAAGGCGTAGACGTCGTCCTCGTCGACACCGCCGGCCGCCTGCACACTTCTGTTGACCTGATGGATCAGTTGGGCAAGGTCAAGCGCGTGGTGGAAAAGAAGACTGAGGTGGACGAGGTTCTGCTGGTTCTCGACGCCACCGTTGGCCAGAATGGCCTCGCGCAGGCCCGCATTTTCCGTGAGGTCGTCGACATCACGGGCGTGGTACTGACCAAGCTCGATGGCACCGCCAAGGGCGGCATTGTCTTCCAGGTTCAGGAGGAGCTAGGCGTCCCAGTCAAGCTTGTTGGCCTGGGCGAGGGTGCCGATGACCTCGCGCCATTCGAGGTCGAGGGCTTCGTCGACGCGCTGCTCGGGGAGAAGTAGCCTCCTTTAGCCTCGCGTTTGCCGCCGTGGATTTCTTTCCGCGGCGGCTTTTTATGTATGGGGCGGTGCTTTCTGGCGCCGCCGCTAGAACGATGCTGGAAAGCGCTGCTTGGAGGTTGTTTTTCTTGCAAAACCGCCGCGCGATTTGTCGCCTTGAGCACCGAAAAAATGTGCTTTGACGTGGGCCACAATGGTAGTGTGGGAACGTCGTATTTTATGCGCGCTCTAAGTAATAAATCTCTACACAATGGTTTGTGAGGCTAATTTTTCGTGACACTTATTTATGTTGTCCTCCTCGCAGCTTTGGCAGTGGTCCTTGCCCCAGTAATCGTCAAGGTTGCTGATCGCGCCGCCGGCTACCCCCTAGCCGGCATTTTTATTGTGGCGGCAGGTCTTCTTGCTAAAGAATTTGGAACTTTATCGGCGGGCGAAGAGCTGTCTTTCTCGCGCACGTGGGTCGGCGACGTCGTCGGCACCGGCATCGACGTCCACTTCGCTCTGCGCGGCGATGCCTTGGGCGTATTCTTCGCCTTGCTGGCTTTGGTCATCGGCGCCGTAGTCCTTACCTACTCGGCCGCCTACCTGCCCAAGGGCAAAGGAAACACCAGCTTCTATCTGCTGATGACGGCATTTACCATGTCGATCCTGCTGCTGGCGCTGGCTAACGACGTCATCCTGCTCTTTCTTGCCTGGGAGCTGGTTTCCCTGGCCTCGTTTATGCTTATCGCGCGTTCGGGTAAGGCAGGCGAGAAGGGCTCGCAGCGCACGCTGATTTTGACCTTTATCGGTGGCCTTACCCTGTTGGCAGGCGTGGCCATCGCGGCGACGGCCGCGGGTACTACCAACCTGGAAAAGATTCTGGCCTCCGGTGTCTGGCACGAGCGCCCAAGCCTTACTGCCGCCGTGGCAGTTCTTATTGCTTGCTCTGCTTTTACAAAGGCCGCGCAGTTTCCGTTCCACTTCTGGCTGCCAGAGGCCATGGCTGCAGCAACGCCGGTCTCTGCCTTCCTGCACGCAGCCGCAGTGGTCAAGGCAGGCGTGTACCTGCTGATTCGTTTCTCCACCATCTTCCACGACGTGGCCGTGTGGAACTGGCTGCTCATCGTCGTTGGTATGGGCACCGCCGTTATGTCGGCGGTCTTTGCGGTGCAAAAGACTGACCTGAAGAAGCTGACCGCCTATTCCACCGTCTCGCACCTAGGCTGGATTGTGGCTACCATCGGCGTCGGCACGCCTTTTGCTATCACCGCCGCCCTGGTGCACACGCTGGCGCATGCACTGTTTAAGTCGTCCATCTTCATGCTCATCGGCGTGATTGATCACGAGGCCGGCTCCCGCGATATCCGCCGCCTCGGCGTGCTGTGGAACAAGATGCCATGGACCTTCGGCTCCATGGTTATCGGCGCGGCATCGATGGCCGCGGTTCCACCGCTTTTGGGCTTCGTCTCCAAGGAAGGCATGCTCACCGCCTTCGAAGAAGCGCCCATCGGTGGGGCAGGGCAGCTGGTGCTGCTGATGGTTGCCGCAATCGGCGCATTCTTTACCTTCACCTACTCCGCCAAGATCGTCTTCGGCGCCTTCTTCGACGGCCCGCGCAACATGTCCAAGGTCCACGAGGCGCCTGTTCGCCTCTGGCTGCCGGCAGCACTTCCGGGCTTTATGTCCTTGCCGCTGGTCTTCGTGTTGGGCAAGTTCGACAAGCCTTTGGACTTGATGGCAGGTTCCGTGGGAATGGAATCTCACGCCCACCTTTCCCTGTGGCACGGGGTGAACGTTCCACTGGTCATCTCCGTTGCGGTTCTCATCGCGGGCATCGCCGGTATCTTCATTCGCAAGCAGCTGTGGTCCGCATTCGAGGACACCAAGCTGGTTCCGCGCACCGGCAACCAGATTCTGCGCTCCGTCCAAAATGGTGCGGCCGCGATCGGCCGCTTTGTCGGCCGCATGTCCGATACCCATAATCCTTCACGCCTGATGCTGCCCATCGTCTTGCTGCTCATCATTCTGGCTGCGGCAGGCCTTATCAGCGAAGGCGTCGACGGCGTCGCTCTTGCACCACGCGTCGAAGGCCTGGATAACCCATGGGATCTTTTGCCGCTTTCCATCGTCGCGCTGTCCATGTTTGGCCTGGTGCGCACCCGCAACCGCCTGACGGGCGCGGTGATGATCGGCATCGCCGGCACGGGCGTGACCCTGCAGATGTTCCTGCTCGGCGCACCCGACGTCGCGCTGACCCAGTTCACCGTCGAGGCACTGTCTGTCATCGTGATGATGATGGTGCTGCGCTACCTGCCGGAGAAGTTCCACCCAGTGCAAGAGAAATCGCGTAAGACCGGCTCCATCGTGGTAGCTGTCCTCGCCGGCGTGGCCGCCTTCCTCGGTGTCTGGGGCCTGATGGGCCGCCATGAGCGTTCCGATCTTTCTCTGTGGTACCTGGACAACGCTCCGGATATCACCGGCGGCGACAACGTCGTGGCCACCATCATCGTGGAGTTCCGTGCACTCGATACCCTGGGCGAGCTTTCAGTTCTGGGCATGGCCGCCGTGGTGATTGCTTCTGTTACCTCCACGCTGCCGCGCTTCCCATTTACCTCCGGCACGCGCCCGGCTCCGTTCGGCCAGTCGCAGCTAAATTCGGTTCCGCTGCGTAAGGGCATTGCCATCGTTATTCCGATTTTGGTTGTCACCTCCGTCGTGGTCTTCTACCGCGGTCACCAGGCCTCGGGCGGCGGCTTCCCGGCCGCGCTGATTATGGGCGCAGCCATCGGCCTGACCTACCTGTCCCGCGGCTCTGATGAGATTGTCTTCGGCCGTATGACCCCGATTCACCTCACGGGCATCGGCATCATCGTGGCGCTGACTGCAGGCTTTATCGGTTACATCCCGCACCACGGCGAGCCGGGCGGCTTCCTGACCGCCATCCACGGCCACGCCTTGGGCCAGCACTGGACCACGTCGCTGATTTTCGACCTCGGTATTTATCTCGCGGTTCTGGGCATGCTGACCATGGCCATCAACGCCCTCGGCGGTTATCTGCGCCCGGGCACGGAGCGCGACTTCTTGCCATGGGTCCACGACGACGATTCTGCGTTGCCGACGACCCCGCGCGTTGTGCTTGACGACGTCGATGATCCTTACCCCGAGCCCATCAACCCCTCGAGCAATCCGCTGGCTTTGCTCAACAAGTCTGAGGCTCGAACTAAGAAGAACTCGCCGCGCGTGGCACGCCAGAAAGGCGGGGAGAAATAATGATTCTTGCACTAACCATTGCACTGCTTATCGGTTCTGCGGTCTATCTCATCCAGCAGCGTGGCTTGGTCCACATCGTGCTGGGCATGATGGCCTTCGGTCACGGCGCTAACCTGACGCTGCTCGCTACGGGCGTGTACTCCTACCGCGGGGAATCTTTCCCCTCGCAGGTCGCACACGACCAGATGGCGGACCCGCTTCCGCAGGCCTTCGTGCTTACCGCCGTGGTCATTTCCATGGCGACCTCCACGATCTTGCTAACCATGGCGGCTATGGGCGCCAATGATGACACGGACATCGTGGAGCCGGTTGATGACAACACCATTGACCACGCGTTCTCCACGCTGGGTCGTGATTCTAAGAATCGAGAGATTTTGCAGCGTTCTGCCAACAAGATGGATCGCGTCAAGCAGTTGGATCACAGTGAGGAAGGGGAGAAGTAATGGCTGAACTCGTCAGTGCACTGTTGCCGCTATTCCCAGCGGTTCCCCTCGTGGCAGCGGCCTTGGCCCTAATGGCCCCGTGGCGCGGCGTGCGTGATTCCATCATGCTGATTATCCCGGGCATCGGAATCTTTGCTGGCTTCGCGCTCTTGCTCTATACCATGAACAACGGCGTGGTGGCCCACACCGTGGGCGGCTACCCAGGTAACGCGGGTATTGCTTTCGCGGCAGATACCTTCTCAGCGTTGATGATTGTCACGACGATGATCGTCGCATTCGGCGCCAACTGGTTTGCCATCGTGGGCGGCGAGACGAAGTCGCGCTACTACCCATCGTTGACGCTGATTCTCATCACCGGTGTCTGCGGCGCGCTGCTTACCGCAGACCTCTTCAACTTCTTCGTGTTCATCGAGGTCATGCTGCTGCCTTCTTATGGCCTCATCACGATGTCCGGTACCTGGTCGCGCCTCGCGGCCGGTCGTGCCTTCGTTCTGGTTAACCTCTTTGCCTCGACGCTGCTGGTCGTCGGCGTGGGCTATATCTACTCCGTTACCGGCGCGGTCAACCTCGCCGCACTAGAGGGCGCTGCGGCGGGCAACGGCCCAGTGACCGTGGCCTCGGGAATCGTAGTCATCGCCATCGCGGCGAAGGCCGGCGTCTTCCCCGTGCAGTCCTGGCTGCCGCGCACCTACCCAGGCACCTCGGCTGCCGTGATGGGCTTGTTCTCCGGCCTGCACACCAAGGTTGCGGTCTACATGCTCTACCGCCTGTGGGTCCACCTTTTCGACATGGACCAGCGCTGGGGCACGCTCATCATCGTGGTCATGATCATCTCGATGCTGATCGGCGCATTTGGTGGCTTGGCCGAAAACTCTATCCGTCGCGTGTTGGGCTATCAGATGCTCAACGGCATGCCTTTCATCTTGGTGATGATGGCCTTTACCACCCACGATCCGCAGCGAGCTCTCGCCGCCGGCATCTTGTACACCATCCACCACATGCTCACGGTGGGCTCGCTCATCCTGGCCTCTGGTGCCATCGAAGAGACCTACGGCACTGGCTTGCTATCTAAGCTTTCGGGCTTGGCACGCCGCGATCCGCTCATCGCCTGGATCTTCGCCGCCGGTGCCTTTTCCGTGGTGGGCTTCCCGCCATTTTCTGGCATGTGGGGCAAGGTCTTGATCGTCATCGAGATCGCCCGCACCGGTGGGGTATGGGCATGGATTGTCATCGCGGTCATCATCATCGCTTCCTTTGCCGCCTTCTTGTCCATGCTGCGCGTGTGGCGCGAGGTTTTCTGGGGCAAGGATCTGCCAAAGCAGAAGGTGCCGAAGGAACTCATCATCCGCAAGAAGCTGATGGCTCCTTCTGCGGCGCTGATCATGGGCTCGCTGACCATGTTCGTCCTGGCAGGCCCGTTCGTGGATATCACCATGCACGCGGCACAGGATCTGCTGGATACTCAGGCTTATACCGAAGCCGTGCTTGGCGACGCCCCCGTTGCCTTGCCAGACATCGATTCCATCCAGGGAGGTCGCTAAATGAAACTTTTCTTCCACTCCTGTGTCTATGGCCTATGGCTGATTAAGGAGATCTTCGTTGCCGGTTTCGGCTTGGCCATGGAGTCTTTCAAGCCGCATAATTCCTACCACCCAGTCATCGTGCGCTACCCGCTGCGCGTGACCGATGCGTGGGAGATCTTCTGGTTTACCTCGTCTATCACCGCAACCCCTGGCACTTTGTCGCTGGGCCTGCGCGAGCCGGTGGCAGAGGGTTTGCCGCGTATCGTGCTCGTCCAGGCGGTCATGGGCGATGACCCGGTAGAAATCATGGAGTCGCTCGCGGACATGGAGGAGCGCTTGGCGCCGCACGTGAAGGACATCGACTATGGCGTGCCAGGTCAGAGCGATACCAAGGACCTGGATCCGGCCTTCTACGAGTATCCACTCGAGACCGTCGGCCGCCACATGCGTGCGCCGGATATCGCGCAAGAAGAAGACACCCCGTTGCCAGCGGATGAGACGGAGAAGTATTCCGTCTGGCCGCTGCGTCCGGAAAGGAAGGGCGAATAATGGTAGATTTCGCGCAGTTTAGCGCTTTCGAATGGGTCATCTTCGTCTGCATATTCGTGATGGGCGGTGCCCTAGCTTCGGCCTTGGTCTTGGCGCTGCGCTCCCGCGACGAGCTGACACGTACCGTCATGTCAGACATGGCCTTCTACGGCATGTTGTGCATGTACATCGCTTGGACTTTTGTCAATCACGCCTCGATTCTCTATGACATCGCCATGCTGGCAGCGATTGCAGCCGGCGTGCTGCCTACGTTGTCGATGGCGCGCATCATTTCGAAGGGACGTCGATAAGCATGGCGTGGTACGAAATCATCGCATCCATTCTCCTCATCGTGGCCACCTTGTTGGTGGTTGCTACCGCAATCGCGCTGTGGCGCGCCCCCGACGCGTTGACCCGAGTAAACCTCTTGGGCCCGACCGTCGGCCTTGCGGTGCCGCTGTTGCTAGTGGGAAAGCTCGTGGTGGACTTTGCTGAAAACGGCTTTGATCTGTGGTCGCTGGTGCGCGTTCTCATCGCATGCTTTGGCGTGTGGATCATCGGCTCCGTTGGCTCTTTCTACATGGGCCGCTCCATCTACGGCGTCACCGTCACGGACGTGAAGTATGCGCGCCGCATGCGGAAGCAGACTGATTTGGTAGAAGCCAGCGAAGACGAGGTTTAATTAGCGTCGCGGCGGCGCCGTTGACGCTAATATGATCGCATTAGGCACATACTTTCAATCGGAGCCCAAGGAGTAGGACATGAAACTCATCACCGCTGTTGTAAAGCCTTTTACGCTGCCGGATATTCGCGAGGCATTGGAACAGCTTGAGGTTCATGGTCTCACCGTGACTGAAACGCAGGGCTTTGGCCAGCAGCGCGGACACAGCGAGGTCTACCGCGGCGCCGAGTACGCCACCGACTTCGTCCCGAAGGTCAAGCTGGAGGTCGTTGTTAATGACGCAGCGGTAGAAGAGACCATCAACGCCATCGTTGAGGCTGCCTACACCGGCAAGATCGGTGACGGCAAGCTGTGGGTAACCCCAGTCGAGGACGTCATCCGCGTGCGCACCGGCGAGCGCGGCGAGGCTGCTGTCTAAATGGACAAAGCCGCGCAGTTGCGCGCAGAAGCTTTCGATGCGGCAGAAGCATTGATTAAGACCCTGGAGCTGCCGGAGGGCACCGCCCTCGCAGCGACGGGGTCTTTTGCGCGCCGCGAGATGACAAAGTATTCCGATCTGGATCTGCTGTTGATTCATCCAGAGGGGATGGTGTTAGACGAGCAGGCGGTGGCCAACATTTGGTATCCCATCTGGCAGGCGGGGTATCACCTGGATTATGCCCTGCGTACCCCGGGCGAGTGCGCGGAGATAGCCGGCACGGATCCGGCGGCGGGTTTTGCGCAGCTGGATCTGTCTTTTGTGGCGGGTAGCAAGGCGCTTGTCGACGAAGCCCGCGCCAAGCTTCTATCCCAGTGGCGGGTGTTGCTGCAAAAGCATTTCGATTCTTTCGTCAGCACCGCAATTGCGCGCTGGCGGCGTTCGGGCACGTTGGCCACGATGGCGAATCCGGACATTAAAAACGGGCGGGGCGGCCTGCGCGATATCCAGTTCATTAGGGCCCTGGCCTTGGGCAATCTTGCCGACGCCCCGCGGCTGGATGCCGAGCGTGACCTGCTGCTCGATGTCCGCAGCCTTTTGCATATGCATGCCCATCGTCACCGCGACCTTTTGGACCCTGAATTCGCCGCGGAGATCGCTGACGAGCTGGGGTTTGCGGACCGTTACGAGCTTTCGGCCGCGGTGGTGCGCGCGGCGTCGACAGTCGATAGGGCGATGGAGCGCGCGCTTGCCACGGCCCGCGGCGTCGTGGGCAAAAGGCAACGGGACCGTTCGCGCAAGCCTTTGGACCTGGGCGTCGTCGATAGTGGCGGCTACGTGACGCTGGCGCGCAACGCCGACCTGCAAGACCCCGGGCTAGGGCTGCGCGTGGCGGCGGCGTCGGCGCGCACGAGCCGGCCCATCGAGCCAGGCGTGTGGAAGCTGCTGGCTAACGCGCCTGCGCTTCCGGAGCGTTGGAATACCGCGATAACCGACGCCTTCTTTACCATCTTGTCTTCGCCCACCGACACGCCACGGCTCATTGAGGAGCTTGACGAAGTGGGACTGTGGGAGACTCTGGTGCCGGAATGGGGGCACATCCGCGGGATGCTGCCGCGGGAGCGCAGCCACGCGCACACCGTGGATTATCACACCATGCTGACCGTGGCGCGCTGCGCGGAGGTGCGTACCACGGTCGCGCGTCCGGACTTGTTGTTGCTAGCGGCGCTGTACCACGACATCGGCAAGGGCTATGGCCGCCCGCATTCCGCCGTAGGCGCGGAAATGGTGACCAAGGCCGCGGCAAAAATGCGGCTGAGCCTTGCGGATCGTTCGCGTGTGCAGACGCTTGTGGCAGAGCACACAACCTTGGCCAAACTGGTCTCCCGCATGGACCCGGAATCGGACGCGGCTCGGGATAAGTTGCTGGCGGCGGTGCATTATGACCACCTGACGCTTTCGCTGTTGCTGGTCTTGGCACGCGCGGACGCTTTATCGACTGGCCCCAACGTGTGGAATCCGCGCCTGGAGGCGGGCATTCGGGTGCTGTCTTCGCGCGCCTTTGCGCAGCTGGAGGCGCTGGCACCTACGAAGCCGGTGGTGTATGCGGAAAAGGAGATTGCGCTCAAGGCGAACTATGAGGAACGCACCCTGACGGTTTCGTGGCGGGGCAAATATCAGCGCGAGGTCATCCGCCCGCTGGCGCTGATTGCGGCGTTGGGGTGGACCATCGAGTCCTCCCGCATGGGCAGGGTAAGTGACGCGCAAGGCGAGGGCTTTGCTGCTGAATTCGACGTGCGTACCGTAGCGGAGAGCTTCGATGCGGCGGCCGATGAGGCGCGTTTCATCCAGTCCTATAAATCTGGCGTGTACACCATGCTTCCGGAGATTGATGGCGCGCCCACAACGGCGATGTGGACGGGAAGCATCTTCGAGGTGCGTACGGGCGAGCGTACGGGTGTGCTTGGACATGTCATCGCCAAGCTTCCCGATTGCGAATGGATTACGAGCTACGTTCCGGGCGCAACGATGGTGCTGCACGCCAAACCGCTAGGCGATGTCGCGCGCGCGACATTGGTCAGGAATGTGACCGAAGCGCTAGTCAGCGGCTAAGCTGGGGGAGTTAAAAAATTACTCGAGATTGTTTAGGGAGCACTCACTCGTGTTTGAGTCACTGTCCGATCGCTTGCAAACTGCCTTGTCGGGCCTGCGTGGCAAGGGCAAGCTGACCGAGGCCGACATCAATGCCACCGCGCGCGAGATTCGCCTTGCGCTGCTGGAAGCTGACGTCTCGCTGACCGTAGTCCGCGCGTTCATCAAGCGTATTAAGGAGCGCGCTGCCGGTGCAGAGGTCTCTGAGGCGCTGAACCCGGCGCAGCAGGTTGTCAAGATTGTCAACGAGGAACTCGTTGACGTCCTGGGTGGCGAGACCCGCCGCCTGCAGCTGGCAAAGAACCCGCCTACGGTCATCATGTTGGCTGGTCTGCAGGGCGCTGGTAAGACCACCTTGGCCGGTAAGCTGTCCAAGCACCTGGCCAAGCAGGGGCATACGCCGATGCTGGTGGCCTGTGACTTGCAGCGTCCGGGCGCGGTCCAGCAGCTGCAGATTGTTGGTGAGCGCGCGGAGGTGCAGGTCTTTGCTCCGGACCCAGGTACCTCCATCGACTCCAACGATCACGAGATGGGTACCTCCCACGGTGACCCAGTCGCCGTCGCCCAGGCCGGCATCGAGGAAGCTAAGCGGACCCAGCACGACATCGTGATTATCGATACCGCGGGCCGCCTCGGCATCGATGAGACCTTGATGACGCAGGCACGCAACATTCGCGAAGCTGTGAACCCGGACGAGGTCCTCTTTGTCATCGATTCCATGATCGGTCAGGACGCGGTGCAGACCGCCGAGGCCTTCCGTGACGGCGTTGATTTCACCGGCGTCGTGCTGACCAAGCTCGATGGCGATGCCCGCGGTGGTGCGGCGCTGTCCATCCGTGAGGTTACCGGCAAGCCGATCATGTTTGCCTCCACCGGTGAGAAGCTCGAGGACTTCGACGTCTTCCACCCGGAGCGCATGGCTTCGCGCATCCTGGGCATGGGTGACCTTCTCTCGCTGATTGAGCAGGCTGAGGCCACCCTGGACCACCAGAAGGCAGAGGAAGCTGCCGCCAAGCTGGGCACCGGTGAGCTAACGCTCAACGACTTCTTGGACCAGATGCTGATGATCCGCCGCATGGGCCCGATTGGCAATCTGCTGAAGATGATGCCGGGCGGCAAGCAGATGAACAAGATGGCGGAAATGGTCGATGAGAAGCAGCTCGACCGCATCCAGGCCATCATCCGCGGTATGACCCCGCAAGAGCGTGAGAATCCGAAGATCCTTAACGCCTCGCGCCGTAAGCGTATTGCAAACGGTTCTGGCGTTTCCGTCTCCGAGGTCAACCAGCTCATCGAGCGCTTCAACGAGGCGAAGAAGATGATGTCCAAGATGGCCGGCCAGTTTGGCATGGGCCCGGGCATGGGGCGCTCTGCCACCAAGAAGAAGCGGAAGGGGCGCAAGGGCAAGAACGGCAAGCGCAAGGCCCCGAAGAACCGTCCAGGCGGCGGCATGCCAGGTATGCCAGGCGGTATGCCGGGAATGCCAGGCGGTATGCCGGGAATGCCAGGCGGCATGCCTTCCATGGAGGAGCTGCAGAAGCTGCAGGAGCAGATGGGCGGCGGCGGAATGCCAGGCATGCCAGGGGGTATGCCTAAGATGCCGAAGGGCATGGAAAACATCGACTTGAACAACCTGGACTTTGGCCAGGGCAAGAAGTAGTCGGGCCTAGAAGAGGCGAGGGAACTCCTCGCCTCTTTTTCGCGTTTTGGAGGCGTGTTTTTCTACGGCTAAAGTTGTATTTATGAAGCCGACTCCAGCCGTTCGCCAAGTTCGCCACGACATCAACGCCAAGCCTTTCATCGCAATCTGGGAGGTGACGCGCGCGTGCCAGCTGGTGTGCCAACATTGCCGCGCCGATGCGCAGCATGAGCCAGCGCCAGGGCAGCTGAGCACGCAGCAGGGCAAGGCGCTATTGGATTCTATCGCGAGCTATGAGAAGCCGCGTCCCATTGTGGTGCTCACAGGTGGCGATCCTTTTGAGCGTGGCGACCTCGAGGAGCTGACGGAGTACGGCACCTCGCTGGGGCTAAACATCTCACTTTCGCCTTCGGTCACACCGCGTCTTACTCGCGAGCGCCTAGAGGGCCTGCGGGCCGCGGGTGGCTCGGCGTTGTCGCTTTCGCTCGACGGCGCGACGGCCAAGACCCACGATTATTTTCGCGGCTTTTCCGGCATCTTTCACCAGACCATCGAGATGGCGGAGGTGGTCACGGACGTGGGCTACCGCCTGCAGATCAACTCCACGATCACCAAGAACAACGTTTATGAGGCGCCGCAGCTGCTCAAGCGTGTCATCGACATGGGAGCAAAGCTGTGGAGCGTGTTCTTCCTGGTGCCAACTGGTCGTGGAACGGGTCTCGAGGCGCTGACTCCGCACGAGCGCGAGGACGCTATGCACTGGCTGCACGATGTTTCGAATCGCGTGGCAATCAAGACCACTGAAGGCCCGCAGTATCGCCGCATCGTGCTGGAGGCACAGCAGGGCAAGGAATACGTCGGGGGAGAGCTCTACCGCTATCTCACCGAAGAGACCGAGCGGGTGCTCGGGCCTGCCGACGCCGCGCATACCCGCCGCCCGCGCCCGCCCATGGCGATTAACGCAGGCTCCGGCTTCGTGTTCATCGACCACCTCGGCGATGTTTATCCCAACGGCTTCCTGCCGATGCACTGCGGCAACGTCAAAGACATTCCGCTGCCCGAAATCTATGCCAATTCGCCTGTCTTTAAGAAGTTGCGCGACCCCGCCCAGTGGTCGGGCAAGTGCTCCGTGTGCGAGTACGCCACCGTCTGCGGCGGTTCCCGCTCGACCGCGTTCGCAATGACGGGTGATCCGCTAGCTTCCGACCCGACGTGCGCATACGTGCCCGCGGCGTGGGTCAAATAGCAGAAAGCGTGGTGCCATCTGGCACCACGCTTTCTTTGCTCTAGGGTGAGGAAATTAAGTAATCCGCGACTTAGACTGCGTCGTTGTCGGTCAGATACGGGTAGGGGACCGGCTGGGCATTGGAGGCCGTGGCCGTGGAATCGGCCGGTGCTGACGGCGTGGTCGGTGCGGTTGAGGTCGGCATGTTAGCAGGCGTCTTAGGCGGTGCCTGCTTTACTTTTTTGCCGGCCAGGAACGGCTCGATGGCCTCGCGCAGCATTGGCATTGCGGACTCCGCGAAGGCGTTGCTGATGTGGTGCATATCGCGGTAGACCATCGTGTTGCCGATGACCACCGGGCAGTCGCCATTTTTGTCACAGAACCAGGAAGAGGTATCCAGCGACAGCATGTTGTCGTATTGGGACAGGATTTCCGCGCCTGGATCGACCGGTGCGTAGACCTTGTCGAAGGTCATGCCGCAGCCCTTCTCGTCCTCGGTGGCGACATAGCACTCGTCGAACTCGCGGCCCTTGCCAGCATCGTCAAAGCCCCACGGGTTATCGCGCAGGCCCATAAATGGAATCTTGGCGTTTGCCAATTGCTTCCAGAACTCGGCGTAGCCTGCCGGGACGTAGTCTGGGCCTTCGCCCAGCGGGCCGGATGGGCGAGTGGTATTCGAGATGACCAGCGCCGGATCCGCATCCAGGATGCGCTCGGTGACCATCTCGCCCCACTCGTGGCATTCAGGGGTAACGGTCAGGTCTTCGCCAAGTTCAATCGGGCAACCCTGACGCAGCATTGGGATGATCTTGAAGTGCATCTCACGGCCCAGGCGGTCCAAGCCGGACATCCACTGTTCCGCGTGGGAGCCACCGACGACGTAGACCTCGGTCTTTGACTCACGGTCGCCCCACTCACATGGAGTGCCGTCGCGGCGGGCATCCGGCAGGTAATCCGCCGGCATGTCCTGCCCAATAAAGCAATAGGCCACTGCGGTTGGCGGCATGAGGCCGCCAACGAGGATCGGGTCCGGCTTGTACTCTACGTCCTTCGGCACCGGCTTATTTAGTGCGAGGGCCGTGGCACCTGGGTAGAGCTTCGGGTCGAGGTTCTCCGCATTCTCGGAGTAGATGGTGTTCATCCACAGCGGCTGAATGGAAAGCAAACCGACAACGCAGGCGCCCACGACGACGCCGCCTACTGCTCGGAATGCGCCAGCGCGCTGCTTCATTGAGGCAATTGCGCTATTGACCGGCATATCGTCCGCCGTCGGGCGCTTGCGGGCCTGGCGCAGCGGCTTCTCCAAGAAGCGGTGGGTAAGATCTGCCAGCACCAGGGAGATGGCGATGATAATGATGCCCAGCCACCATGGAGGGGTCTCCAGCTCGAGGGCCTTGGTGGACAAAATCAGAAGCGGCCAGTGCCAGAGGTAGAGCGGGTAGGCGACGTCGCCAAGCCAACGCGCCTTTTTTGAAGCCATGTGGCGGGAGATGGAACCGCCGCCGCCCAAGATGATGAGCACCGCACCACCCAACGGCAGCAGGGAGAGCGGGCCTGGATAAGCCGTGGTCTCAGCGATGATAGCGCCGGTAAACGCTAGGCACACCAGGCCGAGGCCAGTAAACAGGTTGGAAAAACGGTTAGAAATATTCCACTTCGTACCGTAAATAGCTAAAACCGCACCCAGGGTCAGCTCCCATGCGCGCGACCACGTGGAGTAGTAGTTCGCGGCCGTGCCGTAGAGGCCATCGCGGGAAGCATAGGCAAAGGACGCGACGGTAACGACGATAAGGATAGGGCCAGCAATCTGGTTGACGGTGGGGAAGCGCACCTGCTTGAGGCGCTTCGGGTCCGGCGCTGGGCGCAGTTTCATGATGGCTGCCAGAATCAGCGCAAAGGCGATGCCCATGATGTAGAACTGACCCTGTACAGCCATGGACCACATGTGCTGCAGAGGGGAGGTGCTAGCAGAAGCTGCGGTGTAGTCCGCGTTTTGGCGGGCTAGCTCCCAGTTCTGGAAATACAGCATCGTGGCCGTGATTTGCTGGGCGAGCTCTGTGCGCATCAGTTCCGGAGTAAAAATGCGAACCAAGATATAGGTGACGCCGATGACCAATACGAGGCTGGGAACGAGGCGTCGCAAAGTGCGCCAGATTGGCCACCATGGATTCAAAGAAGCATTAGGCTTGGCCGCGTAACGCAGCTGGGAGCCTAAGAAGAAGTAGCCCGAAAGCAAAAGGAACACGTCCACGCCGCCCGAAACTCGGCCGACGAAGACGTGATAAATGACCACGAGTGCGATGGCGATGCCGCGCAGACCATCGAGGTCATAGCGGTAACGGAAGCTGCGTGGTGAATTTTCAGTCATAATTTCTCTCAGCAGGCCAATTAAGGCATACGTCTGTCCCCTAAAAGGTTTTGCCTCAAGGGGAAGTGTTTGGAAGTAAATAAGGGCAAACTGGCCTGAAAGGTGTCTAGGTTAGCGTCAAATAGGGTACTCGCTCGGGCCGCGCTGTTCATAACGCCACGGGCAATGCCGCCGAAGATTGCATAAAAGTCCTAGGAAAAGTGCCACCAGAGTTCTCCGTGGGAGGATTTCCGTTTTGGGGCGTCTGCCGCTAATATAGTCGGGGTTGTCTATAGGTAGTTGGTTCTATAGATGGACGACACTAGATAGACAACACTGCAAACTTAACATTCTGCGTAACGCCGTATACCGCCTACGGACGGCCGGCACGTCACGCGCAGGGTAAATCCAAGAGCTGAACCGGCGTGGTTTGAATCCACGCGTCTGAACTGCTCGGTGACTAGAAAAGGAGCCAATCATGGCTGTCAAGATCAAGCTGCAGCGTATGGGTAAGATCCGCAACGCTGAGTACCGCGTCATCATCGCTGATGCACGCACCCGCCGTTCCGGCAAGGCTATCGAGAACATCGGCATCTACCAGCCGAAGCAGGAGCCTTCCCTCATCCAGATCGATTCCGAGCGCGCACAGTACTGGCTGGGCGTCGGCGCACAGCCGACCGAGCCGGTTCTCGCACTGCTGAAGGTTACCGGTGACTGGCAGAAGTTCAAGGGCCTGCCAGGTGCTGAGGGCACCCTGAAGGTTGCTGAGGAGAAGCCTTCCAAGCTGGAGCTGTTCAACGCTGCACTGGCTGAGGCCAACAACGGCCCGACCATCGAGGCTATTACCGAAAAGAAGAAGAAGGCCAAGGAAGAGGCAGAGGCTAAGGCTGCTGCTGAGAAGGCTGCAGAAGAAGCTGCTGCCGCTGAGGCTGCCGCTGCAGAGTCCGAGGAGTCCGCTGAGGCTTCTGAGGAGTCCGCAGAGTAATCTCGCCGCGCTTTTGCGTAACTAGATCTTCTAATCAGATCTTCTAAAGGGCGCCTGTTACCTCCCGTAAAGGGGAACGGTAACAGGCGCCCTTTGCTTCCTTTGCTATTGCGCTTCCGGGCGCACGCTGCCTGGGTAGTTGCGATAAGGATTTTCCGGATTCTTAAAATCGGTGCCGCGGATGGAGGCGGCGAAGACGGATTTGGCGATGTCGAGCTTCATTTGCTCCGGCAGCGCGCTGAGGTGACCGCTGGTGGCGAGTACCGAAAAGCCGTGCACCGTGGCCCAAGCAGCAAGCGCGTTGACGGGAAAGTGCGTGTAATCCGCTGTGCCATCGGTGTCTATCGCGTGCTTGGCCAGTAGGTGATAGAAGCGGTGCAGCGTAGACGAGTGGCCGTCGGAAGCGCCCATGTCTAGATCGTCGTTGAATGCCCGCGGGTAATTAAAGCCGCGTCCAGACAAGATGCATTGGAAGAAGCCGTTTTCGTCCAAAGCGAAGCGGAGGTAAGCCATTGCGGTGTGCATGAGCTGCTCGACGTGAATGGGACCTGGATTTTCTTCCTGCGCGGCGAAGTCCTCGGCCTCGATCAGCGCGGCGTCGAGGCGCTTGAGGAGCTCATCAATCGAGGCGTCGGCAACCGCGCGTAGCAGTTCCTCCTGATCCGTGAAGTGGCGGTACGCTGAGGTGGGGGACACACCAATGGCGCGCGTGACTGCACGAATGCTCACCGCGTCAGGCCCATGCTTTCGGCCGAGCTCTACTGCTACACGCAACATCTCCGCGCGCAGATTTCCGTGATGATATGGCTTGGGGGGACTCATGATTTGGCTATGCTATCACCGTCTTAAGCGCTTACTATTGTTTCTCCTGTCAACATTGTGAGCAGCATAATTGCCGGTGAATCGCCGTCAGATTCCACCGCGTCAACCCGGTGTGGAACATAGGCCGGAAGGTGGATGATCTGGCCTGGCCGGAGGAGGACTTCTTTGCCTCCACACGTAAACAAGACTTCTCCGCGCAACGTTTGTACGGTAATCGGATGTGCAGCCTTGTGATCCGGCAAACTTTGGCCCGCGTTAAAGGTGAATAGGATGAGGTTGCCGCCATCGGCGCTTAACACGCGTTTGACGGCCGGGCGTGGGCGCTGCGCGTTCGGCTCCGGCGCCTCCGCCAGGAGGTCCAGGTTGAGCATTTTCTCGCCGTGATGGCTGGCATTGCCGAAGGTGGTTACGTCATTGATTGGAAGCTCTGCCACGGGCCTATCTGTCTTGGGCTTCTCCTTTATCTAAAGGCGGTGGTTTCATTCTCAACGTTACCCAAAAACATCAGATTTAATAAGACTCAAGCCGTATAAAATATTGTAGTTCGTGCCGTCAGTTGGAAGCGATTAAAGTTGAGCAAATGGAACTAATGATCGGCCGTGTCATCAAATCGCACGGAATCAAAGGCGAGCTGAGCGTCGAAGCCACCACCGACGAGCCCGAAATCCGCTTCGCGGTGGGCGAAGTGCTCCATGGCCGCCAGGGAAAGAAGGAACACGATCTCACCGTCAAGGCAGTGCGCGCGCACAAGGGCCGCCTGCTCATTACCTTCGAGGAAGTAAAAGACCGAACCGCAGCCGATAGCCTGCGCGGCACCCAATTTTTTGCGCCGCCACTGGATAACCCAGACGACGAAGGTTTCTACGACCACGAGCTCGAGGGTCTGCGCGTCATCCACGAGGGGGCCGACATCGGTGAAGTCGCCGGAATTACCCATGGGCCAACCCAGTCCTTGCTAGAGGTGCGATTGGAATCTGGCAAGGAAGCCTTGATTCCCTTCGTTGAAGAAATCGTTCCCGAGGTCGATCTTGAGGAAGGCACCTGCACGATTACGCCACCGGAAGGATTGCTAGAGCTGTGAGGCTAGACGTCGTCACAATTTTCCCTGAATACCTAGACCCGCTGCGCCATGCTCTGCTGGGCAAGGCCATCGAACAAGGCAAGCTTTCGGTGGGCGTGCACGATCTGCGCGGCTGGGCCACCGATACACATAAGTCGGTGGATGATTCGCCCTTCGGTGGCGGCCCCGGCATGGTGATGAAGCCGGAGGTCTGGGGCCCTGCGCTTGACGATGTCGCCAGTGGCGCCGCGCGCACCACGGACCTGGAATCCTCGCTCCCGCACCTGAACAAACCGCGCCACGACGACGTCGAGGGTGTGGAGGCCACCGGCTACGAGCGGTCGGTAGGGGAGGACGGCGTTGCCGAGGATCCGTCCTTGCCGCTGCTGATCGTGCCGACCCCCGCGGGTAAACCTTTTAGCCAAGCAGACGCGCGCGAGTGGTCCAACGAGGAACACATCGTCTTTGCCTGTGGCCGCTACGAGGGCATCGACCAGCGCGTCATCGACGATGCAGCGCAGCGCTACCGCGTACGCGAGGTCTCCATTGGTGACTACGTGTTGATCGGCGGGGAAGTGGCGGTGCTCGTCATGGCCGAGGCCATCGTGCGCCTCATCCCAGGAGTGCTGGGCAACAAGCGCTCTCATGAGGAAGATTCATTCTCCGATGGTTTGCTGGAGGGGCCGAGCTACACCAAACCACGCGAGTGGCGTGGGCTGGCCGTGCCTGAGGTGCTGACCTCTGGAAACCACGCGCTCGTGGATAAGTGGCGCCGCGAGCAATCCCTGCGCCGCACCTTTGAACGCCGCCCCGAGCTATTGGACGGCGTGGAGCTCGATAAAGCCGACCGCAAGTACTTGGAGCAGCTACGCAATGGAAGTTAGTACCGATCTATCTATTTTGATGACGGAGAAAGAATGGAATGACATTCTCACCCGCATGCCGCAGCAGCTGGCAGAAGGTGGCTATGAGCCGGCGAATATCAGCGCGGAGGTCATCTCCTTTACCTGCGAGCCAGACAACATCTTGGTCAACGAGTACATGTCCAAGCACGGCAGCGCACCAGTAGGCGAGAGCGTGTGGCGCGTCATCGTCAACGGCAGCTCTGACCTGCCCTTGCATAAGGTCACCGCGGCGGTGGTGGACTGTTTGCCGCCGCACACGCTGTGGTACGGGACCTCTGAGATCGGTCACACCGAGTTCGGGTTGGGCACCGCCTGCGCGTGGCAACCATAAATCTTTAGGTAGTAACTTCGGCGACGAAAATGGGGAACCTCGCCCTCTGATTAGTTGCTGCAGAATCATCTTGTGAGCTGCGGAAAAAGGAATGTTCCCCGGATTCAATCGTCGTTGGCAGCGCCCGTCTTAGCATGAGGTCATCAAAAGGAAGTCTCCTTACTTCCTTCTCTCTTTACTCGATACAAGGCAGGTGCACCGCATGTCCATCCCCAATACTTTCCCTCCGGTCAACAACGTCGCTGGTTTCACCGATCCGGCAGATAGCTACGTGGCACCCACAGAGCAGCGCGGCGGGATATCGACCGGCTTGACGGTGGCTATTACGGCCATCGTTGGTCTTTGCTTGGCTGCAATCGTGGCGGGCGTCATGGCGTTCATGGGCAAAAGTGGCGGCTCTGATGCTGCTGGTGCGGCCTCCCCAGCACTCGTCTCCCCTGCGCAGGAGGCCGCCCCAGTAACTGTCACTGAGCAGCGCCCGGCCACCGTGACCGCGCAGTCGCCAGAACCCGTCGTACCCGTTGAGCGCGTTGCACAAGCTCCGTCCTACTCCTCTGGATACTCCAGCTATCGAGCGCTCACCGGCAACACCTCGCAAAGCTTTGCGGCAAATGTTTATTCATCTTTTGTAAGCAACTACGCTGCGACCGGCTCCTCGAACGCAACGCTGACGGTTTATTCTCCGGTTACCGGCGGCAACTACGACATGTACTGCTCCGGCACGTCCTCCTCTGTCCGCTGTTCTGGAGGCGACAACGCAGCAGTTCTCATCTACTAGCACTCTGCGAGCACGTCAAAGCGTTTTCGCTTCCTGGACGAGTCGCCCCGACACGAATGTGTTGGGGCGTTACTGCGTGAGGGGAGAGTAATTGAGGAGTTGGAGCGCTCATCGCTGGGATGAAAGGGCGGTGGGGTACCTTTGTTGAGTCCAGAAAATCAGCCACAAAGGTGAGGATTTCTTTTGAAGATTGCAGCTACCATCGCCGCAGAGATTGGTGTAAAGGAGTCTCAGGTTGAGACTGCTTTGACGCTTCTGGCGGAGGGAAACACTGTCCCATTCATCGCGCGTTACCGCAAAGAAGCCACTGGTGGTTTGGATGATTCGCAGTTGCGCACCATCGAGGAGCGCGCGACGTACCTGCGCGAATTGGAAGAGCGTAAAGAGGCAATTTTGGCGGCTATCGATGAGCAAGGAAAGCTCACCGACGAGCTGCGTGCACAGATTCTCGAGTGTGAGACCAAGGCGCGTTTGGAAGACTTGTACCTGCCATACAAGAAGCGCCGCAAGACCAAGGCCGACATCGCTCGCGAGGCCGGTCTGGAAGAGTTGACGGACAAGCTCATTGAGAACCCCACGGCCAATCCAGAAGAGATGGCGGGGCAGTTCCTGACTGAAGGATTTGAAGACACCAAGAAGGCTCTCGAGGGTGCGCGTTCCATCATCATCGACCGGTTTGCTCTCGACGCCGATCTTGTTGGTGACGTGCGCGAGCGCATGTTCAACGAGGGGACCATGGGTGCTTCCGTGGTGGCTGGCAAGGAAACCGAAGGCGCCAAGTTCAAGGACTACTTCGAGTTCTCTGAGCCTTTTGATCAGCTGCCCTCGCACCGGATTTTGGCCTTGCTGCGCGGTGAGAACGAGGGCGTTCTCCAGCTCAACTTGGATGCCGGTGAAGACGAAGTCTATGAGGGCATGATTGCCGAGCGTTTTGATCTTGCGGTCGGCGATTCCAAGTGGCTTTCCGACGCCGTGCACTGGGGCTGGCGCACGAAGCTCTACATCTCTTCTGGCCTTGATGTGCGCATGCGCCTCAAAGAAATCGCGGAGGAGGGCGCGCTCAAGGTCTTTGCCACCAACCTGCGCGACGTCTTGTTGGCGGCACCGGCGGGTCAACGCGCCACGATTGGACTGGACCCGGGCTATCGAAACGGCGTGAAGTGCGCTGTAGTTGATTCCACGGGCAAGGTTCTTGATACCGCAATTGTCTACCCGCACCAGCCACAGAACCAGTGGTCCCAAGCTGTTAGCACCTTGGCCACGTTGTGCGCTAAGCACTCGGTGGACCTTATGGCCATCGGCAACGGCACCGCTTCCCGTGAGACGGAGAAGCTGGCCAACGAGATCGCTGACATGTTGAAGCAAGCCGGCGGCCAGCGTCCGACGCCCGTCGTTGTCTCCGAGTCCGGCGCTTCGGTGTACTCGGCCTCCCAGCTGGCGGCGGAGGAATTTCCGAACATGGATGTCTCCTTGCGCGGCGCGGTCTCCATCGCACGCCGCCTGCAGGATCCGCTGGCGGAGCTGGTAAAGATCGATCCGAAGGCCATTGGCGTGGGCCAGTATCAACACGATGTCAACCAGACCTCGCTGGCGCGCACCCTCGACGGCGTGGTTGAGGATGCAGTAAACGGCGTCGGCGTTGACCTAAACACCGCATCTGTTCCGCTGCTTGAGCGCGTGGCGGGCGTGAACTCTACCATCGCGAATAACATCGTGGCCTACCGCGACGAGAACGGTTCCTTCGCATCCCGCAAGGAGCTCAAGAAGGTGCCGCGCTTGGGGCCAAAGGCTTTCGAGCAGGCAGCAGGCTTCCTGCGCATCAATGGCGGAACCGATCCGCTCGATAGCTCGGCAGTTCACCCTGAGGCCTACCCGGTGGTGGCGCGTATCGCGGAGTCCACTGGCATGGGCGTGGCGGACTTGATTGGTAATTCCCGCGTCCTGCAGAAGCTGCAGCCGGGCGACTTTGCCGATGGGACCTTTGGTATCCCGACTGTCACCGACATCATTGCCGAGCTGGACAAGCCTGGTCGCGACCCGCGTCCAGAGTTTAAGACCGCTACTTTCAAGGAAGGCGTGGACAAAGTCTCGGACCTGGTACCGGGCATGATTCTGGAGGGCACCGTCACCAACGTTGCGGCCTTCGGCGCCTTCGTGGACGTCGGAGTGCACCAGGACGGACTGGTACACGTCTCCGCGATGAGCAATAAGTTCATCTCCGATCCGCACGAGGTCGTGCGCTCCGGGCAGGTAGTAAAGGTCAAGGTCATGGAGGTTGACGTGCAGCGTCAGCGCATCGGCCTCTCGCTGCGCCTCGATGATGAACCAGGCCAGCCTGCACAACGCCAGGGTGGCGGCAAGCGTGGTGGCAACGGCGGTAGCAGCAGAGGCGGCAACACCGGCAATGGTGCCAAAGGTGGCCGTGGAGCGCGTGGCGGCCGCGGCAATTCCGGTGGACGGCCCGCCGGCGGCTCCATGGCCGATGCGCTGAAGAAGGCCGGCTTCGGCAAATAACTTTATTAAAAGTTGCTTCGTGGCGTGCTAGTGCAGCGCGGTGAGTTAGTGATAAGTTTGGTGAAACAAACAAAAGGGTGACCGCGGTCACCATACCTTCATGAGGGAGGGTTTCGCCTTGCACCAGAAACAAACGCCGTTCGACGCCACGCAGCCGGCTGCCCATGCCGTGCAGGAAACGGAAGCGAAGGGGTGGCATCGCATCCTGGACTGGCGCCCGCGTAGCGCACTCTCGCGGGTGCTGATCGTTTTCCTGCTGGTAGCGCCAGTCATCCTCGCAGCCACGATGATGTGGGCGATGTGGGACCCTTCCAAGTACATGCGGCAGATTGACTTGGCGGTGGTCAATGAGGACGCCGGCGTGGAAAAGCAGGGCAAATACGTCAACTACGGCGATCAAGTAGTAGAAGGCCTCCTGGAAACTGACTACCTGAACTTCGCCGAGATGAACGCTCAGGAGGCAAACGATGGGTTGTTAAAGGGCAAGTACCTGATGGTGGTGACCATCCCAAAGGTTTTCTCGGAGCAAGCGGTCACCATCATTAGCGATAAGCCGGTCAAACCGCAGATCCACTTCGCCAGCAACGACTATTACGGAACGAATGGCTCGGTGATTTCTTCGAGCCTGGTTCCGCAGGTGCAGACCAGCGTTGAAAACGCGATTTCCAAAAAGTATGCGGATCAAGTCATCGAGGGCATGGTCAAGCTCAGCGATGGCATTGGTACCGCGGCCGAAGGCGCAGGCCGTCTTGACGAGGGCGTGGGCAAGCTCCAGGCTGGCGGCGAGAAGGCTGTGACCGGCATCGACAAGCTGGATGCCGGAGCGGGCCAGCTCAACAACGGTGCGGGTCAGCTGCACGATGGCACTGGCCGGCTGGTCCAGGGCGTAAGCGAGCTTTCCACGGGCGCGGGTCGGCTTGACGACGGCGCGAATGAGTTGGCGACGGGCTCCGATAAGTTGCTGGAGGGCACGGGCAAGCTTGGCGAAGGCGCCAGCCAAATCGAAGGCGGCGTCGGCCAGCTCACCGGCATGCTCATCCCACTCCTGCAGCAAGCACAGTTAGTGGTGCCGAACCTCATCGGCTTGGTGGATGTGCTGCGCGGAATGGGAATGACGGCTCAGGCAGACCAGCTTTCCACTTTGCTGACGAAGCTGGATCCGGCAAATAGCAGCAACATGGTCTCCCAGCTGGAGAAGCTGCGTGATGGTACGCAGCAGCTGAATTACAACTTGTCCGACCCGAATTCCGAGTACCTAGGTGGCATGCTCAAGCTCAACCAGGGCACCCATCAGCTGGCGGAGGGAACCGGACAGCTGAAAAGCGGCGTGGGCGAGCTATCTACCGGCGCCGTGCAGCTGGATGAAGGTGCGGGACGCTTGGCAGAGGGCACCACGAGCCTTAAGGATGGTACCGGTCAGTTGAAGGGCGGCGGTGCCCAATTGAAAGACGGCATCGATAGGCTCAAGGATGGTTCGGGTCAGCTCGCCACGAAGCTGGGGGAGGGTGCTGAGAAGGCCCCGCATATTACCCAGCCCGACGCGACGGCACAGAATATGGCGGTGCCGATCAACTTCACCGAATCCAACGTCCATCCGGTGCAGACCGGCGTTAGCGCCGTCGACCCAACCAAGAAGGAAATCACGGGCGGCGTCTCGATGCTTCTGGTGCTCGTCTTTGGCTTCCTAGCCATGCTGCTGCTCGCTATGACCCTGCCTTATTATCTGCGTGGCATTTTGCCCGCATTCGCGGTGGTTAGCGGCATCAACTTCCTGTTGTTGCTGGGTATGGCGCTGATGTCCACGCTTATGGGCTGGCACCCGGCAAGCTGGCCGATGATGCTGGGAGTGCTCGCAGCAATCGCGATGGTGGGCGCTGCCACCTACCAGCTGCTGCTGGTGACCTTCGGGCGCAGGATTGGCGCCATCTTCTCGGTCGGCGTTTTTGCCATGGGAGTCATGGTCTTCGGCGGCGTGTGGCCCACGGCGGCCATCCCGGCACCGCTGCGTTTGCTGCATCCTTTGCACCCGATGACCTATGCTAAGAACGCCTTCACCCGCGCCACCGATGGCATTCATGATGGCACCTTCGCCGGCGGCATCATGGTCTTGTTCAGCGTCACCGTCTTGGCGGTAGCCGCCAGCTACCTCATCTTCCGCGCACGCCACCACGGCACCGCGCGCCTGCTGGACGAGCACAAGGTCATGGCAGCGACCACGGCTTAAGCGGCGTGCGCGAGCTAACCAAGCTCCCGGTGTAGGCGCTCCGCGCCGCCGGGGTAGCTGCGCAGCCGCAGTCCAAGCCCCGCGGCGAGCTCGCCATAGCGCAGCGCGAAACCGGCGCTGCGGCTGCCAGAATCACAAATTACCCAGACGGTGCCGCCAGCCGGAGCATCTAAGGAGCCCAGTGCTGCGCGCACCATCTCATCGCCGGCGGTGCCTGCCGCAATTTTGTGAAAAGGCAGAGCGTGCTGGCGCAAGTTCGCCGGCAGCGAGCTATAAAGCAGTGCGGACGGGTCACGGATGTCGAGGAAGCACTCCGCAGCTTCGCCAGCGCTAGCAGCAACACTGGCGTCGGAGTCGAGCTCGGCATGAGCTTCCAGTGAGGTGCATAGTGCGCGCCCAGGATCGGCGCTGACGCGGAAGCTGCGCAGGCTCGCTGGGTACGCGGTGTAGCTGGATACCTGGCCCACGGTGGTGTCGATTCCGGTGAACCAGCCAATCGCGGCGGTGGCCATCAGCCCGCCGATGACGGAGGTGGTAGCTCCCAGAACACCGGCGCTGGCGCAATCGGGAAGGGCATCGGCAGTGGGAGCGGCAGGGAAGAGGTCGCGCAAACCGCAGCCGCGGCCATCCGGTGTGTTAGTGCCTGAATGCCATAGTGCTACGTCGCCGCGAAAACCCAAGACGGTGCCCCAGACCAGCGGAGTCGAGGTTGCCTCGCAGGCGTCGGCGATGAGGTACTTCGTGTCGAAGGTATCTGTGCCGTCGATGACGAGGTCTGTGTCCTGACACAGTTGCAGTGCATTGTCTGCGCTAAATTGGGCGACTTTCGCCTCGATGTGTATCTCTGGCTGTAGTTTACGGGCGCGCCGGGCGGCGACCGCGGCTTTGGGCTGGCCCACGTCATCCACGCCGAAGAGCACCTGGCGGTGGATATTGCTCAGCGCTACCTCGTCATCGTCGATGAGCGTAATGTGCCCGATACCCGCGGCGGCCAGCTGCTGCAGGACCGGGCAGCCCAATCCGCCCGCACCCACGATGAGCACGTGCGCGCGGTTAAGAGCAACCTGCGCATCTTGGCCGATTAGCACCTGTTGGCGCGCGGTGCGGGCAGACTCGAGTTCGCTAAGGCCCACTAGAGCACCTCATCGGCCCAGCTGGCAAGGCCTTCAAAGGTTGAAGAGGCTTGGGCATGCTCGCGGCGCGGGATGCGTCCTGCCTGGCGGGCATAGTGCCCGGCGGCCACCGCATGACGCATAGCGTGGGCCATGGCCACGGGGTCTTGGCAGCGGTTGATAGCGCTGGCCAGCAGAACCCCGTCGCAGCCTAGCTCCATCGCGAGGGCGGCGTCGGAGGCGGTGCCGATGCCGGCGTCGACAAGCACGGGCACACTGGCGCGCGCGGCGATGAGCTTGATGTTATGGGGATTTAAAATACCCAGCCCCGTGCCGATCGGCGCGCCCAACGGCATCACGGCGGAAGCGCCCGCATCCTCCAAGCGCAGCGCCGCCACTGGGTCATCGCTGGTATAGGCCAAGACCGTAAACTCCTCTGCCACGAGGAGCTCGGTGGCGTCGATGGTTTCTACGACATCGGGAAGCAGCGTGTGCTCATCCGCAATGACTTCTACCTTGACCCAATTGGTGCCTAGCGCCTCGCGTGCCAGCTGCGCCGTGAGCACGGCATCGCGCGCGGTGCGGCAGCCCGCGGTATTCGGCAGCGGCTCAATGTTAAGCCGGCGCAGCAAGTCAAAGACGCTCTCGCCACCTGCCTGCGCGCTGTGGCGGCGCATCGCCACGGTGGTCAGCTGCGTGCCGGAGGCTACCAGCGCTTTTTCCAGCGCGTCCTGGCTGCTTGCGCCACCCGTTCCCATGATGAGCCGAGATTCAAAGCTCTTATCTGCGATTGTCAGCACTTTACTAGCCTCCCTGGATTGCAGTAAGAACATCGATGACCGCGCCTTCTTCGAGGCGGGTGTCTTTCCACGCCGAGCGTGGAACCACCGCGCCATTTATGGCCACCGCAGTGCCCGCCTCTGGTGCATTGACCTCGGCAATCAGTGCCGCCACTGTTGCTGCGGTGGTATCCATCTTCTGACCGTTGTAGGTGATTGTCATCGTGTTCCTTATATATCTGTCTCGATATGGCTGTCTTTACTTCGGCTCTAGCGCGCAAAGCGCAGCGGGTCGCAGGCCGAAAGGTCGATGCTGGGGTCCTCGCCGAGGACGAGCTCGCGCGTACACCGTGCACCGAAGGCGGCCAGCAGGATACCGTGGCGGAAATACCCGGTGGAGACAATGAGCCTGTCACTCACGCGACCCAGGTAGGGAAGATCATCAGGCGTGCCCGGGCGGGCGCCGGTGGTGGCTTCTAGGAACTCGCAATCTTCGATGCCCGGCAGCACCCGGATGGCATCGCGCAGCAGGTCATAGACACCGCCGGCCAGCGGGGCATTGAGGCTATCCTCGCGGCTGGTCGCGCCCACGGCGATGGTTCCGTCACCGCGTGGAATCAGATAGATAGGACGGTCTTCCACGAATCCGCGCACCACGCGGTCTAGCAGCGGGCGGCGTTGCTCTGGCACACGTAGGCGCAGGATGTCGCCGTAGACTGGGCGTAGCGGTTGCGACCATTCGCTAAGACCATTCGCCCCCAGTCCGGCGGCCAGCACCACCTGGTCTGCGGCGAAAGTACCTCCTTCGGTGTGTACCACTCCGCCGTCGACTCCATCGTCGACGCGTGTGACCTTTGTGCGGTGAAAGTGCACGCCTAGGTTTTCCGCGGCGTCGTATAGCGCGAGCGCCCATTGCCGGGGGAAGACCTGCGTATCCCCGGGAATTGAGACGGCGCCGGCCAGGCGTGGGCTCAGCCCCGGTTCGAGGGAGCGCGCCTGCCGCACGGTGATGCGCTCGACCTGCATGCCGTGCGCATTCTGGTAGTCCATGAGCTCTGACAAATGCTGGGAATCGGCGCGGTCCGCGGCTACCACGAGCGTGCCTTCGTCGCGGTAGCCGGTATCGAGGTCGCTGTGCTTGGCGACGGCCGCGATAAGCTCCGGATACCATTTGCCCGAGGCCTGCATTAGCGGAAAGAGCGGGTCTTGTTGATAGACCACCTCCGCGGCGGGAGCCAGCATGCCGCCGGCATGGTGCGTGGCGCCGGATGCTGGCGCTGGGTCGAAGACATCGACTTTGATCCCTGACTGGGCCAACTCTACTGCGGTGGCAAGGCCGATGACCCCGGCGCCGACGATGGCAACGCTTGAGCTGGCAGTGCTGGCAGTGCTCATGCGCGACCTTTCTCGAATTCGCTCAGGAGACGCTCGCAGTAGGCGGCCGGGTCCGGGGCATTCATGATTCCGCGCACGACGGCCAGGCCGTCGACGCCGGTTGCAGCGAGCTCGGCGGCATCGTCCGCGGTGACGTCGCCGATGGCGACTACGGGCAGCTGCGAGGCGGCGACGATCTCTGGGTAGCCCTCGAGCCCCAGCGGGGTGCGTCCAGAATCCTTCGTCGGGGTAGCGCGGAAGGGACCGCAGCCGACGTAGTCGAGGACGTCCGCGTACTGGTTTGCGTCCCTAATTAACTCAAGCGTTCCCGTGGTCAGGCCGATGATTGCATCGGGGCCGAGCAGCTCACGTGCGGCACGTGGGCAGAGATCGTCCTGGCCGATGTGCACGCCGTGGACGGGCGCGCCCGCGCAACGCAGAGCTAGGGCGACGTCGACGCGGTCGTCGATAAGCACGTGCGCGCGCGGATTTACCTCGTGCACCGCCTCGGCCACGCGGGCGCCCAAATCATAGAGCGTGCGGGCAGAAATTGGCTTTGAGCGCACCTGTACCACGCCCGCGCCGCCACGCACGGCGGCCGCGGCAATCTCCGGTGACATATTGGTGCCGGTGACGAAGTAACAACGCAGATCAAGCACGGTCGGCTGGCTCCGTGTCTGCCGTTTGATAGAGCTTGGAGCCTTGCGCCTTGAACTCGGCTGACATCATTGCCTCGCCGGCCTTGGCATCGGTGGGAAAGCTCGGCATGCCCAGGGAATCCGAGAAAGTATCGCGGATGTCCTGGCTAATCCGCATGGAACAGAACTTCGGGCCACACATCGAACAAAAGTGCGCGGTCTTGGCGGGCTCAGCCGGCAAGGTCTCATCGTGGTATTCCTGCGCGGTCTCAGGGTCGAGCGAAAGCGCGAACTGATCGTGCCACCGGAATTCGAAGCGGGCCTTGCTCATGGCGTCGTCCCACGCCCGCGCGCCGGGGTGGCCCTTGGCCACGTCGGCGGCATGCGCGGCGAGCTTGTAGGTGATGACGCCGGTCTTGACATCGTCACGGTTCGGCAGACCCAGATGCTCCTTCGGGGTGACGTAGCACAGCATCGCGGTGCCGCCCATGGCGATGTGTGCGGCGCCGATGGCGGAAGTGATGTGGTCATATCCCGGAGCGATGTCCGTGACCAGCGGGCCCAGTGTGTAGAACGGGGCGTCGTGGGCCCAGTCCTGTTCCAGCTCGTTGTTTTCCTGGATCATGTTCAGCGGAACGTGGCCGGGGCCTTCCACCATGACCTGCACGTCGTATTCCCAGGCGCGGCGGGTGAGCTCGCCGATGGTCTTAAGCTCGGCGAACTGCGCCGTGTCGTTGGCGTCGGCCAGGCTGCCAGGGCGCAGGCCATCGCCCAAGGAGAAGGCGACGTCGTATTGCGCGAAAATCTCGCAGAGCTCGTCGAAGTTCTCGTAGAGGAAGGACTCCTTGTGGTGGGCCAGGCACCAGCCGGCCATAATCGAACCGCCGCGGGAGACAATTCCGGTGACGCGCTTGGTAGTCAACGGGATGAAGGGCAACAACACACCGGCGTGGATGGTCATGTAGTCCACGCCCTGCTCGCACTGTTCGATGACGGTATCGCGGAAGATCTCCCAGGTAAGGTCCTCGGCCACGCCGTTTACCTTCTCCAGCGCCTGGTAGATAGGCACGGTGCCAATCGGTACTGGGGAGTTGCGCAGAATCCACTCGCGGGTGGTGTGGATGTCATCGCCGGTGGAAAGATCCATCACGGTATCGGCTCCCCAGCGGGTGGCCCAGCGCAGTTTGGACACTTCTTCTGCGATAGAAGAAGTCACGGCGGAGTTGCCGATGTTGGCGTTGATCTTGGTCAAGAACTTGCGGCCGATGATCATCGGCTCGGACTCAGGGTGGTTGATGTTATTCGGGATAATCGCGCGTCCGCGGGCGACCTCGGCGCGCACGAACTCGGGATCGCAGTGCTCGCGCAGCGCCACGAACTCCATTTCCTTGGTGATGATTCCCTTGCGGGCATAGTGCATCTGGGTGACGCGCTTGCCGGCCTTGGCGCGCAGGACGGCACGCTTCTCGCCGCGCCATTCCGCTGAGGCCGCACCACGCTTTTGGGCGGACTTGCCGTCGTCGGCCAGATTGCGCTCGCGGCCGGCGTACTCCTCAACGTCGCCGCGGCCTGCAATCCACTCGCTGCGCAGACCCGGCAGGCCCACCTCCGGCTCACACTCGGGGCCGCGGGTGCGGTAGACGCGGAAAGGCTCGTTGGGCCCAGTGGGTGAGTCATCGAGCTCGATCTGGGTTTCCGGTACCTCCAGGCCATCACGGATGATGGGGGAGTAAGAGTGCTTTGGATGGATCTCGTTAGGGGTAGCCGACATGGCGCCTTCCTCACTTCCTTCGCTGGTGCTAACCAGACAGGTTCGAACGGTCTAGACGCGGCCTTGGCGCCTATCTCAGCCCACTTCTTCGTGGGCACCCGTGGGGTACTTGCATCACACACCATAAACCCTGTGATGCGCGTCTGTCTTGGAATTGCAAGAATTTGCTGTTCGCGCGGTGGGTATGGAAGAATTCCTTTGTTCTATGTAACAGGCACGAACCGGTCAGCTTCTTCAAGGATGAAGGGGCGCTAGGGTCCTCTGTCTTAAACTGAAAAGGAAAAACAATGGCTAACCTCATTGACAAGGTAGATGCAGCACAGCTGCGTGACGATGTTCCAGACTTCCGCCCAGGCGATACCCTCGACGTAAACGTCAAGGTCATCGAGGGTAAGACCCAGCGTGTTCAGCTCTTTAAGGGCGTGTGCATCCGCCGCCAGGGCGCTGGCATCCGTGAGACCTTCACCGTCCGTAAGGTCTCCTTCGGCATCGGCGTTGAGCGTACCTTCCCGGTTCACTCCCCGAACATCGAGTCCATCCAGGTTGTACGCCGCGGCCGTGTCCGCCGTGCAAAGCTGTACTACCTGCGCGACCTGCGCGGCAAGAAGGCTCGCATCAAGGAGCGCCGCTAGTTCTAGCGCCGAAAGCGCCCGCCTCCGTTTTCGTTCCTCATTCGAGGTTCGAGAGGGAGAGTGGGCGCTTTTGCTATGTCTAGACTGTTAGGCCTGGACTGTTAGCTTTGCTCTAGTTTTCTTGGTTTTGGTGCTGCGTTTAAATCTGTGCTGAGCTGGTGCCCGGCTGCTGGGTGGAGCCCTGGGCCATTTGCTGCTCGGCGAGCATGTGCTTAATGTCTTGTTGGTCGCTCCTTACCTTTTTCGCCCACCAGACGACGCCCGCGACGATCGCAACGATGATCAGTAGCGGTACGAGTATGAAAAGAAGTTCAATTATTCCCAAAGACATAAACAGCACGCTACTACAGGCGAAAAAGTAATTCAATACTTTTTGATGGAAGTTTGCGGAGCTCGCGGGGGACTGGTGGGGGATTCGGCGAACTTAGAGTTCGCTGAATGCTTTCGTCAGGGTACCGGTTTTCGGGCCCATTGTTGCTAGGATTTAGCCCGTGAATAACGAGAAGGAATTCGAAGACCATGGCGCAGACGTCGCGACTAGCGAGGCCAAGCCGGTAGAAGAAGTATCAGAGAAGAAAGAAAAGAAGGAGAAAAAGGAGCTGCCGTGGCTCCTGGAGACCCTTCTCATCATCCTCTGCGTATTGTGCGTGGTAGGCCTCGTACAAACCTTCATCGGCCGCCAATATGTCATTCCTTCTGGTTCGATGGAGCCAACCCTCCACGGCTGCGATGGCTGCACCAATGACCGCATCTTCACCGAGAAGATTTCCTACTACGGAGATAAGGGCCCAGAGCCTGGCGACGTCGTGGTGTTCAAGGGCACCGATGACTGGAACCGCAATTACCAGTCGCCGCGTTCTTCCAACGAGGTCATTCACAAGATTCAGGATGTACTGAGCTACGTCTCGCTGACCCCGCCGGATGAGAACACCTTGGTCAAGCGCGTCGTAGCTACGGGCGGCCAGACCGTGTCCTGTCAGGAGGGCGATCCAGCTGTGATGGTGGATGGCAAGCCGATTAACCAGGACTACGTCATGGATCCGCCAACCTACAAGGTTGACGAGAAGACCGGTTCCTATGCCTGCGGCGGTGCCTACTTTGGCCCAGTTACCGTTCCGGAAGGAAACATCTGGGTAATGGGCGATAACCGCACGGCTTCCGCGGACTCCCGCTATCACATGCAGGATCAGTACCAGGGCACCATTCCGGTAGAAAACGTCCGCGGCAAGGTCATGTTCGTGTTCTTCCCGTTCAACCACATCGGTGGGGTAGATGACCCAGACATCCAGGCCTAGAAAGCGGCGTCCCAACCTAGAAAACCGCGCCGTTGACCACGCCCCGGAAGAAGAGCGCGTGCGCGTGCGCGATCTTCTGCCTACGGTCATCGTGGTGTTTCTGGTCTTGGCTTTCGTGCAGACGTTCATCGGGCGGATGTATCTGATTCCGTCGGCTTCGATGGAGCCGACGTTGCATGGCTGTGCGGGCTGTAAGAATGACCGTATCTTGGTCCAAAAACTCAGCTATTACTTCTCTGATCCGCAGCCCGGTGATGTCGTGGTCTTCGCGGGCGCCGATTCCTGGAATTCTTCCTTCGCAGTAAAGCGCTCCGATAACGTGCTCGTTCGCGGCGTCGAAAATGCCGGCGCGGCCATCGGCTTGCTGCCTAATGGTGAAAACATTTTGGTCAAGCGTGTTATCGCTACCGAAGGCCAGACCGTTTCCTGCGAGGCAGGTGACCCGGCAGTGATGGTGGATGGCCAGCCCATCGACCAGTCTTATGCCAAAACCCCGCCAGAGATGCCGGTGGATACCGCAGCTGGCTCGGAGGCCTGCGGCGGCAGCTATTTTGGCCCCGTCACGGTCCCGGAGGGAAATATTTGGGTGATGGGTGATAATCGCACGAACTCGCTCGACTCCCGCGCGCACTTGGGCGACAACCTGCAGGGCACGATTCCGGTGGACAATGTTCGCGGCAAGGTAGAGGCAGTGGTTCTGCCGATTCCACGCGCACAGCTTATCGACGATCCCAAAATCCAACATGCGGCGGCTTAAACAACAGCGCACCTACGAAGTGGCCTTGAGTAAGGCTGGTCTGGGCCCGGTAGCCGGCGTCGATGAGGCCGGCCGCGGGGCGTGCTGCGGGCCGATTACTATCGCCGCATGCATCCTGCCGGAGAAGATCGTTCCGGAGTTGGATAAGCTCACCGACTCTAAAAAGCTCACGCCCAAGACGCGGGAGAAGCTCTATCCCATCATCAAAGACAAGGCTCTGGCCTGGTCTGTGGTGCATATTGGGGCGGATGACATTGATTCTCGCGGCATCCAGCACGCTAACGTCTCTGGGATGCGTAGGGCGGTAGCGCGCCTGGAGGTGCGCCCGCACTACGTGCTTACCGACGCCCTGAAGATCCCCGGCATGCCCGCACCCCAGCTGCCCATGGTGGGCGGCGATGCCGCGGCGCGCTGCATTGCGGCTGCCAGCGTGCTGGCGAAGGTCTCGCGCGACCACGTGATGGATGAGCTCGATAGGCAGTATCCGGGCTATGGTCTGGGCTCGCACAAGGGCTATGGAACGGCTATTCATCAGGAAGCGATCGCCCAATTGGGTGCCTGCCCGGAACACCGGATGAGCTATCGCAACGTGGCACAAGCCCACGCGAAATTTCTCGCGCGCGCCTGAAACTGTTCAGGTGATTTCCGGGTTAAGCTAAGGCCCATTGACCCCACAACTTTGGAGGATTAGCAAGTGAGCGCCGAGGAACTCGACAACTACGAGGCGGAAGTAGAACTCTCCCTCTACCGCGAATATCGAGATGTTGTAAGCCAGTTCTCCTACGTAGTGGAAACCGAGCGCCGCTTCTACCTGGCGAACGCCGTGGAGCTCATCCCGCACACCTCAGGCCCGGATGTCTACTACGAGGTACGCATGTCTGATGCCTGGGTATGGGACATGTACCGCTCTGCTCGCTTCGTGCGCTACGTCCGCGTTATTACCTACAAGGACGTCAACATCGAGGAGCTGGATAAGCCAGACTTCCTCCTGCCGGAATAGTTATTTCCTTAAAATGTCAGCCCCTGAATAAGGCTGTGCTGGCTTAGCAAACGACACCATCTTTGCGCGCCCTGTCGCGGTAACTTGCCTGAGTCGCGGTGAGTTATCCACAGTTGGCGCGCTTTTTGCGTTTTGGGGCTAGCTATATTCTCTGCTTCTGCGCTGGACTGGGTCTTACAAAGAAAAGTTGATGCGGCTTTTGCGGCGTTTCAGCGGGTGTCGCAGCCCAGGGCGCGGCGAAAGCTCGGAATTTGGGGGAGTAAAGCGTGCTTTTAAGGTCCAATAAGAACCAGGTTTTAGGAAAACGCGGGGAGGCATTTGCCGCGCAGTTTTATCGTGAGCGCGGCGGACAGGTGCTGGCCGCCAACGTGCATTATGCGGTGGGCGAGATTGACCTTATCGTGCAGGAGGGGGCCACGATTGTTTTCGTAGAAGTTAAGACGAGGGCCTCTGATGCTTTTGGGGTAGCCGAAGCCGTTACCCCGCGAAAGCTGGTGCGCATGCGGAAGGCTGCGGCGCAGTGGCTGCAGGATAAACCCTTGTCCGTGGTGCGCTTCGACGTCGTGGCGCTGGTGGCACGCGGCCAGGGATTTGAGCTCACGCACTACGAAGGGGTTGAGCATGGCGCTCGGTAGATGCCATACGACGGCCCTCGAAGGCGTTACCGCGCACGTGGTCACGGTGGAAGCCAACGTGGGAACGGGGCTGCCGGGAGTGCAGGTGGTGGGCATGGCGGATACGGCGATCTCGGAATCGCGAGACCGCATCCGTACTGCGGTGGTTAACTCGCGGCTGCCGTGGGCGAAGACGCGCGTGGTGGTCTCAATGGCGCCGGCGGCTTTGCCGAAGTCAGGTGCACACTTTGACCTTCCCATGGCGTTGGCGATCTTGTCTGCACAGATGCCGCACAATGAACTCCTCGACAATGCGTTGGTGCTTGGTGAGTTGGGCTTAGATGGCAGCGTGCGCCCAGTATCTGGCATCATTCCAGCACTTCTAACGGCGCGGTCCCAGGGCTTCGACACCTTGGTGATCCCGCCGGGCAATGCGGCTGAGGCGACGCTGGTGCCGGATATGAACGTGCTGGTCGCGCACACGCTTGTCGATGCCTTCGCATGGGCATGCGGCAGCCGGGACTTGCCTTCGGCGCAGGGGATGGAAGTACCAGTTCCCGCATGCGAGGAGGTTCCAGACTTTCGCGACATCGCGGGCCAGAGGGAAGCGAAGTGGGCCGCAGAGGTTGCGGCCGCTGGCGGGCATCACCTGTTGATGGTGGGCCCGCCGGGATCAGGAAAGTCGATGATTGCGGCACGTTTGCCTTCCATCCTGCCCAAGCTGAGCACCGACCAATCCGTCGAGGCCACAGCCATTCACTCCTTGGCGGGCACTCCCGGCGCGGTGGTCTCCCGTGCGCCGTTTATTGCGCCGCATTCCTCGGTTACGCGGGCAGCGCTGCTCGGCGGCGGTGCGGGGAATCCGCGGCCAGGCGCGGTGAGCTTGGCGCATCATGGGGTCTTGTTCCTCGACGAGGCCAGCGAAGTATCCGCGCGCGTATTGGACGGGCTGCGCGCTCCCTTGGAGGACGGGCACGTGACCATCTCGCGTGCGCGGCGCGAAGTTACCTTCCCGGCGCGTTTTCAGCTGGTGCTGGCCGCCAATCCATGCCGTTGTGCCGCTGAGGAGCCAAGCAAGTGCCGGTGTAGGGCGTCTGAGCGACGGAACTATCTCACAAATTTGTCGGGGCCGTTGCGTGACCGCTTGGATATGGTGGTGGATATATCGGGCCGGGCGGCGAGCTTGCATGCGGTGGATGAGGAGCCTTCGGCGGCAATCGCGGAAAGGGTCGCGCAAGCACGGGATCGAGCGAAGCAGCGCTGGCGCGGTGATGGACTTGCCGTTCACAATAACGGTGCGGTGCCAGCTTCGTATTTGCGGCGGAATCGTCCTGCGACGGAGACTGCAATGGCGATGCTTGCGGCCTATCTTGCAGATGGCGAGCTAAGCCAGCGCGGCGTTGACCGTGTACTACGCCTAGCGTGGACGCTGGCAGACCTTGATGGCAGCGCCCAGCCTGACATCGACCATGTGGGCAAGGCGCTAGACCTGCGTGGGGCGGGCGTGCTGGAAAGGCTGGCGGCATGAGTAGCTTAAATTTGTCTACTTCGCTGCATGCTTGGATCTATCTCAACCGAGTGGTGGAAGGTCCATCTCGTACCCTGCACGGTTTGTTGTCCCAGTACCCCGTGGATGAGGTGGCGCATGGTGTCTATCACGCGGCGGACTGGATTGGTGCGTTGCGCGATGAGACGACAAGTAGGAGGGACTGGCTGCGGCAGGACGAAGACTTGGCAGCGGCGCAGCGCGTGGGCGCGCGGCTGATTACTCCTGAGGATGCTGAATGGCCTCGGGAAGAATTCGCCCAGGCCTTCGGCTTCTATCAGGCAGGCGGCGCCGATGCCCCGGCGACCTTTGATAGCCAGGCCGTTCCACCGCATGCGCTGTGGGTGAAAGGCAAGTCCGTGCGCGAATGCGTGGCTCAGTCGGTAGCTCTCGTGGGAACACGCGCGATTAGTCGCTACGGCTGGGAGGTCTCCAAGTTGCTGGCTGGGGGCTTGGCCAGCCACCAATGGACCACGGTTTCGGGCGGGGCGCTGGGCGTGGATACGACTATCCATGAAGCAACTTTGGAAGCAGGTGGCCAAACAGTCGCGGTTGCGCCATGCGGCATCGATGTTAACTATCCTGCGCGCAATGCGTCCTTGTTCGCGCGGATCGCGGAAAGCGGATGCGTCATCTCTGAGTTCGCGCCCGGGACTACCCCGCAGCGTCATCGTTTCCTCACCCGCAACCGCTTGGTCGCGGCGCTTTCGGCCGGCACTGTGGTGGTAGAAGCCGCGTTTCGTTCAGGGGCTCTCAACACTTTGAACTGGGCGGAGGCGCTCGGCCGGGTAACCATGGCGGTGCCAGGGCCAGTCACCACAGCAGGCTCGCTGGGATGCCATCAACGCATCCAGGACCAGCGGGCGCAGCTGGTGACATCGGTGGATGAGATTCGCGGGTTGGTGGGCAACGTCGGAAGTGTGGATGCGGCAGGGCAATACGAGCTCGACTTTGCTCCGAGCAAGGTGCAGCAGCTATCTCGCAACGAGCTCAAGGTCTTTGATGCCGCGCCACAAAATAGCGAGGAAGGTGCAACCGCAGAAGACATCGCGCAACAAGCAGGCATGCGCGTGGCCTTGTGTGTCCACCTCTTGGTGGCTTTGCAGAAACAGGGGCTGGTCATGCGCGAGGGCAAGCACTGGCGGCGCAGTGAATGAGATACGAGAACACAAATGACAAAGGCGACAAAGGCGCTGCGCTAGACAGGGGAATGCTGAGCCTTCTGCAACTGGAGTAGACTCCTGGGACATGACACGGAGCGCGGAGGAGCTATCTGGGCAGCTGGTGGAGGCAATCGAGGATTTCGCCGAGCACCAGCTGCTCATCCGTGGGCGCTCGCAGGCCACGGTGAAGGGATACCGCTCCGACCTTCGGGACTTAGCTCGTAGCGTTCCAGATTTTGCGAGTTTCGACCTGAACGCATTGCGCGCCTGGCTCGGTGAGGCTGTCACCGCCGGCAAGTCCCGAGCCACCTTGGCACGCCGCACCGCGGCGGTTCGAGCGTTTTCGACGTGGGCGGTGCGCGAAGGCCATCTTGGCTCGGACGTTGCAGCGCGCTTGGTGACTCCGAAGGTGGGCAAACACCTGCCTAAGGTTCTGGGGGAGAACGAAGCAGGGGAGCTCGTGGGCAATGCCGTCTCGGCCGACGAGGTTCATTTCCTGCGTGATAGTGCGATGCTGGAGCTGCTCTACGCCACCGGCATGCGTGTGGCAGAGCTTGCCGGCCTCGATATCGGTGACCTCGATCTGCGCCGGCAGACCGCGCGGGTTACCGGTAAAGGAAACAAACAGCGCGTGGTGCCTTTTGGAGAGGCAGCCGCTGATGCCTTGCGCACTTGGCTGGATAAGGGCCGCGCGCAATTGGCGGGGGAGACGGAAGCCGTCTTCGTGGGCACACGCGGTGGGCGTATTGACCAACGCCAGGTACGCCGCGTGGTGGAGAAAGCCGCACAGGTAACCGGCGCCAATGGGCTAAGCCCGCACAGCTTGCGGCACACTGCGGCCACCCACCTTCTAGAAGGCGGCGCAGACCTGCGCGTGGTGCAGGAGCTTTTGGGGCACTCGTCCTTGCAGACCACGCAGGTTTATACCCACGTTTCCGCACAGCGGCTCAAGGATGTTTACTCTAAGGCCCATCCACGGGCTTAAGCCGGATCACCGGGGCGTCGAGAAGCGAAAGCGGATCGATATACGTCTTTTCCGGGCCGTCGATAAGCGCGCCCCAGTGCAGGCCAGGCTTGCCGTCCACCGGTGGCGCTAACCTGCCAATGATTTGGCCCTCGCGGACCTTATCGCCCTTGGCCACATGCCCGAATACAGGCTGATAGGTCGTGCGCACGCCATCGGCATGTGCGATGGAAACTACGGGTTTGCCCGCCACCTTGCCAACAAAATAGACCTCGCCGTCGCCAGCAGCGCGAACGTCAGAGCCAATCGAAAGCGCCAGGTCCACACCCCGGTGACCAGCGCTCCACTTCTGAGCCGGTGGATCAAAACCTTCCAAAACCCGCGTTGCCATGGCAGCGCCCGTGGTGGGATCGACATATGCCCACGCGGTCGGCGTGTTGGGCGCGCCGGGAGCACAGGGAAGAATGACCAGTTGAAAGGCGCCGAGGCACAGAGCCAGCCAGCAGACATTTGGCTTCGTGCGTATCCAAGAAAAGTTCTTTGCGTTGAGTTTCATAGACCTAGTCTTTGCAATGGGGCAGTGGTGGCGAAAGAGTTGATTAATGCGCTGTGAACAAACTGGGGTTAGTGGGGTGCATGTGAGCGATGTGGTGCCGTTTGGGGCCGCGTCAGCGAAAAATTGTGGAAAAGCGCCACTCGTTTTGGACTAGTGCGCAGGATGCGGCTAGAATTTGCCCCAGCAGTGTGTCTGGCATGTTTAAAAACATTTCGATGCGCTGACTACGCGCGGCGAAGTCGTTGCTTCCTGGGTTAAGGAAGAAACAGCCCTGTGTTGACGCGGTCCCCACATGAAGTGGGGTGTTGACCAGAGCCTTCGTTGCTAGGGTGCGGAATAAAACACCGCACATTTTCTTGCAAAACCGAAATAACAACAGAAAGCGAGCGAATCATGGCAGTTGTAACCATGCGCGAGCTCCTCGACGCTGGTGTGCACTTCGGCCACCAGACCCGTCGTTGGAACCCAAAGATGAAGCGTTTCATCTTCACCGACCGTAACGGCATCTACATCATCGATCTTCAGCAGACCCTGACCTACATCGATGAGGCTTTCGAGTTCGTCAAGGAGACCGTTGCCCACGGCGGCACCATCCTCTTCGTCGGCACCAAGAAGCAGGCTCAGGAAGCAGTTGCTGAGGAAGCAACTCGCGTTGGCATGCCTTACGTCAACCACCGTTGGCTGGGCGGCATGCTCACCAACTTCCAGACCGTTTCCAAGCGTCTGAAGCGCATGAAGGAGCTTCAGGCAATGGACGCAGCTGAGGACGGCTACAAGGGCCGCACCAAGAAGGAAGTTCTCATGCTGACGCGCGAGCGCGTCAAGCTGGAGCGCGTTCTCGGTGGCATCTCCGAGATGACCAAGGCGCCTTCCGCACTGTGGATTGTTGACACCAACAAGGAGCACATCGCGGTTAAGGAAGCTCAGAAGCTGAACATCCCAGTTGTTGCCATCCTGGACACCAACTGCGATCCGGATGACGTTGACTTCCCGATCCCGGGCAACGACGACGCAATCCGCGCTACCAAACTGCTGTCCGGCATCATCGCCACCGCAGTTGAAGAGGGCAAGAAGGCCCGCGAGGAGCGCCAGCTGGCTGCAGCTAAGGAAGCTGCCGGCGACTCCGCTGAGAAGGAAGCTCGCGACGCAGCAGAGGCTGCTGCTGCTTCCGACCCAGCATCTGCTGAGTCCGCAGAGTAAAAGACTTTAGGCTAAGCCCCCGCTACCGTTGGATTACGGCCGCGGGGGTTTATTCTTCTGTAAAAACTCACCCCCAAGGGCGGCGTAAAACGTTAGCGTCGAGTACGCTGTCACATCGAATACTGTTTGAAACCAAGGAGGATCGCCCGAACTATGGCGAACTACACTGCTGCAGACGTAAAGGCACTGCGCGAGGCTACCGGCTCCGGCATGCTTGATTGCAAGAAGGCACTCGACGAGTCCAACGGTGACTACGACAAGGCCGTAGAGTTCCTGCGCATCAAGGGCGCAAAGAACGTTTCCAAGCGCGCTGAGCGCGAGGCTACCGAGGGCCTCGTTGCTGTTTCCGGCAACACCATGGTCGAAATCAACTGCGAGACTGACTTCGTTGCAAAGAACGAGGCATTCAAGGCTTTCGCTACCAAGATCGCTGAGGCTGCTGGCGAGGCTAAGGTCAACTCCGGCGAGGAGCTGAACAACCTCGAGATCGACGGCAAGAAGGTTTCTGAGATCGTCGACGAAGAGTCCGCAAAGACCGGCGAGAAGCTGCAGGCACGCCGTGCAGTCACCCTCGAGGGCGACAACGTTGCTGTCTACCTGCACCAGCGTTCCGCTGACCTGCCGCCGGCAGTTGGCGTTCTCGTTTCCTACGAGGGCAACGCTGAGGGCGCACACGCTGTTGCTCTGCAGATCGCAGCTATGAACGCTGAGTACCTGACCCGCGAGGACGTTCCGGCTGAGGTCGTTGAGAAGGAGCGCGAGATCGCTGAGGCTACCACCCGCGAGGAGGGCAAGCCGGAAGCTGCTCTGCCGAAGATCGTGGAAGGTCGCCTGAACGGCTTCTACAAGTCCGTCGTTCTGCTTGAGCAGGCTGCACTGTCCGACTCCAAGAAGACCGTCAAGCAGGTTGCTGAGGAAGCTGGCACCACCATCAAAGGCTTCGTGCGTTATGAGGTCGGCGCCTAAGGCTTCGATTTAAAGCTGCTTGCTTTTTAGCTGCAGACTTTCTAGTGGTCCTGTCGCAATTGCGGCAGGACCATTTCGCGTTTTCTGTGCGGGTGGCATCCACCCCATTGAATATGAGCAATAGAGCTTGTGTGGGTAAGATGGAACGGACTTAAAAACGCCCGCATTAAGGAGACGATGAAGGCCGTGGCTAACCCTGACACCAAGCGAACCGGATACAAGCGCGTAATGCTTAAGCTGGGCGGTGAAATGTTCGGAGGTGGCAAGGTCGGCATCGACCCAGACGTTGTAGAAAACGTCGCCCAGCAGATCGCCGAGATTGCAAAGCAGGGCACCGAGGTCGCCGTAGTCATTGGCGGCGGTAACTTCTTCCGCGGCGCCGAGCTTTCCCAGCGCGGCATGGATCGCGCCCGTTCTGACTACATGGGCATGCTGGGCACCGTCATGAACTCCCTGGCACTGCAGGACTTCCTGAAGCAGCAGGGCGTCGATTGCCGCGTGCAGACCTCCATCAACATGGCTCAGATCGCAGAGCCTTACCTGCCGCTGCGCGCAGACCGCCACCTGGAAAAGGGCCGCGTGGTTATTTTCGGCGCTGGCATGGGCATGCCGTACTTTTCCACTGACACCACCGCCGCACAGCGCGCGCTGGAAATTGGGGCAGAGGTGCTCTTCCTCGCCAAGGCTGTCGACGGCGTCTATTCCGACGACCCACGCACCAACCCTGATGCGGAACTCTACTCCGAAATCACCCCGCGTGAGGTCATCGAGAAGGGGCTAAAGGTTGCAGACGCCACCGCGTTCAGCCTCTGCATGGATAATGACATGCCAATCCTGGTGTTCAACCTGCTGACTGAGGGCAACATCAAGCGCGCCGTCAACGGCGAGCAGATCGGCACCCTGGTTCAGTCCAAGGAAGATTAAGAAAGTACTTTAGGCCACGTCCTTCGCCCCAGAAGGCGTGCGATCCTGCTAGATTCAATCCCAGTTACTTTAAATTCGAAAAGGGGAGTTTTAACCCAATGATCGACGAGATCCAGCTCGAAGCAGAAGAGCACATGACCGCTTCGGTGGAGCACACCCGCGAGCAGCTGGTCACCATCCGTACCGGCCGCGCAAACCCGGCTATGTTCAACGGCTTGGTTGCTGAGTACTACGGTGCGCCGACCCCGATCACCCAGATGGCTACCATCTCCGTTCCGGAACCACGCATGATGCTCATCAAGCCTTATGAACAGTCCATGATCCAAGAGATCGAAAACGCTATCCGCAACTCCGACTTGGGCGTTAACCCAACCAACGACGGCCACGTTCTGCGCGTAACCATCCCGCAGCTGACCGAGGAGCGCCGCCGCGACCTCGTCAAGCAGGCAAAAGGCAAGGGCGAAGACGGAAAGATTGCTATCCGCAACATCCGCCGCAAGGCCATGGACCAGCTGAAGAAGCTGCAGAAGGACGGCGACGCCGGCGAGGACGAAGTCGTTGCAGCCGAAAAGGAAATGGAAAAGACCACCGCGGGTTATATCGACCAGGTGGATAAGCTCGTTGCCAACAAGGAAAACGAGTTGATGGAGGTCTAAGCACCTCGAACCTGGCCGCCGGGCACTTTCAGCTCGGCGGCGCTTTTTTGTGAGTATCCCATCTTCCTGTGGAAGGAGCGCGCGTGACTAGCGAGTCGAATCGTCGTCTGCCCAAGCCGAAGAACGGCGCGGGCCGTGACCTGCCTGCGGCGGTCGGGGTAGGCGTGGGCCTTGGCGCACTCGTTGTCTTTGCCGTCTGGGCCGGTGCCTTTGCTTGGTACATGGTCGTGGCAGTAGCCGTCGCTATCGCAATGTGGGAAGTACTCACGCGCCTGCGCGAGCATTCCTTTTTTATGCCTCGCACCCTGCTCATCGTCTTGGGCCAAGCGATGCTTTGGGTCTCCTGGCCGCTAGGAGCCCCCGGGCTTGTAGCGGTCTACGTCGTCGCCGTCTTGGCACTCATGTTTGGCCGTCTCTTCCACAACGGCCGGCATCGCCCGCCGATTAACTATCTGCGCGATATGGCCGTGGGACTTTTCGTCCTGACCTGGATTCCTTTGTTTGCCACGTTTGCGGCGATGCTGTCCCGCGTGGAGACCCCGTTCGCCTCTGGCGCGGCGTCGATTGTGGCGTTCATGCTCTGCGTCGTGGCCTCTGACACCGGCGGATACGTAGCCGGCGTAATGTTCGGCTCGCATCCCATGGCTCCTGCAGTAAGCCCCAAGAAGTCGTGGGAAGGTTTTATCGGCTCGGTCATCTTTGGCGTTGTCACCGGCGCCCTTAGCGTGAAGCTGCTGCTGCACCACGATGCATGGGTAGGCGGCCTGATGGGCTTGGGGCTGGTGTTCTGCGCCACCTTGGGCGACCTCGTGGAATCCCAATTTAAGCGCGAGCTGGGTATCAAGGACATGTCCCAGATTCTTCCCGGCCACGGCGGCTTAATGGATCGCCTCGACGGCATGCTTCCTTCCGCCATGGTGACCTGGGTGGCCGTGAACTTCTTGGCTAATTTCCACGGTTTCTAAATTTTTAGCCGAAGGCAAAACCTAAAAGACTCCTCCCTCTCTTCCGGCCACGCGTCGAGCGTGACTTAAGAAGATGCGGGAGGAGATTTTTAATGTATCAGTGTTTGGCTCGCTGGGTATTTAGCGGTTGCGTGCCTTGGCCTGCTTGCGCACCTGGCGGCGCAGCTCGAACATGCGCCACATGCCAACCAGTGCCATGATCAGTGCGCCGGCGATGGCGAAGATGAGGTAGGCGATGCCAGCCGGGAATTCGCCCGACCAGTTCAGGAAGTTCATCGGCACCTTCTGCTGGTTCTGCAGGATAAAGACGATGAGGACGATGAGCAGCAGGAATCCCACGATCAGTGCGGCCCAGGTGGAACCTGCGAAAGATCCTTTGACCTTCGTGTCCTCTTGCTGGGAGTAAGTGGACTCAACTTCGGTGTGCGTGCCAGTGGTGTTATCAGCGGTGGTCTCTGGCGCGTAGGCGGTCTCGTCTGCGGGGAATTCGTTTTGTGTCATATGTCTATTTAATCCTGCGAGCTGTCGATTGTGCCACTTCGCCTCGGTTTCAATTGGGTAAAAGTGCCGAAAACGTGGAAAAATGGGCGGAACCATGGCTGAAGCATTGAAACTTAATTTCTCCGCCCCTCGGCGCGGTTTGCCGCCGAAGCACTTCGCGGATCTGTCCCACGACGAGCGCATTGACGTCCTCGCGGAAATTGGCCTGCCTAAGTTCCGCGCGAACCAGCTGGCAAAGCACTACTACGTACACCGCACCGCGGATGTCTCCGAGATGACGGACATCCCGGCCGGCAAGCGTGAGGAAGTCCAGGAGCGTCTCTTCCCAACGCTGATGACTCCCATCCGCCAGACCTCCACGGATGACGGGGAGACCACCAAGTCCCTGTGGCGCCTGCACGATGGCACCATGCTCGAGTCTGTGCTCATGCGCTACCCGGGCCGCGCCACCTTGTGTATTTCTTCCCAGGCCGGCTGCGGCATGGCGTGCCCGTTCTGCGCTACCGGTCAGGGCGGCCTCGACCGCAACCTGTCCACCGCAGAGATCGTGGAGCAGTTCCGCCACGCCGCCAAGCTTATGGAGGAAGAAGGCGGCCGCCTGTCCAACGTGGTGTTCATGGGTATGGGCGAGCCGCTGGCCAACTACAAGCGCGTGGTCCACGCCGTGCGCCAGATAACCGGCCAGGACTTGACGGGCTTTGGCCTTTCCCAGCGCAACGTGACGGTTTCCACCGTGGGACTTGCTCCAGCTATCCGCAAGCTTGCCGACGAAGACCTCTCCTGCACCCTGGCAGTCTCCCTGCACACTCCAGACGATGAGCTGCGTGATTCCCTGGTTCCGGTCAACAACCGCTGGCCGGTCGAGGAGGTCCTCGACGCCGCTCGTTACTACGCTGACAAGTCCGGCCGTCGCGTCTCCATCGAGTATGCGCTCATCCGTGACAAGAATGATCAGGTCTTCCGCGCCGACATGCTGGGGCAGAAGCTGCACCGCGCGCTCGGCTCCAAGGTGCACGTCAACGTCATCCCGCTGAACCCAACCCCGGGCTCTGAGTGGGACGCCGCACCGAGGGACCGCCAGGACGAGTTCGTCCGCCGTGTCATCGCACAGGGCGTGCCGTGCACCGTCCGCGATACTAAGGGCGATGAAATCGCCGCCGCCTGCGGCCAGCTCGCTGCCGACGAGCGCGAGTCCGCCTAAAGCTCGGCCAATCCACCCGAGCCATTCACGCCGCCCAACCCATTCACGCCGCCCAACCCATTCACGCCGCCCAAGCTCGCCTTGGGCGGCGCTTCAGCTATAAAGCGCATAAAAATCTCCCCGTCACCCAACAGCAACGTGGGTGGCGGGGAGTATTTCGCGTATGCGCTTAGTGCATTGCCTTGCGGGCTGCACGAGCGGTGCCGCGCTCGACGCGCAGGTGGGAAACGCGAGCTGGGTCGATGTTCAGGGCGCGCAGCTCTGCGTCGTTAAGCTCAGCGTAGGAGCCGGAAACCGTCTTCTGGTCATATACCCAGTCCGGCTCAACGTGGCCAACCGGCTGGTTGCGAGCGGTGACGGTGCGCACCTGGGAGAGGTTCGGGCGCAGGGCGAAGATGATAAGGCCCAGAGCAAGAACGACGGCAAGAGCGATGAGCCAGACGGTCTCAACGTGGCCCTTGTGGTTACCGAAGTTGTAGGCCAGCAGGAAGAGTACAGAAATCCAGCCAGCGATCTGAACGCCAGAGCGGCTGATGCGGGACCAACCAAAACCTGCGGACGGGACGTCCTCAGTGGAAACGCCGTCGAAAACCTGCGGTGCCGGCTTGTGGGAAGACACTTGCTCTCCTTTGCGTGTACATGGCGCACTCTGCGCGCGCACATGAAATGCCATTTATTCTGTGTAGTAGTTTAAATCATCCTCGCCGCGTTAGCGAAGAAACACCCCCGGCAATTTCGCTCACCCTATTTTGGCCGCGGCTCGCTAGGGTTGGAGAGGTGAGTACACAGCGCATTCTTATTCTCGGGTCCACGGGCTCCATCGGCACCCAGGCACTGGAAGTTATCGCCGATAACCCGGATAAATTCCAAGTAGTCGGCATCGCCGCGGGCGGTTCCAACCCGCAATTAGTGATAGAGCAGGCCCGTGCTCTCAATCTTTCGTTTGACCACGTGGCGGTGGCTAGTGAGCAGGCTGCACGCGAAGTCTCCGCAGCCTTGGGAGGCCCGGTGCGCACGGGCGCGGATGCCGCTGAGCAGTTGGTGCGCGAAGTCGAAGCAGACAAGGTGCTCAACGCCTTGGTGGGCTCGATGGGCCTGCGCTCTACCATCGCCACGCTGGAGCAGGGGGCGTTTCTTGCTCTGGCCAATAAAGAATCTCTGGTGGCCGGCGGCCATATTGTCACCCGCATGGCAAAGCCGGGCCAGATCATCCCGGTCGATTCCGAGCATTCCGCCATGGCGCAGTGCCTGCGATCCGGCGCGGAAGGGGAGCTGGACAAGCTCGTGTTGACGGCTTCGGGTGGCCCTTTCCGTGGCCGCACGCGTGAGGAGATGTGGGACGTGACCCCGCAGCAAGCGGCGCAGCACCCCACGTGGTCCATGGGGCAGATGAATACGCTTAATTCCGCGACCTTAATTAATAAGGGCTTGGAGCTTATCGAGGCAACCTTGCTCTTCGACATTGCCCCCGAGCGCATCGACGTTACGGTGCACCCGCAGTCCATCATTCATTCCATGGCTACTTTCAAGGATGGCTGCACCATTGCTCAGGCATCGCCGCCTTCGATGAAGCTGCCGATTTCCCTGGCGCTGGATTGGCCGCATCGCGTGCCCGGTGCGCAGCCGGCACTCGATTTTTCCAAGGCGCACGATTGGCACTTTGAGCCGCTTGACGACGCCGCGTTCCCCGCCGTTTCCCTTGCCCGTGCCGCGGCGGAGGCGGGTGGCACGCATCCGGCGGTCTACAACGCCGCGAACGAGGAGGCTGCGGCGGCTTTCTTGGCAGGCCGCATCCACTTCCCAGAGATCGTCGACGTGGTTGACAAGGTCGTGGGGGAGGCCTCCCAGTTCGCTGGTGTACCCTCATCCGTCGATGATGTAATCGCCGTTGAGGGCGAGGCCCGCCGGCGCGCAAACGCGTTGGTGGACACTTTGGCTAACTAGAAAGCTTTCACCACTATGGCAAATATCCTGGGCATCGTTTTATTCGCCCTGGGAATCGGTATCACCGTTGCTTTGCACGAGGCTGGACACATGTTCAGCGCTCGTGCTTTTGGCATGCGTGTGCGCCGTTTCTACATCGGCTTTGGCCCCAAGATCGCGAGCTTTACTCGCGGGCACACCGAGTACGGCCTAGCGGCCTTCCCGGTGGGCGGTTTCTGCGACATCGCGGGCATGACGGAACAAGATGACTTCCTCACGGAGGAGGAAGAGCCGCATGCGATGTACAAAAAGCCGGCATGGCAGCGCGTCATCGTGATGGCTGGCGGCATCATGGTCAACCTCTTTTTGGGTTTTGTCATCTTGCTGCTCATCGCCATGACGGCGGGCATTCCGAACCCGGATGCAGACGTGCGCCCACGAGTGGGCGAGGTGGTTTGCTCGGCAGAGCAGAACCAGCAGGGCGAGTTTGCGGACTGCCAGGGCGAGGGGCCTGCGGGCAAGGCTGGAGTGAAGGTCGGCGACATCGTCGTGGCCTTGGACGGCAAGCCTTTGGAAAGCTTTGCGCAGCTGCGTGAGGAGGTCTTCCCGCGCCCGGGGGAGAAGGTGCAACTCGAGGTCGAGCGCGATGGCCAGCACAAGACGCTGGAGATCACTCTGGATTCGGTCAAGCGTTTGAATCAGGAGGGTGCGCTTGTCGACGCCGGCTCCATCGGCCTGGTCAACCAGACGGTAGATACCACGGAAAAGCATGACTTTATCGGCGCCTTCCCGGCCACGGCGCGTTATGCGGGCTATGTCTTAGACGCGACTGTCGACGGCATCATTCAGTTCCCGGCCAAGGTACCTGGGGTAGTGGCCTCCATCTTTGGTCACGAGCGCGATGTCAACGGTCCGATGTCCGTGGTTGGCGCTTCCCGGGTAGGCGGCGAGCTGGTGGAGCGTAGCCTGTGGTCGACCTTCTTCATGATGCTGGCGACGCTGAACTTCTTCCTGGCTTTGTTCAACCTCATTCCGCTGCCGCCTTTTGATGGCGGTCACATTGCGGTCATCATTTATGAAAAGATTCGCGACGCCATCCGCCGCTTGCTTGGCAAGGAGCCGAAGGGTCCGGCCGACTACACAGCCTTGATGCCTATTACTTATGCCATCGCGGCCGTGCTGATGGTGGTTGGTGCGCTCATCATCGTCGCCGATGTGGTCAACCCGATCCGCCTCTTCGGCTAAGCCTCTTCGGCTTAGCGCTATTGCTCGCCTCGGGCGCAGGGCGGGCAAGAGGCGCACCACTTAGCGGTGCTAAAGTGGTGACGTTAAATCCCCATTTAAATTCCATGCTTGGTTAAGGAGCATTCATGTCGACCCCAATCGGTCTTGGTATCCCAGACGGCCCACCTCCTACCTTGGCTCCGCGACGCAAAACGCGTCAGCTTTTCGTAGGCCCTGTTGGCGTTGGCTCCGAGCACCCGATTTCGGTGCAGTCCATGACCACCACCAAGACCCACGACGTTAACGCCACGCTGCAGCAGATTGCGCAGCTGACCGCCACCGGTTGTGACATCGTGCGCGTTGCTTGCCCGAAGCCAGTCGACGCCGAGGCGCTGCCTGCGATTGCGAAGAAGTCGCCGATCCCGGTCATCGCGGATATCCACTTCCAACCGAAGTACATCTTCCAGGCCATCGATGCCGGCTGCGCGGCTATCCGCGTGAACCCGGGTAACATCAAGGAGTTCGACGGCCGCGTCAAGGAAGTTGCTAAGGCAGCCGGTGACGCTGGCATCCCGATCCGCATCGGCGTCAACGGCGGTTCCCTGGATAAGCGCCTGCTCGAAAAGTACGGCAAGGCCACCCCAGAGGCTCTCGTCGAGTCCGCTATCTGGGAGGCTGGCCTCTTTGAGGAGTATGGCTTCGGCGACATCGCAATTTCCGTGAAGCACTCTGACCCAGTCCTGATGGTTGAGGCTTATCGCCAGCTGGCTGCGAAGACCGATTACCCGCTGCACCTCGGCGTTACCGAGGCAGGCCCGAAGTTCATGGGCACCATCAAGTCCTCCGTGGCTTTCGGCGCCCTGCTTTCTGAGGGCATTGGCGATACCATCCGCGTTTCGCTTTCTGCCGATCCGGTTGAGGAAATCAAGGTTGGTGACCAGATTCTGCAGTCGCTAAACCTGCGTCCACGCAAGCTGGAGATCGTCTCCTGCCCGTCCTGTGGCCGTGCCCAGGTGGACGTTTATAAGCTCGCCGAGGAAGTTACCGCCGGTCTCGAGGGCATGGAGTTCCCGCTGCGCGTGGCTGTTATGGGTTGTGTTGTTAACGGCCCAGGTGAGGCTCGCGATGCTGACTTGGGTGTTGCTTCCGGCAACGGCAAGGGCCAGATCTTTGTCAAGGGCGAGGTCATCAAGACTGTCCCTGAGTCCCAGATTGTGGAAACCCTCATCGAGGAAGCAATGCGCATTGCTGACGAGGAAGGCTTGGAGGCCGTCGAGGGTGCCAAGGCTGAGGTCCGCGTAACCCGCTAGAGCCCACAGAAAACTCAGCATAAAACACGATAAAAATTGTCCGCTTCACACTTCGGTGTGGGGTGGACTTTTTGTCTCTTTCGGCTGCTAGTATGCCGAAACATGAGAAAGATGGTGGCGCTGCTATGTGCGGCTTCGTTTGGGGCTAGCTCGCTGGTGGCGTGCACGCCGAAACCTGTTTCGGCGGAGCCTGTTGCGGAAAAATTCATCGCGGACATGGAAGCCCGCAACAACGATGAGCTGGCAACGCTGGTGGATAATCCGGACGCCACCACGTCTACGCTGGATGCCACCTACTCGGGCCTGCAGGCAGAAGGTCTTGATATTGAGCTTGGTGATGTAACCCAGGATGACTCGCACGCCACGGCCAAGTACAAGGTGACGTGGGATCTGCCCAAGGACCGCACCTTGAGCTACGACACCGAGATGACCTTGACCAAGAAGGACAAGGACTGGCAGGTGCGCTGGCAGCCGAGCCTGGTTCACCCGAACTTGGGAGCGCATCAGCACTTGGAGTTGCGCGCCATTGACGCCAAGCGTGCGAGCGTGGTTTCCTCCGACGGCGTGGAGCTACTATCGCCGGGCCTGCAGTACCGCGTGGTGGTGGACAAGGAAAAGGCGGGGGATATGCGCCCGCTGGCTGCCAAGATTTCAAGCGCGTTGAACCAGGCGCATGCCCAGGACGATTCCGTGCCTGAGAAGGACGCGGGGGAGTTAGCTAAGGAGCTGGAGGGCTCTGAGGGCAATAGCTACTCGGTGACGATGCTCAATGAGGCCCAGGCGGAGCAGGTGCGCCCGCAGTTGGAGCACATCGAAGGCGTGCGTTTGAACGAGGAGCCTGCGATGGTGACGAGGGAGACGGGCCTGGCCCCGGATATCCTGGCGCGCGTGCGCTCGATTGTTTCGGATGAGGTCGAGGGCAATTCTGGTTGGTCTATTTCGGTGGTCAATGAAAACGGTGCCGCGCTTAGCGACGTCGAGCTGCATCAACCCGAGGAATCTCCCTCCATTCGCGTTGGCTTGGACTACAATGTGCAGCGCGCGGCCCAGGAAGCGGTGAACATGCGCGCTGACTCCGAGGCGATGCTCGTTGCCATCCGCCCCTCCAACGGTGAGATCCTTGCCGTTGCGCAGACTGAGCAGGCAGACAAGAAGGGTGATATCGCGCTGCAGGGTCAGTTCCCTCCGGGCTCGGTGTTCAAGATCATCACGGCCTCGGCCGCGGTGGATAAGCAGGGCGCTACGGCGGATACCATCGTCCCGTGCCCGGGCACGATGAATCTGTTTGGCCGCACCGTCACCAACTACAACGGCTTTTCGCTGGGCAGCGTGCCGATGCGCCAGGCTTTTGCACAGTCTTGTAACACCACCTTCGCTGAGGTCTCGACCAACTTGAAGGAAGGCGAGCTGGCGAAGACGGGCAAGGAGTTCGGCCTGGGCATTGATTACGACATCCCGGGGCTGACCACTATCACGGGCTCCATTCCAGAGGGCAAGACTCCGTTGGAGCGCACCGAAGCAGGATATGGCCAGGGCGCGGACTTGGCTAGCCCGTTCGGCATGGCCTTGGTTTCTGCAACGGTGGCGGCCGGCAAGACGCCGATGCCGACTCTGCTGTCGAACCACAAGACGAAGGCGTCTGAGGACGCCCCGGCACCTGACCCGCACGTGCTGGAGAATGTCCGCGACATGATGCGCGCGGTGGTCACCGGCGGTACTGCATCGGGCATGAAGGCCGGCGGCACCATTTACGGCAAGACCGGTGAGGCTGAGATCAACGAAGGCTCCCACGCCTGGTTCACAGGCTACCGCGAAGATGACATCGCCTTCGCCACGCTCGTTGTCTTGGGCGGTGGTTCCGATACCTCGGTCAACATCACCGACAACTTCCTGCAGAAGCTCGACGCTTACCGCGCCGAGGGCAACGGTTCGGCGCCCGCGCCACAAGAAGGCGAATAGAACGCACAAAACCCAGCTCTAGCCGCAGCACTTAACCTGGTTAGCCGCGGGGTGGGGAACAGGACTAACATGGTCAAACATGAGTAATCGCGCAAAATTGACCCCTCAGAAGCCCACCCCGATCCGTACCGTTCCGGATTCCATTGAGCGCCCGGAGTACGTCTGGAAGGAAACCGTCCAAGAAGCAATGGGTGAGCCTTTCGTTCAGACCCCTGAGACCATTGAGGCCATGCGCGAGGCATCCAAGATTGCCGCTAACGCCCTGCAGGAGGCCGGTAAGGCTGTCGCTCCTGGCGTTACGACTGATGAGCTGGACCGCATCGCGCATGAGTACATGCTGGATCATGGTGCATACCCTTCGACGCTGGGTTACATGGGCTTCCCGAAGTCCTGCTGCATCTCGCTGAACGAGATCATCTGCCACGGTATCCCGGATAGCACCGTGATTGAGGATGGCGACATCGTAAACATCGACGTCACCGCATTCAAGAATGGTGTCCACGGTGATACCAACGCTACCTTCCTCTCCGGAAACGTTTCTGAGGAGCACAAGCTCCTCGTTGAGCGCACCCACGAGGCAATGATGCGCGGCATTAAGGCGGCAAAGCCAGGCCGTGAGGTTAATGTCATTGGCCGCGTTATCGAGTCTTACGCCAACCGCTTTGGCTACAACGTTGTCCGTGACTTCACCGGCCACGGCGTTGGCCCTACCTTCCACAACGGCCTCGTGGTTCTGCACTACGATTCCACCACGTACCGTGACATCCTCGAGCCAGGCATGACCCTTACCATCGAGCCGATGATCAACCTCGGTTCCCTTGATTACGAAATCTGGGACAATGACTGGACCGTGCAGAACGTTGACGGCAAGTTCACCGCACAGTTCGAGCACACCCTCGTCATCACCAACGACGGCGCCGAAATCCTCACGCTGCCAGACGAGAACTAACCGAAGCTAGAAACCTAAGCCAACACTATATAGTGGCGCCCTCCATCTTGGAAGGCGCCACTTTTTCTATCTGACCCGACTCAATACTGAGCCCAGATACGCGAAAAGCGCTCCGTCCCCAAAAGGGGAGGAGCGCCAGCGCTTTGAAAGTCCTAGAACCTTCTACCGTGAATTAGCGGCGGAAGATTGGGTCCAGGATGTGCTGCGGCAGGATGCCGGTGTAGACAGCCTGGTTGTAAGCAGCGATCAGGCCACCGATAGCAGCAACGATGCCAGCAGCGATGGTGCCATCGCGCCAAACGAGGGACCAGGGTGCGTCGTTGTTCTCGTCATTGGTCTCCTTGCCAAGAAGATCGGTGCCGACAACCTCTTCATCAGCCTTCAGCCAGTCACCGAGCTTGGAGGAACCAGAGAAAGAGGAGGTCTGGGACTGGGTGTCAGGCTCTGCTGCGGACGCAGCGGAAACGCCGCCGAAAGCGACGGTGGTAGCAGTTGCGAGTGCAACAGCAGCGGTACGGAAGTTACGCATTATTTTGCCTTTCGGAATTCTTGATAGTGCTGATTAGCGAGCGAACGGGCCGTGAACGATGAAGTTGTAAACAGGGCCGATGACGCCGCCAACGAGAGCGCCGATGCCGCCAACGATGGTTGCAGCGTAGAGAGCCTTAGCCCATGCCGGAACTGCGGAGAAGTCCTTGGAGGAACCAAAGATGTCGCGGCCATTGGTGGCCTGATCGTTCTCGAGATCGATCTTGGAAGACAGGGAGCCTTCGCCCTTGGTCTCGCCTTCGGAGTTTGCCAGGTCGTTGGAAGAACCAGCGAAGATTCCGTCGTAGGAGGAACCGTCAGCGGTCTCAGCAGCGGAAGCAACGGTGGTGCCGCCGAATGCTACAGCGATTGCGGTTGCGCCGGCGAGGGCTGCATTGCGGATACGCATATCAAAAATCCTTAAATGTCGTACTTGCAAGGCTTTCGATGGAAAACCTAAGTGTTTTGTGGAAACTACTTCCGAAATTGCTTTCAGAGCATTTCCAGAAACACACGGTCGCCGGTTTAATATCGGCTCGAGCCGGTGTCCTCAATCAAGTTAGCCCATATGCACTTAAATTGCACGTCACGTCTGTAATTTGATTTAGAAAGTTTTCGGGGCTGCCCCCGAAACCTATCGGATTTACAACGATGGATTTCGGGATGGTCCCCGCGCTCAAGTGGGCAAACTCTCTTTCTGGGGCTTCCCCGTGGGGGTGATTGTGATGTTGGTCACGTAATGCAGTCATTTACCAGTTTAATCCAAGGACTGCGTTTTCTACGAGCTCTGGCAGAGCTGGATGGACCCAGTATTGCTTCCGAGCAAATGTGCGCATGTCAACGTCGTAAACCATGGCGGTGATGAGTTGCTGGATTAGCGTCGATGCTTGGGGTCCCATTAGGTGTGCGCCTAGTAGGCGGCCGGTTTCTTTGCAAGCGATTAGCTTACAAATTCCTGAATTATCTTCCATGGCCCATCCATAGGCAACATCCCCGTAGTTCTGAACCTTAACGGTAATGTTGTACCCCTGTTCGAGGGCTGCTTCCTCCGTTAGACCAACGCTCGCGATCTGCGGATGGGTGAAAACAGCCGCCGGGACGTGCTCATGCGGCATAGCCTGAAGCTCCTCAGGGTGAAGGAGGTTGTGCTGCACCGTGCGCATCTCTGCATTCGCAACGTGCTTGAGCATGTAGGGAGACGAGACGTCGCCAAGCGCCCAAACGCCCTCCACGGAGGTGCGGCCAAACTCGTCGACCTTGATGCGGCCGTCCTCACGGATCTCAATGCCTGCCTTGTCCAAGTCCATCAAGTCGCCGTTTGGTTTGCGGCCCGTTGCCACCAAGATTGCCTCGGCCTCAACTGTGGAACCATCCTCCAGTGTCAGCGCTACACCTTCCGCAGTCTCCTCCAGTCTCTGGGCATTCGCGATGCGAACATCGAAGCGCTCACGGGCGAGCTTGTTGAAGCGCTCCACAATGTCGTGGTCCAGGTGGCGCAGGAGCTTCTCGGAACGGTTGACCACCGTGACCTTCGTACCAAGACCATCGAAGACGTGGGCAAACTCCATGGCAATGTAGCCGCCGCCCACGATAATCAGGCTCTCCGGCTGCTTAGGCATGCGCATGATGTTCTCGTTCGTATAGAACTTCACGCCGGAATCCTTGTATACCGCAGGAATAGATGGGCGAGAGCCCGCCGCAATGACGACCTGCTCGCCAGTAATGACTTCATCGCCCACCGCAATTGCCTTGGGGCCTAAGAACGTGGCGTGCTTGTCAAAGACCGTAATATTCGGCGTCTCATCGCCGCGTCGGTAAGCCTCGCCGCCCTCGGCAATCTTGTCGATGCGGTTGACGAAGACGCGCTCAATAATGGATTCCCAGTCCACATTATTTACCTGCGCATCAATTCCCAGGCGCTTTCCCTCTTTCGCTGCGTGCGCCAAGTCGGCTGCGTAGACGTACATCTTCGTCGGAATGCAACCCACGTTCAAGCAAGTGCCGCCAAAGGTTCCTTCCTCGACGATTGCGATCTTCTTATCCTCGAAATCCTCCGAAGGAATCGAGTTGCCGGAACCGGTACCGATAATGATCAGGTCGAAGCGTTCAGCGCCCGGGAAAGTGGAATCTTGCGAAGTCATTTTTCTCCTTATTATTTAGGAAACGTTTAGGGTGCCTTTATTCAGTTTGTTTTAGCTAGGGTTTGAGTATGCCCGGCAACCATTCATCGACTACGTGGAAGGCCTCGTCGCGGATCGGCTCCCGAGACAAGAACACGTCATGGCGCGCGCCCTCAATCGGGTGCAACGTGTAGTGCGTGCCCAGCTCCTTGGCCCAGCGCTGCGTTTGCTTGACATCAATTACCGCGTCCACGTAGTTGATTTCCTCCGAATACGGTGCAGTGAAATTCGACTTGGTAGACGTCAGCGTCAGGATTGGCACACCGACATCGATGCGGCCGGAGTGGATGGCGTCGAATGCCTTAAACACCGCGCGGATCCATCCCATATATTTCTTGTGGCCCGCCAGGGGCTTCTTCTCAAGGTCATAGTTCCACTCGCCATAGCGGCTGGAATGGATGGAATCACCGAATGCCGTGAGATTGCCGCCGTAAAGCGGAAGAGTGGGGGCGAGCTTGCCCAAAGCGAAGATGGCTGGTTTGAGCACCGTGTAAGCCGGCTTCGGCACACCCATCATGTCAAGCCATGGGCTATTGAGGATAAGCCCTGCAATGCGGTTGTGGCGCTGCTCGTCGCAACGGCGCAACTGGTCAAGCCACAGCGGAAGGATGCAACCCGCGGTGGAGTGGCCCAAGAACACGACCTTGTCCTGCGGGAGGGCGTCGAGTGCCGCGTTTAAGTCCAAAAAGTAGTGGTGCATGTTCGTGATGTAATGCCACTTCTGGTTCGGCTTCCGGGAGCGGCCGCACTTGCGAAGATCGAGGGCGTAGAACGCGTAACCCTTCTCGTGGAAGTGCTTTGCCACGTGCGCCTGGAAGAAGTAATCGGTCATGCCGTGAACCCACACGACGGCGACCCGGCTATCTAACCCGGTGTGCTCGGCGTCTTGTCGGTCCGTGGCTTCGTCGGCGTCGTTCGCGGTGCCTGTATAGCGAATCAAGGTGGCCTCGACTTCGCCTTCGCCGTCGGGGTCGGCGCCTAGGGGCAAGGCCGCGGCTTGGAAACCCGTGCCCAAAATGTCTTGTTTCCATTGCAGAGTTGACTCAGTCATATGTACAGTCTAGGCAAAGTGGGGTGATACGGACTGTGAAAAACGGACATTTTCCCGGTTGAAGAATCCCAATTTCTACATTCAGGGCGTATGGTGGTTTGGTAATGCGTGACGCGTCCCTTGTTATGTGCCGTTGTCAGCGACAAAGGATTAGGGCAGTTGCCTGGCCTTTGCGTGACCAAAGCCGCCGCGGGCTTTGTTCTCCTGATAGTGGAATGTAAAAGGTGGGCGAGAACGTAAGACACTAAAGGCTCTTGTTCACCAGCGAGAGCTTTGTCCAGGAGCAATAACTTTCAATCTGAAGAGGTAATAGCAAGGTGTCCTCCGACAAGAAGACAGCACAAGTTGTAGATGAGGTAGATGTAGCCCTCGTAGGCGCCGGTATCATGAGCGCCACCCTGGGCGCTATGCTCCGCGAGCTGGAGCCAAGCTGGACCCAGATGGTCTTCGAGCGCCTCGATGGACCTGCTCTGGAGTCCTCCTCCCCATGGAACAACGCTGGTACCGGCCACTCTGCGCTGTGCGAGCTGAACTACACCCCAGAAAAGAACGGTCGCATCGACATTTCTAAGGCTCTGGGCATTAATGAGAAGTTCCAGGTTTCTCGCCAGTTCTGGTCTCACCAGCTCAACAACGGCATCCTGACCGATCCGAAGGCATTCATCAACCCGGTCCCACACGTGTCCTTCGCACAGGGCTCCATCCAGGTTGATTACCTGAAGCGCCGCTTCGAGGCCCTCAAGGACAACCACATGTTCCCGAACATGCAGTTCTCCGACGACGACGCAGTATTCCAGGAGAAGCTGCCGCTGATGTCCGAAGGCCGCGACTTCAACTCCAAGAAGGTTGCAATTTCTTGGACCGAGGCAGGCACCGACGTAAACTTCGGTGCACTGACCAAGCAGTTCTTTACCGCTGCAAAGGCTTCCGGCACCGAGATCCGTTACGGCCACGAGGTCGTTGACATCAAGCGCGACGGCTCCACCTGGAAGGTTTACGCCAAGAACCTGCACACCGGTGACTACTCCGTGGTCCGCGCGAAGTTCGTCTTCGTTGGTGCTGGCGGATACGCACTCAATCTGCTGCGCAAAGCAGGCGTCCGCGAGGTCTCCGGCTTTGCTGGCTTCCCAGTTTCCGGCCTGTGGCTGCGTTCCAAGAACCCTGAGCTGGTCAAGCAGCACCACGCGAAGGTGTACGGCAAGGCTGCCGTCGGCGCTCCTCCGATGTCTGTTCCGCACCTTGACACCCGCGTCATCGACGGCGAAGAGGGCCTGCTGTTCGGCCCATACGGTGGCTGGTCTCCGAAGTTCCTGAAGAAGGGCTCCTACCTCGACCTCTTCAAGTCCATCCGCCCGGACAACATTCCTTCCTACCTCGGCGTTGCCGTGCAGGAGTTCGGCCTGACCAAGTACCTGGTTTCCGAGGTTCTCAAGGACTTCGACAAGCGCGTCGAGGCGCTGAAGGAATACGTTCCTTCCGCAGACCCAGCAGACTGGGAGACCGTCATCGCCGGCCAGCGCGTTCAGGTCATCAAGCCGGCCGCTGCACCGCACTTCGGCTCCCTCGAGTTCGGCACCACCCTCGTTAACAACCCAGAGGGCAACATCGCCGGCCTACTCGGCGCTTCCCCGGGCGCTTCTATTACCCCGGCCGTCATGATCGAGCTGCTTGAGCGTTGCTTCGGCGAGAACATGATCCAGTGGGGCGACAAGATCCAGGAGATGATTCCTTCCTATGGCATCAAGTTGGCCAAGGATAAGAAGCTCTACGACGAGATGTGGGACTACACTCAGAAGACCCTCAAGCTCGACGAGAAGTAAAAACTTCGCCTAAGTTCCGCAGTACGTCCGGTAGCCCTCAAGGTTGCCGGGCGTTTCGTATTTGGCGTTGGGCGCAAACGGGCGAGTAATGGCGTCCAAGAATTCTTGGAAGGCGTCAATGTCGAGCAGCGCTTCCTCCACGTTGTGCGGGCGCGGGATGATCCGCGGAACAGTACTGTTCTTCTGGCCGCCGGGCGGATTCGTCGGCTGCGTACCGTGCAGCTTCTCCCACAGCTCTAGGTTGGCCAGCGTGAAGTCCGGCTGCTTTTCTACCAGCTCGGTGAAGTACTCACTGCGGAGATTAGCGTGCTTGCTAGCGCTGACTTCAGCATCGGTGCCGATGCCAAAGCGCTTGACGAAGTCGCGCTCAAGTTGAGAAGCGAAGCGCTCGTGGTAGCTGTTGATGGTTTCTTGGGCGAAGTTGATGGCCTCGTTGGGGGAGGCGTCGAAAAGCGGCAACATGCTCTCCGCCAGACGCGCGAAGTTCCAGCCCAGGAAGTCGGGCTGGTGTCCAAAGCGGTAACGACCGCGGGTATCGATGGAGCTAAAGCAAGTATCAGGATCGTAGGTCTCCATGAAGGCGCACGGTCCGTAGTCGATGGTCTCGCCAGACAGGGTGGTGTTGTCCGTGTTCATCACGCCATGGATGAAACCTACGTGCTGCCAGGCTACGACCGTAGCAATCTGGGCGTCGAGGGCGCGGGTAAACAGCTCCTTGTAGCTCGCGCCAGGGTAATGCCGGGCGATCGTGAAATCCGCCAGCTGCTGTAGCTGGCCTGTTTGCGCCGCGTAGTGGAAAGAACCGATGCGGATGTGGCTGGCAGCTACTCGCACCAAGATGCCGGCTTCCTCCTCCACCTGGCGCTGGATGCGCCGGCCAGTAGAAAGGACCGCTAGCGAGCGCGTCGTCGGAATGCCCAGCGCGTGCATCGCCTCCGAGAACAGGTACTCGCGCAACATAGAACGGACTGTTCCGCGCCCGTCAGCCCCAGGGCGCGAGTACGGGGTAGGGCCGGTTCCCTTCGCATGGAGATCGCGCAGGCCTTCCGGAGTCTCGATTTCACCCAGTAGTAAGGCGCGGCCGTCGCCCATGCGCGGATTGAATTGGCCGAATTGGTAACCGGCATAGGCCATCGCGTGTGCCGGGCTATCCTCGCTGCGCCCGCAAAGGAAATCGATTCCAGCGGGGCTGCGCAGCCACTCTGGGTCGAGGCCCAGCTCAGTAGCTAGATCCTCGTTCAAGATGAGCAGGCGGGGCGCAGGTTGCTGCTCGCCGCGGCTTTCCCGCGCCATGCCGGGAAGGTGCTTAGCAAAGGTGTGGTGCAGTTCGAAGGGAAGTGACATGCCTAAACCTCCAAGCTTCCGCGAACTCGTACGTGGACGTTTCCACCGACCCAGACATTAGCGCCGTCGTCAGTAATATGCACCAAGCCGTTCCTGCCAAGCTGGCTGCCCTGCCGTGCGGTGTAACTAGCCGGTACCAGGCCCCGCTCGCGCATGAATTGGGCTGCCGCGCCGTTGAGAGATCCTGTGACTGGGTCTTCGAAACTAGGGGTAAATGCCCGTATCTCGTAGAGCGGTTGACCTGCTTGTTGAGGGGACTCAAGTCCCACGACACCGACCTTGATGTCGCGCGCGTTGTTGGGCTGCAGTGTGCGGACCGCGGCGGCGTCGCGAAGCTGCACCAGGCGCCAGCCGGGGCCGTTGTCTGCCCATGCGGCGTCGTAGATTTCGGCCTCATCGATGCCGAGTGCTGCGGCGGACTCGCTCAGCTCGGCCGCGCTCAATGGCCCAGATTTGTAAAGCGCGGGGGTGGCAAAGGAAAAGACTTCCCTTTCTTCCTTGATGTCTACCAGCCCAACGCCGCATTCCTGAACGAGGTCGCCTGTATGTCCAGTGAGCTCGCAGAACACCCGTGCTGTGCCCAACGTGGGGTGACCTGCGAAAGCGAATTCTTCGTGCGGCGTGAAGATACGCACCCGGTAGTCAGCGTCTGCGGTCGTAGGGCGCAACAGGAACGTCGTCTCCGAGAAGTTGATCCAGTTAGCAATGCGCTGCATCTGCTCGGTCGAAAGCTCATCCGCCCCGGCGATGACAGCTAGTGGATTGCCGCTAAAGGCCGTGGTGGCGAAGACATCGACTTCGAAGTAATCAAGGTGCATGGCCACCAGCTTACGAGCCCGCGCAAGCCGCCATGCCGCGGTCTATCCTATGGAACATGAGCGAAGCACTTTTTAGCCGCATCGAGCCAATTCAAGTAATGGCGGATGGCACCGTCAAACAGGTCAATCCCTTCTCCGGAACCGAGGTATGGACCGTTCCAGGCCGCGGGAATCGTCCGTTTGCGCATACCGCCTCTAGCTCCCAACCGCTGGCTGCCGATGCCGCGCGAAACACCTGTGCTTTTTGTTCTTCGCGCAAGCTGGAAACCCCGCCTGAGAAATCACGCATCTTAGCCTCTGGCGAGATAGTGCGTGGGGTTGCGCCAGATTCGTTGGATGCAACCCAGCCTGCTTTTAGGCGCGTACCGAACCTCTTTGAGATCGTCTCCTTCGACTACTGGAAGGCCAACTACGAGTATGAGATGGACGCGGAGACTAAAGAGAGGATGGAGGGCTACATTGCGAATCCTGTAGGCCGCGAGCACGTTCTAAACATCGTGCGGACGAAGCTCAGGGCGGCCGGTCGAGATGCGGACCTAGGGGAGCAGGAACTGCTTACACACGCCGGCTGCTTTTTCGGTGGCGGTCACGATGTCATCATTGGCGCGCGCCACTTTGTGGACGGTGCTACCGATGATTCGCAGTTGGCCTCGTCTGGCACGCTCAGCCCCGACGAGCATTTCCTCTTTACTTCGTTTACCGCAGACTCCATGCGTGACCTTTATGAGCGCAACCGCTACGCCGACTATGTGGTGGCCTTCCAGAACTGGCTGGCGCCCGCCGGGGCTTCCTTTGACCATCTGCACAAGCAGCTGGTGGCCATAGATGACCTCAGCATGTCGGCCGCGCATGAAAACGACATCCTGCGTGCACACCCCAACATGTACAACGACTGGGCCGTAGGCTACGCGGCGCAGCACAACCTGGTGATTGCAGAAAACGATTATGCGGTACTCTTTGCCGGTTTTGGCCATCGCTATCCCACACTGGAGATCTTCTCCAAGTCCGAGCACTGCGAGCCGTGGAAGCAAACGCCTGGGGAAATCCGCGGAATGTCTGACCTTATCCACGCGGCCCATGCGGCAGTTGGCCCCGATGTGGCCTGTAATGAGGAATGGCACCACAAGGCGCCATCGGTCGACCTCGCGCAGCCGTGGCGAGTGATGATCAAACTGCGCGTGTCCACGCTGGCCGGCTTTGAGGGCGGGACCAAGATTTATATCAACACCATCTCGCCGTGGGGATTGCGCGACCGCATCGTTGATTCGCTGTACCGCCTGCGCGAGCGAGGCAAGCTTGCCTCCGGGATTGCGATTGCCACCGAATGCAGCCTAGAGCGCAATAGCCTGCGCTATAACAGCTAATTTGCCGGTGTTCGGTCCTAGGAGTCAAGCACGAGCACCAATTCTGGGGCGCGCTCGCTGCCGCGGATTTCCGTCTCCCACTCGGGGAAGCTTGCGGCGGCTGCGGAAAACTCCTCGAAGGTGGTTGGAAGCACCGGCTGGCTGAGCACGTGGCGGGCGAGTAGGCCCTTGTAGTGCTTGTTGAAGTGAGAGATGACCTTGCGCGAGCCATCAGGCTGAACCGATTCCACGCGAACCGTGGCCGCCGTCTTGAGCTTGCCCAGCTGCTGGTAGGTGCCAGAGCGCATATCGACCACCAGCTCATGGGCCGCGACTTCCTCCAAGGCCTCAGTGATCGCCTTACCCCACCAAGACTTCATAGTGTTTCCACTCAGCTTCGTTCCGCCGGAGAGACGATAATGCGGAATCAGATCATCGGCGCGGACGATGCCGAACAAGGCGGAGCCGATGGCTAGGTGGGAACGAGCGGCGTCGGAAAGCGTGGCGGCATCCAGCGCGTCATAAAGCACACCCGTATACCGTTCGATGGCCGGCAGGGTAGGAGAGCTATAAATTACCTGGTTGGCCTCGGCCTCCCCGCGGAGCTTTTCCGAGAGCTTTAGCTGAATCATCGCCTCATCCACCTCGAGAGAGGCAAGCGCCTGCGCGATCTCCTGGCGCGCCGGGTTCAGCGAGGGGAAGGACAATGCTCCGAAGTCGAGCGGGGCACCGGTGCCGCCGGGGGCTTTCGTCTCAGAAGGAGGGAGGAGAATGAGCATAGCTAAATACTAGCGGGGTAGAGTGCTAGGCATGATTACTCGCCTTTCGAATCTCTTCCTTCGCACCTTGCGCGAAGATCCGGCAGATGCCGAAGTAACCAGCCACAAGCTCCTCGTTCGTGCAGGCTACGTCCGCCGCGCCGCGCCGGGCGTTTACACCTGGCTGCCACTCGGCCTGCGCACCCTGTCCAAGATTGAAGACATCGTGCGCGAGGAGATGAACGCAATCGGCGGCCAGGAGATGCTCTTCCCGGCCCTTTTGCCGCGTGAGCCGTATGAGCAGACCCAGCGCTGGACCGAGTACGGCGATAACCTCTTCCGCCTGAAGGACCGCAAGGGCGCAGACATGCTGCTCGGCCCGACGCACGAGGAGATGTTCGCCTCGGCGGTAAAAGACATGTACTCCTCTTATAAGGACTTCCCGGTTACCCTGTACCAAATCCAGACCAAGTACCGCGATGAGGAGCGTCCGCGTGCGGGCATCCTCCGCGGCCGCGAGTTTGTGATGAAGGATTCCTACTCCTTCGACATGAGCGACGAGGGCCTGGACGAGTCCTACCAGCGCCACCGCAAGGCTTACCAGAACATCTTCAACCGTCTGAAGATTGATTACGCCATCTGCAAGGCAACCTCTGGTGCCATGGGAGGTTCCGCGTCCGAGGAATTTCTGGCTGTCTCTCCGGCAGGTGAGGACACCTTCGTACGCGCCACGGAGGGCGAGTACGCGGCTAACGTTGAGGCCGTGGTTACCCCTGTGCCGGAAGAAAAGGCAATTGAAGGCCAGGCAGAGGCGAAGGTTTACCAGACGCCTGATGCTGCGACCATTGACTCTTTGGTGCAGTGGGCTAACTCTGAAGGCATCGAGGTTGAAGGCCGTGCGGTGGAAGCCGCTGACACCCTGAAGTGCATGGTTATCAAGGTGGCACAGCCTGCGGCAAGTGAGGAAGAAAAGGAATGGCAGCTAGCTGCTGTTCTGATTCCGGGCGACCGCGAGCTAGACGAAAAGCGCCTTGAGGCCTCCCTTGAGCCTGCCGAGTATGAGCTGGCCGGTGACGAAGACTTCAAGAAGAACCCATTCCTGGTTCGCGGCTACGTGGGCCCGCGTGCGCTCAACGCAAACGACGTGAAGGTTTATGCGGATCCGCGCGTGGTGAAGGGCTCTTCCTGGATCACTGGTGCTGATGAGGCTAATCACCATGTGGTGGGCTGTATTGCTGGCCGCGACTTCGAGGTTGACGAGTTCATCGAGGCCGCCGAGGTCAAGGAAGGCGATCCGGCACCGAACGGCATGGGCACCCTGACCCTGGAGCGCGGTATCGAGCTGGGCCACATCTTCCAGTTGGGCCGCAAGTACACCGAGGCATTCGATGTTCAGATCCTGGATGAGAACGGCAAGCGTGCGGTTCCGACCATGGGCTCCTACGGCATCGGTATCTCCCGCATGATGGCTGTCTTGGCCGAGCAGATGGCTGACGAGAAGGGCCTGCGTTGGCCGGTTGAAGTTGCTCCTTTCCAGGTGCACGTGGCTGTGGCGAACAAGGACGCCGCTGCGCTTGAGGCAGGGCAGAAGCTGGTCGAGGACCTGAATGCTGCTGGCATCGAGGTTCTCTTTGACGACCGTCCGAAGGTATCTCCGGGCGTGAAGTTCAAGGACGCTGAGCTGCTGGGTATGCCGTTCATCGCCATCCTTGGCCGCTCGTTTGCCGATGGCATCATCGAGCTGCGCATCCGTGGTGGCGAAACGCTTGAGGTGCCAGCTGAGCAGATCGTGGACAAGCTCTTGGAGCTCGTGCGCGGTTGAGGCGTGCCGTTAGAGTGCGCTGTTGGCGCGTGCTGTTAAGAGCGCGCTGTTAAGGCGCAGGTACCGCTGTATGTAAATAAGGCTTCCAATCTTGTGATTTGGGGGCCTTATTTGCATATATAAGTACCTGGCAGTTGGGGTCACTCCGGCCGCGCGGGTTCGCGGGGCGTTTCCGTGTGGGGTGGTGCGGTTTGTGGGGTGCGGTGCGCTTTGTGGGGTGCGGTGCGCGGGGGTTGAGGTGAGCCGCTAGAGGGTGAGTACCGCTCTGTGTAAATAGGGCAGCTGTTTGCCGTGTTTTAGGCGGCCTATTTGCACACAGAAGTACGTTGATGGGGGATGCAAAGCGGTCCGTTGATGGGGGATGCAAAGCGGTGGGTTGCTGTGGATACGCGAAGGCCCTGCCCCTTTCGGTTCGAGGGGCAGGGCCTTATGGCACGTATGAGTGTGGCTTTAGTAGCCGCCTACCGGGCCACCACAGTTTGGCCAAGCACCGGCGCCCTGGGTAGTCAGGACCTGCTCGGCAACAGCAATCTGCTGCTCTTTTGTTGCCTGGTCAGCGGTTGGGGCGTACTGCTGGCCGCCGAAGCTGCTCCAGGTCTGTGCATTGAACTGCAGGCCACCGTAGTAGCCGTTGCCCGTGTTGATCTGCCAGTTACCACCGGACTCGCATGCTGCAACCTGTTCCCATGCGGAGGCCGGGGCAGCGTTTGCGGCAGGTTGCGCCAGTGCGGCAACGCCCATTGCAGCGGCAGCGGACAGGGTTGCAAACTTCTTCTTTGAACGCATTGAGAAAGTTCTCCTTCTCTTTGTGTCATTAAAGGAACACCCACGCGGTATCTCCGGTGTGTCCATGGCCAACCAACGTAAAAGCGGTGGGAGGGCCCTCGCAATGAAATGCGTCGTAAAGTTTGCTGCTCATTGTCTGGCCGCTACTCAGTAAGCCTTAAGCGGCTGTGGGCTCGGTGGAGAAAACTCGGCGATGTAGAGTCAGGGCATGGCTATTGATTGGAAGCGTGCCCGTGCCCTTACGTTTGGCTCTGTGATGCTAAGCATGGGCACGCTGCACTTTGTGAAGAAGGAAGAATTTGAATCCATCGTGCCGCCGCGTCTGCCAGGCGGTGCGCGGTTCTATAACTATGCCTCAGGTATCTGGGAGCTGGCCACCGGTGCAGCAGTAATTAATGAGCGCACACGTTCCGTCGGCGGCTGGTCCGCAGTAGCACTGTTGCTCGCGGTATGGCCCGCCAATATGTATCACGCCCGCAAGGATTGGAATCAATCCTCCACGGGCGTAGGTAAGAAGCTCTATCACGCGCTGCGTCAGCCAGCACAGTTGCTGATTATTCGCGAGGCGTTGCAGCTTGTGCGCTAGCGCTGTTCGTAGCAGCCCGCTTTAGGTGTGCGGGCCACCAGAACTTCTCGCCGAGGATCTGGACCAAGGCCGGTACCAAGACGGTGCGCACGATGAGTGTATCGAGTAGAACACTCCGAGCGACCCGGCGGGTATCGGCTCGGGCATCCTCGCGGCCGCGGATTCTTCGTCAGCTAGCTGGGAGTCGGGGTCGCCTACCAGTACAGAGCCCTCGCTGCGGGTGCCGGCGTGCTCACCGAAGTACTCGCGCAGCTGGGTGACCTTGTCGGCGCTTTCGGTAGAGGTCCCGGCCGTTACCTGGACTGGCACGATGGCTGAGTTGCCGTCCTTGCTAGGGATGAGCGAGCCATCTAAAGTGGCGTATTTTCTGGTGAGACACCCTGGCCATTGTAAAAGCCCAGCCTTAAGGCGGGGCCCGAAGATTTGTTTAGGGATTCACGCTTTTCTATAAACCGCGGGATTGGGCAGCAACGGCGATGAGCCAGTTGCGCCAGGCCACGCGTTCCTCGCCCTCGGCAGTGGGGGCGGCGGCTTGTGACGCGGCAGAAGACCACTCGAGGGAGTCATTCCACCCCAGGTGGTCGACGAAAGCTTGGGCGGAAGCAGCGTCGCTAGGCAGCGGCATTTCCTCAGGCGTTGGCTCGTAAGCGGGGGCCGGTTGGGGGACTTCGCCAAGCGGGGCGAGTGCCTTTTGCAGCGCTGCGATGCGCTTTTCGTGCATCTCGAGGCGGTCATCGATGTTTTCTTCCATCGACGGCGCGGCGTAGGAGCGGGCGAAGTCCAGGCCGTAGACCTGCTCGTATTCCCATTCCAGAAGCTCTCGGGCGCGGGCGGCTTCGCTGGGATCAAGCTCCGGGGACTCCGGCAGCTGGGAAGGCTCCCACGCGTCCAAGATGATGGCCTGGTTGGTCACCAGCGCGCGGGACTCCGCGCTGACCTCGCTCAGGGCGTCGCGGGTATGCACCGCGGCTTGGTCCATGACTTCGATGACATCAATATTTTCTGCGGCCGGCTCTTGGTCGGCGGCCTGCGGGTCGCGCTGGACCTCGCAGGAGCGCGGGGCAGCGCCTTTCTCGTTGCGGCCGCAAAGCCGCTCGACCTCGGCATAAAGGGCGTCGGCCTGCTCGGAGCGCAACTGCGAAGCGTGGGGATCGACCGCAGCGAGCTGCTGCGCGTCCGCGTCGGCGCTGCGGCCTAAGCCCACGAGTGCCTCATCGGGACGGGGGCCAAAGTAGTCGACGATGGAGTCGACGGCTTGGCATCCGCTCAGCGCGGGCGCGAGTGCGCCAAGGGCGGTAAGCGTTGCGATGGGGGCTAGGGCACGGCGGTTCACGCAAAAGACCTTACACGTAACAGTTAGGCTAGAGCGCATGGCTTTTCCAGATGCAGAACAATTAACTGAACTACTCCAACCATTGCTGGAGCCCCGCGGACTCGACGTGGAGGACGTAAAGACCACCAAGGCGGGAAAGAAATCCCAGGTCATCATCCGCATCGATGGTGATACGCGCCCGAGCTCCGATGTCCTGGAAGAAGTCTCCAATCAGATCTCCCAATTCTTCGATGCCAAGGAAGAATCAGGCGAGTTGAACTTTGGCGCAGGCTACACCCTGGAGGTCTCTACCCCGGGCGTCGATCTGCCATTTACCGCCCCGCGCCACTGGCGCCGCAACCGTGGCCGCCTCGTCGCATTTGAAACCACTCCGGGCCAGACCGAAGTGGCTCGTATTGGTGCGCTTTCCGCGGATGAGGCTGCGGTAGCGCTTATCACTACGGTGAAGAAGGACGTCCAATTCCGCATCGAGCGATTGGAAAATATCCACCGCGCGGTGGTAGAAATTGAATTTGCTAAACCTTCTGCGGACGAGCAGGAGGCAGCGCAGCAGACGTTTGAATACGCCGAGCAGAACTCGGCAACCCGAGAGGATGAAAAGTGAATATTGATCTAGAGGCACTCCGTACGATCCAGAACGAGCGCGGCGTCCACGTCAAGGACCTGCTCGAAGCGATCGCGAGTGCCTTGTTGTATTCGTACCTGGATTATCGCAAGCAGTCGGCAGAAACCAAGGCGGAGGGCACCAAGTCCCGCGTAGACATAGACGCCGACACCGGTGCAGTTTCCGTCATCGTCACGGAGACCGACCTGGAAACTGGCGAGACTTTGAGCGAATACGACGATACGCCAGAAAACTTTGGTCGCTTCGGTGCGCAGGCAGTGCGCGAGGCCATCATCCGCAAGCTGCGCGAGGCAGAAGCCGAGCAAACCTATGAGTCCTATTCGGAACTGACTGGGCGCGTCGTATCCGGCGTCGTCCAGCGCGATGTGCGCGCCAACGAGCGCGGCGTCGTTGTGGTCCAGCTCGGTACTGAACTGGATTCCCAGGACGCTATCTTGCTGCCCGCTGAGCAGCTGCCGGGTGAGAAACTCGAGCACGGTGACCGTATCAAGGCATATGTTGTGGGAGTTACCCGCAACGGCGCGCAGGTGCAGATCACCCTTTCGCGCACCCACCCGGAGCTGGTGCGCGGCCTGTTCGAGCTGGAAGTCCCTGAGGTGGGCGACGGCACCGTTGAGCTGGTGGCCATCGCGCGTGAGGCCGGACACCGCTCCAAGGTGGCAGTGGTGGGCCACGCCAAGGGGCTTAACGCCAAGGGTGCCTGCATTGGTCCACGCGGCCAGCGCGTCAACAACATCATGCGTGAGCTCGGCGGCGAGAAGATCGACATCATCGACTACAGCGAGGACCCAAGCGTCTACGTGGGCAACTCCCTGGCGCCGTCTAAGGTTGTCCGCGTTGAGGTCATCGACCACGAAGCACAGGTTGCGCGCGTGACCGTTCCGGATTACCAGTTGTCTTTGGCAATTGGTAAGGAAGGCCAGAACGCCCGCCTGGCGGCGCGTCTTACCGGGTGGAAGATCGACATCCACTCCGATGCAAAATCCAACTAGTAGTCGAGCTGCACAGGGATAAAGGTACTAATTAAGGTTCTGCCAGGTTTTCGCGTAAGCTAGATAACGGCCCACATGCAGAAAAGCTGTGGCGTTTTTCAGGTAAGCGCGAAAACGTAAGGGAGTTGGATGTCACTGAGACAACCACAGTCAGACCCTCACGTACGTATTCGTACCTGTATTGCTACGCGCCGCCGCTTTCCCGATACGCAGCTATTGCGTGTTGTCGTTGACCGCGATGACCCAAGCGGCCGACGTGTCGTGGCGGATCCGCGGCGCCGCCTTCCCGGAAGGGGAGCCTGGATTAGCCCGGAACTTTCTGCATTAGAGCTGGCGGAGCGCACCCGAGCATTTCGGCGCGCGCTTCGGTTATCCACTGACGTGGATACAGGTCACGTACGTGAGTACCTGGAGAAGTTGGCGAAAGCCGGCGAATCATAGGTGCATTCGTGAAGGCACCGCGCCTTCACGAGCCAGAGTTAAAGGAAGACCGAACACTGATGAGCGCACAACGATGAAGCATCAGCGATGAAAGTCCATAGCCATTAACTAGGGGTCAGGCCACTTCCAGGCCTTGGCTCCTAGTAACGATCACAAGGAGACAAGTGCCCGGAAAGCTACGTGTTCACGAGCTCGCAAAGCAGCTCGGAGTAACCAGCAAGGAACTACTCGCTACGCTCAAGGAGCAGGGCGAATTCGTCAAGACTGCTTCTTCTACCATTGAACCTCCAGTGGTAAAGAAGATGCGCGCCCACTACGAGGCGCAGTCCGGCGGCGAGAAGCTGGCCGGTGAGAAGTCGGCAGAGAAAAAGCCTGCCGCAAACAAGGCTGCCAAGGACGCTAAGTCAGCTAAGGCTGCAGGCGCTGCCAAGGCAGAAAAGCCTGCAGCTAACGCGCCAAAGCCAGGCGCACCGAAGCCAGGCGCCCCGAAGCCGGGAGCTGCCAAGCCAGGTGCAAAGCCTGCCGCAAAGGATTCCGCTTCCGCACAGGCAGAGCAGAAGTCCGCTGCCAAGCCAGGCGCCCCGAAGCCAGGTGCTGCTAAGCCGGGCCCGAAGGGTGGCCAGAAGCCACAGGCAAACGGCGCGGACAAGTCCGCTTCTAAGTCTGCCCCGAAGCCGGGCGCAGAACGTCCAAACCCAGGCAACGCTATGCCTCGCCCCATGCCGAAGCCGGGCGGCACCCGCCGCGTGGCCAACAACCCGTTCTCCACGGGTGGTGGCGAGGGCGGCCGTCCAGGACCACGTCCGGGCGGCTCCAAGGGCCAGCGTCCTGGCGGTAAGCCAGGCGATAACCGCGGCGGCAAGGGCGGCGGACGCTCGGGCCAGGGCGAGGGCAACCAGCGTCAGGGGCAGGGCGGCGGTCGTCGTCCATCGCCGGCCATGATGCCTTCGCGTCCAAACCCGGCAGCCATGCCGTCTAGGTCCTCCAACGGTGGCGGCGGTGGCCGCGGCCGCGGTGGGCGTGGCCAGGGTGGACCAGGCGGTCCAGGTGGCCCAGGCGGCTTCCGCGGTGGCGGACGCGGCGGACGTCGCGGCGGTACCGCAGGTGCATTCGGCCGTCCAGGTGGCGCACCGCGTCGCGGCAAGAAGTCGAAGCGTCAGAAGCGCCATGAGTTTGAAGAGCAGCAGAAGCATGAGGTAGGCGGCGTACGCCTGCCTGACGGCAAGGGCAAGACCATTCGTCTGCGCCGCGGTGCTTCCTTGGCTGACTTCGCAGAGAAGATTGGCGCAGATCCGGCAGCACTGGTGCAGGCACTGTTCAACTTGGGCGAGATGGTTACCGCAACCGCCTCCGTTTCCGAGGAAACCCTGCAGCTGCTCGGCGCTGAGATTCACTACGACGTCCAGGTCGTCTCCCCAGAGGACGAGGACCGTGAGCTGCTCGAGTCCTTCGACCTGAAGTTCGGTGAGGACGAAGGCGGCGAAGAGGCGCTGGAGAACCGTCCTCCAGTTGTTACCGTCATGGGTCACGTCGACCACGGTAAGACCCGCCTTTTGGACTCCATCCGTAAGACCAACGAGCGCGAGGGCGAGGCCGGCGGCATCACCCAGGGCATCGGTGCATACCAGACCACCGTTGAACTGGAAGATGGCGAGCGCACCATCACCTTCCTAGATACCCCGGGTCACGAGGCGTTTACCGCTATGCGTGCACGCGGTGCGAAGTCCACTGACTTGGCAATCCTGGTTGTCGCAGCAGATGACGGCGTCATGCCGCAGACCGTTGAGGCAATCAACCACGCCAAGGCTGCGGACATCCCAGTCGTGGTTGCAGTCAACAAGATCGATAAGCCAGAGGCTTCCCCGGACAAGATCCGTGGCCAGCTCACCGAGTACGGCCTGGTGCCGGAGGAGTACGGCGGCGACACCATGTTCGTCGATATCTCTGCAAAGCAGGATCTGCACATCGACAGCCTGCTTGAGGCAGTCATCCTGACTGCTGATGCAGCGCTTGAACTGACTGCGAACCCAGAGATGGACGCACAGGGCGTTGCCATCGAGTCTCACCTCGACCGTGGCCGCGGCCCGGTTGCCACCGTCATCGTCCAGCGCGGTACCCTCCGCGTTGGTGACTCCATCGTCGTTGGCGATGCGCACGGCCGTGTCCGCCGCATGCTTGACGAGTTCGGTAACGACGTCGAAGAGGCTGGTCCGTCCCGACCGGTTCAGGTCCAGGGCCTCAACGGTGTTCCGGGTGCCGGCGACAACCTGCTCGTGGTGGAAGATGACCGCGTGGCACGCCAGATTGCTGCACAGCGTGATGCTCGTAAGCGTTCCGCTCTGCAGGCAAAGGCTCGCAAGCGCGTTTCTCTCGAGGATCTGGATGCAGTTCTCAAGGAGACCTCGACCCTCAACCTCATCCTCAAGGGCGACAACGCCGGTTCGGTGGAAGCCCTGGAAGATGCGTTGTTGGACATCGAGATCGACGACGAGGTACAGCTCAACATCATCGACCGTGGCGTTGGTGCTGTAACCCAGACCAACGTCTCCCTGGCAGCGGCTTCCGACGCAATCATCATCGCCTTCAACGTTCGCGCTGAGGGTAAGGCAACTGAGGAAGCTAACGCCGAGGGCGTGGATATCCGCTACTACACGATTATCTACCGCGCCATCGAAGAGGTCGAGGCTGCTCTCAAGGGTATGCTTAAGCCAATCTACGAGGAGCGCGACACCGGTGCTGCGGAAATCCGCGCGCTGTTCAAGTCCTCCGCTGTCGGCACCATCGCGGGCTGCATGGTTACCGAGGGCAAGGTCAAGCGCAACGGCAAGGTCCGTCTCGTTCGCGATGGCAACGTCATTACTTCCGACGCCAAGATCGAGTCCCTGCGCCACGAAAAGGACGACGCAAACGAGATCAACGCCGGCTACGAGTGCGGTATGGTCCTGTCCTACCCAGATATCCAGGTGGGCGACCAGATCCAGGCCTACGAAGAGGTCGAGGTTCCGCGTACCTAGTCCGCAAGCGGCATAAATAAAATCGCCAGGTGTTTCCCCGATGGGGGAAGCCCTGGCGATTTTATTTGCAACTTCTGCTGAACTTTAGAATTTCAACTATCCAGACAGGTTTTAGACAAGTTGGGTTTGCTAATGCGTGCCTTGTTTAGCAGAGAAGCTTGCGTGAGTTCAGCCCTTTCGAGGCAGCTTGCTGCTTTGTTCGGAGCATCGGCATGAAACTCATTTAAAGGATGGGGCATGACGCTTCCTCTTTCTGCTGCAGGACATGTATGCGGAGTAATGTAAGATGAACACGATTTTATAGATCTTGGTAGAGATCGCTAGTTCGACGGAGAAGGAGTTGCACCATGGTTGACCACGCTCGTGCTGCACGAATGGCCAAGCGTATTCAGGAAATCGTGGCGAGTGCTATCGAACGCGAGATCAAGGATCGTCGCCTCGAGATGGTGACCATCACCGATACTCGCGTCACGGGTGATCTCCATGATGCCACCGTTTACTACACCGTGCGCGGCAAGGACATCGACTCCGAGCCAGACTTCGACAAGGCAGCAGAGGCACTCAACCGCGCGAAGGGCCAGCTGCGCAAGATTGTGGGCGATCAGCTCTCCGTGCGCTTTACCCCGACGCTCGCCTTCGAGGTCGATACCGTTCCGGAAGCTTCCGCCCACATGGAGGATTTGCTGGAGCGTGCCCGCGCCCGCGATGCCGAACTTGCCAAGCTGAAGGCCAACGCGAAGCCGGCTGGAGACGCAAACCCATACAAGGATTCCGATCGGGAAGAGGCCTAGGGTGCGCCGCGCTGATTATCAAGGCGCCGCCGACGCCTTGATAGAAGCGAGCAGCATCTGCATCATTACGCACCTGCGCCCCGATGCGGATGCTATCGGCTCTGCCGCCGCGTTGAACCTGGCGTTGCGCCAGCGGGGCAAGCAGACCCGCACCGTCATCGGCCAGGAACGCCCGATTTCGAACAATCTTTTCACCATCCCTGCCGCCGACGAGATTGAGCTCGTCAACACCCTGCCAAAAGGCTATGACCTTTATGTCACGGTGGACTGTGGTTCCATCGACCGCACCGGCGCTCTCATGGGGGAGTTGGAGAAGATGGCGGGCACCGGCCGGGTACTGTGCATCGACCACCACGCATCGAACCGCGGTTTCGGTTCCATCAATCTGATTGATCCGGAGTGCGAGTCCACCACTGTGGTGCTTCTCGACGTCCTCGATATGCTCTCCGTGCAGATCGATCGCGGGATTGCGCATTGCCTTTATGCCGGTCTGGTCACCGACACCGGCAGCTTCCGCTGGGGCCGGCCAGCCATGCACGACATCGCTGCCCGCCTGATGTTCTATGGGCTCGATACCAAACAGATCGCAGTGGAACTGATGGACTCCAACACCGCCGACGACGTGCAGATGGTCGGCCGCGTGCTGTCTGGTCTGCGCATCATCGAAGCTGGCGAGCACCGCCTCGGCACGCTTATCGTGCCCGTTGAGGAAGTACAGTCGCATTCCGATTCCGCCGTGGAATCCATGGTGGACTTCGTTCGCGCGCTCAAAGGCACCGACATGGGCGTGGTGTTCAAAGAGCAACGCGCGGGAGTCTGGGCGGTGTCGCTGCGTTCTTCCACCGTTAACTGCGCGCAGGTGGCGCTCATGTTCGACGGCGGCGGGCACATCCCGGCGGCCGGCTATACGGCCCTGGGCAAGCCAGAAGAAATCATTGCTCATCTCGTCGACGCACTTGCCAATTACGACGAAGAAAATGCTGTAGGGGAGTAACCATCACGCGGCGCGAACAGGGTAAAGCTTCGGCAGAAGCAGAAGATACTTCGAAGCCAGGTAAGGCAGTCACCCGCGTGAGCGCTGGTCAGGTATTTCGCCTCGCGTTTCCGGCGCTCGGCGTGCTCGCTGCCATGCCGCTCTACCTATTGCTGGATACGGCCGTGGTGGGCCGCTTGGGCGCGCATCAGCTGGCCGCACTTGGCGCTGCGGCGACCATCCACACGGTTGTCACCACCCAGCTGACCTTCCTTTCCTATGGCACAACCTCACGCGCCTCGCGGCTTTTCGGCGCCGGTAAAAAGGACGAGGCCGTAGCCGAGGGCGTGCAGGCTACCTACGTGGCCATCGGCGTGGGCATGACCCTGGCGGTCATCATGTGGTTGGGCGCAGGGCACTTTGCGCGCTGGCTAACCGGCAATCCAGAAACTGCCCAGGACACCGCGTTGTGGCTGCGCATCGCTGCCTTCGCTATCCCGCTCAATCTCATCGAGATGGCAGGCAACGGTTGGATGCGCGGCGTTCAAAACACTGTAAAACCGCTGCTTTTTACCCTGGCCGGCCTCATTCCTGGCGCCATTGCTGTGCCAGTATTCGTCCACCAGTGGGGCCTTGCCGGCTCCGCCTGGGCCACGGTGCTGGGCATGGCGATCATGGCCTCGCTCTTCCTGTGGGAACTTCACCGTGAGCACGTGGGCTCCTGGCGGCTGCAGTGGGGCGTCGTCAAGCGCCAGCTCGTGTTGGGCCGCGATCTCATCGTACGCTCTGCCAGCTTCCAGGTGGCCTTCCTTTCGGCCGCCGCCGTGGCTTCCCGCTTCGGAACGGCCCAGCTCGCCGCGCACCAGATCATGATTCAGCTGTGGAACTTCCTATCCCTCGTGCTGGATTCTCTGGCCATCGCCGCCCAGGCGCTGACCGGCGCGGCGCTCGGCGCGGGCTCGGCCAAGCACGCGCGCAGCGTCGGCACCAAGGTCACTTTCTACTCCACGGCCTTTGCGCTCGGGCTCGGCGTAGTCCTAGCCCTGGGCATCAGCATCATTCCTGCGCTTTTCACCACCGATGCAGTGGTGCTCGAGGTCATCCGGCTGCCGTGGCTCATCATGATTGCCATGGTGGTTCTGGGAGGCGTGGTCTTTGCACTCGACGGCGTCCTGCTCGGCGCCAGCGATGCCGCCTTCCTACGCACGCTGACCGTCGTTTCGGTGCTCTGCGGATTCCTGCCCGGCGTGTGGGCGGCCTACGCCTTGGGCGCGGGCCTGCCCGGCGTGTGGTGCGGCCTTGCGCTGTTTGTTTTCATCCGTTTCCTCGGCGTGGTCTATCGCTTCCGCTCGATGCGCTGGGCTGTGGTCTAACCTGAAGGAGAACGAAGAAAGGAGCACGCCATGGCCACCTTATGGGCGGTGTCAGATCTCCACGCGGCAGTGCGCGCTAATTCCAGCCGCATCGATGAGCTTTACCCGGAAGATCCTGCCGATTGGCTCATCGTGGCCGGTGACGTGGCCGAGCGCACCGAACTCGTACTGCGCATCCTCACTAAGCTTTCGCGGCGCTATGCCAAGGTGATCTGGGTGCCGGGAAACCACGAGCTCTTCTCGCGTTCCCAAGATAGGTGCCAGGGCCGCGCCAAGTATGACGAGCTGGTGGAGGGCTGCCGCGAAATCGGCGTGGTGACTCCGGAAGACCCATATCCCGTCTTCGGCGGGGTGACCATCGTGCCGCTGTTTACCCTTTATGATTACAGCTTCCGCCCACCCGGCACCACCGTCGAGGGTGCCCTAGAACGCGCCCGTGAACGCCAGATTGTCATGACCGATGACTTCGCCATCGCTCCCTTCGTCGATGTTCGCGCCTGGTGCTGGGATCGCCTTGCCTATTCCATCAAGCGCCTTTCCCGGGTAAGTGGGCCTACGGTGTTGGTCAATCACTGGCCGCTGGTTCAAGAACCCACGCTGCGCATGGCGTGGCCGGAAATCGCCCTGTGGTGCGGCACTCGCCATACCCGCTCGTGGGCGCGGCGCTATAACGCGCAGGCGGTCATCTACGGTCACCTGCATCTGCCCGGCCGCACCAACGTCGATGGGGTAGACCACATCGAGGTCTCACTGGGCTATCCCCGCGAGTGGGAGGCGCACGGCCATCTCCAGCAGTGGCCCTATCCGGTCCTACACAGTGATGAGCCCGCGTCCTCGGCGCTTGAGGAGGTGCGCTAATGCTGGAACCACACCTGTTCCCAGATACCGCCCGCTACTGCTACGTGCGCACCGACGCTGCGCTTACGGATTTGATGAATTACACGCAGCTGGACCCGCAGGAGCAATCCTTGGTCTCCCAGGCAGTAGACGTGCGCAAGGCGGAATTTGGAGACGCCCGCTGGTGCGCGCATCGCGCTTTGCAGGAGCTGGGCTGTGCAAGTCAGGAGCCCATCATGCGCGGCGAGCGGGGCATGCCGCTGTGGCCGCACGGCTATACCGGTTCCATGACGCATACAGAGGGCCTGCGTGCGGCGGTAGCGGCTCCGAGTAAACATGTGCGCTCTATGGGCCTCGACGCCGAACCCGCCGAGCCATTGCCCGATCACGTGCTGATCATGATTGCGCGCGCAGGGGAGATGGCGCAGTTAACGCAGCTTGCCGACGCCGGGATTGCTTGTCCCGATCGCCTCTTGTTCTGCGCCAAGGAAGCCACGTACAAAGCGTGGTTTCCCATGACACATCGCTGGCTGGACTTCGACCAAGCAGAGATCGACCTGCGCCTCGACGGCACCTTGATCTCCTATATCTTGGCCCGCCCGACCCCAGTGCCGCTGATTAGCGGGCGCTGGATGATCCGCGATGGCTTCGTCATTGTGTCCACGGTGGTGCCCGCGGTGGGCTTTTAGCGGGTGGGCTCTCGATAGCCCACTCTCAGGCTTAAAGCGTCGACGGCCGCGCCACGAATACCGTGGCCAGGCGCTTTCCTTTTTCCTTGATGAGCGCAATCGAGCGACCATCAGGATCTACCGCCGCATAGGTGCCCTTTAGCCCGCGCGGCTCGAGCCATTTGCCCATGGCGAGCGCCTTTGCCTCGTCTTCGGTGACCTGAAGGACAGGGTAGGAGCGGGCGAGCGCCTCGTCGAGGGAAAGCGAAAGCGCCGGAGCGTCAGCGAGCTCGTCGAGGGTCCGGGCGTCGCCAAGCTTAAAAGGCCCCACCTCCGTGCGGCGCAGGGCAGTGAGGTGACCGCCCACGCCGAGCGCCTCACCTAAGTCGCGGGCGAGGGAGCGAATATAGGTGCCAGACGAGCAATCAACGGTGACGTCGAGGTCCAGGTACTCACCTTCGATGCGGTGGGCGAGGATGTCGAAGCGGCTGACCGTAACCGGGCGGGCGGGGATTTCTACCTCTTCGCCCTCGCGCACGCGCTCGTGGGCGCGCTTGCCGTCGATCTTGATAGCAGAGACCGCAGCGGGGCGCTGCATGATGTCACCGGTGAGAGCTGCGACCTCTTTATTGACCTGCTCCATATCGAGTTCGCTTGCAGGCTCGCCCCAGGTGCGCTCGCCCTCGGCGTCGTCAGTATGCGTCGCCATGCCAAGGCGAATAGTGGTGTCGTAGGACTTGGTTGACGCGACCATGTGCGCGAGGAACTTGGTGCCGCGTTCCAAACCGACCACCAAAACGCCGGTGGCCATCGGGTCGAGGGTGCCTGCGTGGCCCACCTTGCGGGTGTGAAATATGCGGCGGAGGCGGCCCACCACATCGTGTGAGGTCATGCCTTGCGGCTTGTCCACTACCACCAGGCCAGAATTTGCGAGCGCATCAGTCATGCCCTGCAGTCTATTCCACGCCTCGCCGTGCATTAGCATGGTGGCCGTGGATATTTGGTACGGAATCGACAGCATCCCCGGTGACTTTGGCCCGACTGCGGTGACCATCGGTGTCTTTGACGGCGTACACCGCGGCCATCAGCAGCTGATCAATAATGCGGTGAGCTTCGCGCGCGCAAAGGAATTGCGCACGGTGATGGTGACTTTTGATCCGCACCCCGTCGCGGTCTTCCTCCCGGAGCGCGCGCCGCTGTCCGTGGTGACGTTTGAGCGCCGCCTGCAGCTGGCGGAAGAGATGGGCATCGATGCGGTGCTCGTCATCGACTTCACCAAGGAGCTCGTGGGCACGACTCCGCAGCACTACGTCGAAGACCTGATTGTGGGAAAGCTGCACGCGCGTCATGTGGTCGTGGGGGAGAATTTCACGTTCGGTGCGGGCGCGAGCGGCACGGCGGACGCGATGGTGGAGTTCGGCAAAACCTATGGCTTTAGCGTCGACGTGGTGCCGCTGCTTGACGACGCCGGGGTGCGAATCTGCTCCACAAACATCCGCGCTAACCTGGCGGCGGGCGAGATTGCCAAGGCTAACTGGGCGCTTGGCCGCCACTTCTCAGTGACTGGCCCGGTGGTGCGCGGTGCCGGGCGCGGCGGCAAGGAGCTCGGTTTTCCCACCGCCAATCAGTACTTCCCGGACAGCGTGGCTATTCCGGCCGATGGCGTCTATGCGGGTTGGTTCATCCTGGAGCCGGCTGAGGCACCCGTCGAGGGCAACATGGACCATGGCGTGGCTTATGCGGCAGCGATCTCCGTGGGCACGAACCCGACCTTCGGCGACGAAGAACGTTCCATCGAGTCCTTCGTGCTGGATCGCGACGCCGATCTCTATGGGCACGTGGCCACCGTGAAGTTCGTGGATCATCTGCGCGACATGGTGAAGTTCAACTCGGTAGAAGAGTTGCTGGACGCGATGGCAGCAGATGTGGCCAAGGCACGTGAGGTCCTCGCCGAGGATGCTAAGGCCCGCGGTTGGGAGAAGGACGAGTACTTCCTGCAGGAGGGCTAAATGAAGGTCATTTTGGATCTCGATACCGGGATCGACGATGCCCTGGCGCTGGCCTATGCGCTGGCGCACCCAGGCCTCGAGCTCATCGGCGTGACGGTGACTTATGGCAACGTGCCTGTGGAACTGGGCGTGCGCAATACCTTGGTGCTGCTGGAGCTGCTCGGCGCGGGCGACGTCCCGGTCTTTGCCGGTGAGCAGCCGGCGGGATTCCAGGTCAAGCCAATTTCCGCATTCATCCATGGCCGCAATGGCATTGGCGACGTTCTGCTTCCGCCGCCGCGCGGGCAGGTACAGCAAAAATCCGCGGTGGAGTTTCTGTGCCGGTCGGCGCGTGAACATGGCGAAGACCTGGTGATTATCCCGACTGGGCCGTCCACCACGATTGCGGCGGCGCTGAAAGCTGAGCCGGCACTCGCGGACACTCGCATCGTCATGATGGGCGGCGCCCTGACCGTGCCGGGCAACGTCACCACCTGGTCTGAGGCCAACGTGGCGCAGGACCCCGCCGCCACGGACTTCCTCTTCCGCACTGCACGCGATGTCACGATGGTGGGCTTGGATGTTACGCTGCAAACGCTTCTGACCACTGCGGAGACACGGCAGTGGCGTTGGCTCGGTACGCGGGCCGGACGCGTTTATGCGGACATGCTCGACTATTACATCCGCGCCTACGCCGCCATCGAACCGGACCTGGGCGGTTGTGGCCTGCATGATCCGCTCGCGGTGGCCGTGGCGGCAGACCCTAGCCTGGTCACCTGCTTCGATACCAACCTGGCCTGCGAAACTACTGGCACGACCCCTGGCCGCACCATCGGCGATGTTGCCAGGATGCAAGAACTACACAAGGCTGCCCACGTGGCAGTAGATGTGGATGCCCCGCGTTTTGTGGCCGAGCTGATGGACAAGCTCGATTCGCTTCTGCAACAGCATTAACGTGCAGAAAGTGGCGTGCCTTCCTGCGGATTGTGCCAAGAAGCCGCAGTTTGGGTTTGGGGCAGAAAAGCTGTTAGAGTTATCCCTTGGCTTTGTGACTGCGGTCCGCAGCAGTTAAAGGCGCTAAGAATTTCATGCGGACTGAAATACAATAGGAGAAATCCAACATGGCTTTGAGCACTGAGAAGAAGGCAGAGATCCTCAAGGAGTACGGCCTGCACGAGACCGACACCGGCTCCCCAGAGGCACAGATCGCTCTGCTGACCTCCCGTATCAACACCCTGACCGAGCACCTGAAGTTCCACAAGCACGATCACCACTCCCGTCGTGGTCTGCTGCTGATGGTCGGTCGTCGCCGCGGCCTGCTGAAGTACCTCGCAGCTAACGACATCGATCGTTACCGTGACCTCATCTCCCGCCTGGGCCTGCGCCGCTAAGCCTTTTCGGTTGCTTTCAAACCCCGTCTTCGGACGGGGTTTGTTGCGTTTTTGAGGCCGTCTCGATCACGCAGCAGGTATCGCGGCCCCAGAGACGGTAGCTTGGCACCATGGAACCTTATATCGGCATTGTCGTTTTTGAACTTGAATCGGTAGAGCCCAGTGAGCCGTCGTATTTCCGGGAAGATTTTGTCCTCGTCCGTGCCACAGACGACGATGAGGCGCGCGCGAAGGTCGAGGCGCTGGCGCGTAGCCAAGAATCGGCAGAGCATCCCACAATCGTGATGCGCCACATCGTGGATGTCGCGCCCGCACTCGACGGCACGGTCGAGGGAGACGTGGACCTCTATGCGCGCCACTTTGCGTCGCTTGAGGACTATGCGCGCTTCGAAATGATGCTGGGAGGGCGCGACCCGTTCGCCTAGTCCCGAGCGTGGGCTACACGAGGAGCACTGCCGTGAGGACGTTGATGGTAGCGTGCACGGTGGCGCCGGGCCATAGAGAAGCGCTTTTCTCGCGCAGCCAACCCATGGCGAAGCCGGTGGCAATCTGCAAAACAAAGAGCGGGATGAGGCTGACATCCAGCATGGCCAGCGGTAGGTGGATGAGGCCGAAGAGGAGGCCCTGCACTGTAATTCCCGCGCTGGCATTCCAGCGCTGGGTGATAATTCCTTGTAGGAAACCGCGGAAGAAGATTTCTTCGCCCACCGCGCGCAGCGCCATCGCGAGGAATCCCATTGCCGTTGTTGCAGTCGTGGTCTGCGCGACAACCTCCGGCGGCGCAGGCAACAACGCGAGGTAGCTCAGCACCAGCAACACGAGCAGCATCACTGCTGCCCACGCCCACCCGCGCGCCCATGGACGTCCCAGTCCGCAGACGGCGACTGCCGGCTGGCGGCGCAGGAGAAGGTAGATGAGTGTGGGAAGCGACCACAGCAACAACATGACCATGGTTTAAGTCTAAGGCTGTACCGCGAGTCGGGGAGCGTGATGTTCGACATAATCCCAGGAAAGCTGCTAAAATCGCTACTCGTTGTAGAAACCTAACCATTTTTAACCGGCGGCACCGATGATCGCCGGGCTACAAGGAGTAGAAAACTTTGAGCGCTAGAAACGCTGTTGAGTTCAACATTGATGAAGAATTCGGTATCACCGAAGCAATCGCCACCCTTGACAATGGCGATTTTGGCACCCGCACCATCCGTTTCGAGACTGGCCAGCTGGCTCGTCAGGCGGGCGGCTCTGTCACCACTTACCTGGACGAGGACACCATGCTTCTGTCCACCACCACCGCCTCCAACCAGCCGCGTGAGGGCTTCGACTTCTTCCGGTGACCGTGGACGTCGAGGAGCGCAGCTTAGAGTAGAGATAAGTCCTCAGTCCAATTCCTGGGCTGAGGATTTTTGCGTTAGTTGGACCGGTCAGATTTGGTGAGTGCCGACTTAAAACTAAGCTCCGGCACAAAATTCATGTGTCGGAGCTTGTTTATTTCTGATTAGGCCACGTTCCGTGCGGAGCGCTTGAAGAAGTAATGGGTTAGACACAAGAGAATAAGGGCAGTTACCACCCAAAGGAGCGCGTAAAAGCCTTGAGCGGTCCAGAAAGCAGTATTTGGATAGAATTCGAGGAGCGCCTTTCCGCTATCAAGCGGGGTCGAAGAGATGGTGTTGCCCGGAACTAAGTTGAAAGACTCATCCATGCCAGCTTGATTCACTTCGCTGCGCTCGACGGGCAACAAAGGGTTTAGCCAAGAAGCACCCGTTGTGCCGATCACCAATCCTAACGCGAAGGTAATAGCGACGCTAGGGATCGACTTCTTAAACAAGATGCCGGCTAATGCAGCAACAGATACGAGCACAAGCGTAGCTAAGGTGGGGTAGATGCCATGACCAGCGATGTAGGAGTAGCTCATCATATTTTCATGAGGTCCCAAACCATTCGCTCGAAGCTGGCTGACTTCGACGATTCCCCATACGAGTAATCCAAAGATCACAGTTGAGGTAAGTGGGCTGATCATCCTGCAAATGAACAATTTGGAAGGTGAAAAATCCTGACCCAATGCCCAAACTATTGACTTTGATTCGAACTCGCGGGAAAAGAGCGCGACCGCCCAAACAATGCCTGCGAACATGGGCACGATTCCGGCCAGCATTTCGGTCATGCCCAAATACGGCTTAAATTTCACTTCATAAGCCGCTAGAAGGCCCAGCAGAACTAGGATTCCGGCGCAAGCTAGCCAAGCAGTTTTGTCGATACGAAAATAGTGCGTAGCTACCTTAAGCATTAGATTCCTTCTTTCGTGAGGTGGTCCAAAACGAACTTCTCAAAATCGCCGTGCTCCTCATTTTCAATTGTTTCTCGGGGAACCGAAACTAAGAGCTCTCCATGTTCAATAACCCAAAGATGCGAAAGAACAGGGGATAGGTCAGAAACGGTGTGTGAAGAAACAAGAATTCCAACGTTTTCTTCTTTCGCTGCGTATTCGAGAAGCTTACGAACCCAAATCTTTACGACTGGGTCGAGATCTGCCATCGGTTCGTCGAGAACCATAAATCTTTTCCCGCGAGCTAACGCAATAATCAATGCCACTTGGGTGTGTTGACCACCTGACAGCTGCGAAATCTTTGCGTTCATCGGAATCCGAAGCGAGGTGATTTTTTCAGTTGCCCAGTCGAGCTTGAAGTTTTCGTTTAAGTCTTTTGCCAATTGAACATGTTGTTTGACCGTAATCCCGGTGTAAAGCGGACGGCCTTGAGAGACAAAAGCTACCGATGACGCTGCGTTGTCAGTTTTCGGATCATTATTAGACGCTATCGAAACAGTGCCGGAAGCGGCGACGAGATTTCCAGTAAGAACCGACATGATTGTGGACTTTCCGGCGCCATTTCGTCCTACCATGGCGACAATTTCGCCGGATTTGAGTTCTGCAGAGAAGTTATCGACGACAACTGTTTTCCCTCGGGATATTTGTAGATTCTTGGCTACGAGTGAGCAAGCCATTTTTCTCCTTAAATAGTTTTTCTAATAAGGATTACCATCTACTGGTAGCCAGCACAGTTCAATCTAATTGGTGAGTGCTATCTAACAGCCGCGGACAAACCCTACGGCTCTTGAAAGCTTGTTTCACCCGCTTTGTAGACGAGCGTAGTCGCGGCAAAAGCGCAGGATATCTGCTAGGATTGTGCAACGTTGTCATAGACAAATTTTTGAGAAGGCGGCACCGATGATCGCCAAAGAAACCTCCAAAGGAGAACGACTTTAATGAGCGCTAAGAACGCCGTTGAGTTCAACATTGATGAAGAATTCGGTATCACCGAAGCAATCGCCACCCTTGACAATGGCGATTTTGGCACCCGCACCATCCGTTTCGAGACTGGCCAGCTGGCTCGTCAGGCGGGCGGCTCTGTCACCACTTACCTGGACGAGGACACCATGCTTCTGTCCACCACCACCGCCTCCAACCAGCCGCGTGAGGGCTTCGACTTCTTCCCGCTGACCGTGGACGTCGAGGAGCGCATGTACGCAGCCGGCAAGATTCCGGGCTCCTTCTTCCGCCGCGAAGGCCGTCCCTCCACCGAAGCCATCCTGGCCTGCCGCCTGATCGACCGTCCACTGCGCCCGACCTTTGTCAAGGGCCTGCGCAACGAGGTGCAGGTCGTTGTCACGGTGCTTTCCATGGCACCGGAGGAGTACTACGACGTCATCGCCATCAACGGTGCATCTGCTTCCACCCAGCTTTCCGGCCTGCCGGTATCCGGCGCCGTCGGCGGCGTGCGCATGGCGCTTATCGCTGATGACAAGCATCCAGAAGGCCAGTGGGTTGCGTTCCCGAACCACGAGCAGCACGAGCGTGCGCTGTTCGAGATGGTCGTCGCCGGCCGCATTGTGAAGAAGGGCCGCAAGGAAGACGTTGCCATCATGATGGTTGAGGCAGGCGCTGGTATCAACGTTGCAGAGCGCATCAAGGAAGGCGCACCGGCACCGCAGGAATCCACCGTTGCAGCAGGCCTTGAAGCAGCAAAACCATTCATCAAGACCCTGTGCGAGGCGCAGGCAGGTCTGGCTGAGCGCGCAGCGAAAGAAACCCAGGAGTTCCCACTCTTCCCGCCGTACACCGATGACGTATTTGCCGCCGTGGAAAAGGCAGCCTCCAAGAAGCTGGAGAAGCTGATGACCATCCCTGGCAAGCAGGACCGTGACGACGCTACCAACGAGTACATGGAGCAGGTCGAGGCGGATCTCCTCGAGAAGTTTGAGGATGAGGATGCCTCCAAGCAGATCCGCGCTGCGTATAACGCTGTCATGAAGGCCATCGTGCGCAAGAAGATCCTCACCGAGGGCTTCCGTATCGACGGCCGTGGCGTCACCGACATCCGTGACCTGGGCGTCGAGGTTGACCTCATCCCACGCGCACACGGTTCCTCCCTTTTCGAGCGCGGTGAGACCCAGATCCTGGGCGTTACCACCCTGGACATGCTCAAGATGGAGCAGCAGATCGATTCCCTGACTCCGGTCACGGGCAAGCGCTACATGCACCACTACAACTTCCCGCCGTACTCCACCGGTGAGACCGGCCGCGTTGGCTCCCCGAAGCGCCGCGAGATCGGCCACGGTGCTCTTGCCGAGCGTGCCCTGCTGCCGGTCATCCCTTCCCGTGAGGACTTCCCGTACGCCATCCGTCAGGTCTCTGAGGCCCTCGGCTCCAACGGTTCTACTTCCATGGGCTCCGTTTGTGCTTCCACGCTGTCCCTGTACAACGCTGGTGTGCCGCTGAAGGCCCCGGTTGCAGGTATCGCAATGGGCCTGGTTTCCGGTGAGGTAGACGGCAAGGAGAAGTTCGTCGCTCTGACTGACATCCTGGGCGCCGAGGATGCATTCGGTGACATGGACTTCAAGGTCGCAGGTACCTCCGAGTTCATCACCGCGCTGCAGCTGGACACCAAGCTCGATGGCATCCCGTCCAAGGTCCTGGCTAAGGCACTGGAGCAGGCTCGCGACGCCCGCGCCACCATCCTGGAGACCATGGCTGAGGTCATCGAAGGACCAGACGAGATGTCTGGTCTGGCTCCGAAGATCACTTCCGTGAAGATTCCGATCAACAAGATCGGCGAGCTCATCGGTCCGAAGGGCAAGACCATCAACTCGATTACGGAGGAGACCGGCGCTGAGGTTTCCATCGAGGAAGACGGCACCGTCTACATCTCTGCTGCCACGGGCGAGGCTGCCGACGCCGCGATCGAGAAGGTTAACTCCATCGCTAACCCGCAGCTGCCGAAGGTCGGCGAGCGCTTTTTGGGCACCGTCGTTAAGACCGTCGCCTTCGGTGCCTTCGTCTCCCTGACCCCGGGCCGCGATGGCCTTATCCACATCTCGAAGCTCGGCGGCGACGAGCGCATCGAGAAGGTCGAGGACGTCGTCAACGTCGGCGATAAGATTCAGGTCGAAATCGCAGACATCGACAACCGCGGAAAGATCTCCCTGGTTCCAGTCGAAGAGGCTTAAGGCTTCAGGCTTCAGGCCTTAGGCCTTATGACCTAAAGCCTTGAGCATTCCAAAATAGAAAATCTCCTCCGCTCAACATCTGCTTAAAGTTTAAGCTGGCGCTGCTATTGCGGCGTGAAATGTTGAGGGAGGAGATTTTTGTGTCTTGTTAGTTTTGAAAGGCTTTAATGCTTGAGCTGGACTAGCTGAATCAGGTTGCCCACTGTGTCGTCGAAGACGGCGATGATGGAAGGGCCGACGTCGGTTGGCTCCATGGTGAAATTAACGCCCTTTGCGCTGAGCTTTTCGTACTCGGCCTGCACGTCCTCAGACAGGAACTGGGTAAACGGAATGCCGTCTTTTTTGAGTGCCTCGGTAAAAGGAGCTGCTGCTGGAGGGCCATTGGGCTCTAGCAGGAGTTCGATGCCGCTTCCGTCGGCTGGACCGGAGGCGTTGGTGACAGTGAGCCAACGGAAGTCGCCGTGCGTGACATCGTCTTTGACCTTGAATCCCAAGGTGTTGACGTAGAAATCGTGGGCGCGAGCGACGTCGTCGACAAGCACGGAAGCAATATAGATACGCATGGCACAAAGTCTGCGTTGCCAACTGGCGCGTTAGACTGGTCGGCGTTGGGGCAGGCAATAAGGCCTGCGCTAGATGTAGCGTGCTTATACGTATTTAAATTTAGATTGAACATCGAACATTGAATATTGAACAGGGCAAAGGAGCATTTATGGCTATCAAAGTTGGCGTTTTGGGTGCGAAGGGCCGCGTGGGTCAGGCGATTGTAGAAGGCGTTAATGCGGCAGATGACCTCGAGCTGGTCGCTGAGGTTGACCGCGATACCGACCTGCAGGTGCTGGTGGATAGCCACGCCGAGGTTATCGTTGACTTCACCCAGCCATCTTCGGTGATGGCAAACCTTGAGTTCTGCATTGGCAACGGCATTCACTGCGTCGTGGGCACCACCGGTTTCGACGCAGACCGCCTGGCACAGGTCGAGGAGTGGACCAAGCAAGATGGCGCAGGCAACGTCCTGATTGCACCAAACTTTGCCATCTCCGCCGTGCTGACCATGTTTTTCGCAGCACAGGCTGCGAAGTACTTCGAGACCGCCGAGGTTGTGGAGTACCACCACCCAACCAAGCTGGATGCGCCTTCTGGCACCGCCATCCACACCGCGCAGGGCATTGCGGCCGCCCGCAAGGAAGCAGGCCTAGGTCAGATGCCGGACGCTACCGAGCAAGCTCTCGAAGGCGCACGCGGCGCCGACGTCGACGGTGTCCCAGTCCACGCCGTGCGTACCCGCGGCATGGTTGCCCACGAGGAAGTCATCTTTGGCGCCCAGGGGCAGTCCTTGACCATCCGCCAGGATTCCTATGATCGTTCTTCCTTCACCCCGGGCGTGCTGGTTGGCGTTCGCCAGATTGCAGAGCACCCAGGGCTGACCGTGGGTCTTGAGAAGTACTTGGGCCTATAAGTCGGACTATCAGGGAGACATAAGGCACTAGACATGGCACGCATTAGCGAACTGGACGTCCAGCTCATCGCGGCAACGCAGTTCCACCCGCCGCAGGGCATCGAGTGGGAGAGGGAACAGGCAGCCTCCGATGGCGAGGCTCTCGTCGAATTTGCTGGCCGGGCTTGCTACGAGTCCTTCGATAAGCCGAACCCGCGCACCGCGACAAACTCGGCCTACCTGCGCCACATTCTGGAGGTCGGCCACGACGCATTGCTGGAGCACGCCACGGCTACGTTGTATATCCGCGGCCTGTCGCGCTCTGCCAGTCATGAGCTGGTGCGCCACCGCCACTTTTCCTTCTCCCAGCTCTCGCAGCGCTATGTCCACCCGGAGGAAACTCAGGTGGTGCTGCCCAAGCTCATTGCTGAAGACGAGCAGCTGACGCGGCTTACTATGCAGGCCGTTGATGAAACTCGCTTTGTCTATAACGAGCTGCTCAGCGCGCTGGAGAGCAAGTTAGAAGATGAGCCCAACGCACTGCTGCGCAAGAAGCAGGCTCGGCAGGCGGCACGTGCGGTGTTGCCCAATCTCACGGAAAGCCGCATCGTGGTTACCGGCAACTACAGGGCTTGGCGTCACTTCATCGGTGCGCGTGCCACAGAGCAGGCGGATACCGAGATGCGCGAGTTAGCTATTGCCTGCCTAAAGCTGTTGCAGGAGCAGTCGCCGGTGGTATTCGATGACTTCCACATCACCCAGCTTGCCGACGGCACCGAAATGGCAGCGAGCCCATACGCCTAGCTCAAGTCCGTGGCGGTGGACATAGCTTGTTCCGCCACGCGACCACCCCGATGAACAAAATTTCGCGGGAAGCGGGTAATCTTGACGGCTATGAGCACAGGTATGACAGCAAAGACAGGCGTAGAAACCTTTGGACGCGTCGGAGTAGCCATGGTCACCCCGTTTGACGGGGATGGCAAACTCGATGTCGCCGCGGGACGCCGGCTGGCAGCTCACCTCGTTGACAACGGTATCGACTCTTTGATTCTGGGCGGTACCACCGGTGAATCGCCGACGACAACGCTGGATGAAAAGCTAACGCTGCTCAAGGCCGTCAAGGAAGAAGTAGGGGACCGCGCAAAGATCTGCGCTGGAGCAGGTACCAACAACACCGCCACCTCGATTGAGATGGCAAAGGCTTCCGCAGAAGCGGGAGCAGACAGCCTGCTCGTCGTGACCCCTTACTACTCCAAGCCTTCGCAGGAAGGCGTGTATGCGCACTTCGCAGCGATTGCTCAGGCAACTGATACCCCAATTTGTCTCTATGACATTCCTGGCCGCTCGGGCATTCCGATTGCGACGGATACCATCCGTCGCCTCGCGGAATTGCCGACTATTCAGGCCATCAAGGACGCCAAAGGCAACCTTGGTGCAGCCACCCCACTTATTCAGGAGACCGGCCTCGCCTGGTACTCCGGCGATGACCCGCTAAACCTGCCGTGGCTGACCTTGGGCGCATCTGGCGTCATCTCCGTGGTTGGCCATGCAGCACCGCGCGGTCTCGCAGATCTTCTGGATGCCTTCGAAGAAGGCGATCTTGCACGCGCAAGGGAGATCAATGCACAAACTTTGACCCCGCTCATCCAAGCTCAAGCACGCTTGGGAGGAGCAACACTCGCAAAGGCTGCCCTGCGCCTGCAGGGCATCGAAGTCGGAGATCCTCGTCTGCCTGTTGTCGCAGCAAGCGAGCAGGAGATTGAGGAACTTCGCCGTGATATGGAAAAGGCTGGAGTCCTTTAAGAATGACTGAACCCCGTAACCGTTCCCGCAAGGTTACCCGCAAGGCGGGCCCACCAGCGGAAACCGAGTCCGCCTCCAACGAGGCGGCTTCGCCGGTTTTTCAGGCACCGAGCAACTCGGAGCCAAAACAGGAATCCGGCGACAAGAAGTCCAATAACAACGGCAATTCCGAGAACTCGAACGGCGGCAACCGCCGCTCGCGTTCCCGTGGCTCCCGCGGTGGTCGCGGTCGCGGCCGCGGCGGCAACAACGCCGAGAACAACGGAAATAACAACAACGGCAATAACGGCAATAACAATGGTGGCCGTGGCAACCGCAACAACAACCGCGGCCGCCGCAACGTTCCGAAGTCCATGCAGGGCGCGGATCTGACCAAGCGCCTGCCGCAGCCGCCGAAGCAGCCGAAGGATGCCCTGCGCATTTACGCTCTGGGCGGTATTTCTGAGATCGGTCGTAACATGACCGTCTTTGAGTACCAGGACGAGCTGCTCATCATTGACTGTGGCGTGCTCTTCCCGTCCTCCGGGGAGCCGGGCGTGGACCTTATCTTGCCGGACTTTGGCCCGATCGAAAAGAAGATCGACAAGGTCAAGGCGGTCGTGGTTACCCACGCTCACGAGGACCACATTGGTGCTATCCCGTGGCTTCTCAAGCTGCGCCCGGATATCCCAATCGTGGCATCGCGCTTTACCATCGCCCTGATTGCGGCGAAGTGTAAGGAGCACCGCCAGAAGCCGAAGTTCGTTGAGGTCAACGAGAAGTCCGACGTGAACTACGGTCCGTTCCGTCTGCGCTTCTGGGCAGTTAATCACTCCGTTCCGGATGCACTGGGCATCATGCTGGGCACCCCGGCTGGCAACATCATCCACACTGGTGACATCAAGCTGGACCAGACCCCGCTGGATAACCGTCCGACCGACCTTCCGGCGCTGTCTCGCTACGGCGACGAGGGCGTCGACCTCATGCTCTGCGATTCCACGAACGCGAACATCCCAGGCGTTTCCGCATCTGAGGGCGATATCCCGGCTACCTTCCGTCGCTTGGTCTCCAATGCCAAGCAGCGCGTCATCATTGCGTCCTTCGCCTCGAACGTCTACCGCGTGCAGGCGGCTATCGACGCCGCCGTTTACGCTGGCCGCAAGGTCGCGTTCAACGGCCGTTCCATGATGCGCAACATGGAAATCGCCGAGAAGATGGGCTTCCTTAAGGTTCCACGCGGCACCATCGTCCCGATCGATGAGGCTGCCAAGATGGCACCGCACAAGGTCCTTCTGATTACCACCGGTACCCAGGGCGAGCCGATGGCGGCACTGTCGCGCATGGCGCGTCGCGAGCACCGCCAGATCACCGTCCGCGATGGCGATCTGATCATCTTCTCTTCCTCCCTAATTCCGGGTAACGAAGAGGCCGTCTACGGTGTGATGAACATGCTCTCCCAGATTGGTGCCGAGGTTGTCACCAACAAGGAGGCTAAGGTTCACGCTTCCGGCCATGGCTACGGCGGCGAGCTTTTGTTCCTCTACAACGCTGCACGTCCGAAGAACGCTATGCCGGTCCACGGCGAGTGGCGCCATCTGCGTGCGAACAAGGAGCTGGCTGTCTCTACTGGCGTCGCCCGCGACCGCGTGGTTCTCGCCCAAAACGGCGTCGTTGTAGACCTGCGCAAGGGTCGCGCCGAGGTCGTTGGCCAGATCACGGTGGGTAACCTCTACGTCGATGGTGTTTCCATGGGTGACGTCGATGCCGATACCTTGGCAGACCGCACCAACCTGGGCGCTGGCGGCGTTGTCTCCATCACCTGTGTCATCGACAACCGCACCTCGCGTCTGCTCGAAAAGCCAGCGGTTTCCACCACGGGCTTCTCCGACGACGACCGTGGAATCGTGCCAGAGGTTGCCGAGATCGTGGAAAACACCATGAACGATCTCGCTGCCGAAGGCGAGAACGATACCTACCGCATGGTCCAGAAGGTCCGCCGCAAGGTCACCAAGCTCATGGATTCCAAGTACAAGCGTGAGCCGGTCATCCTGCCGACCATCATTCCGACCAACTCTGGTCCGTTGCTTGCAGACGACGATGAGGTAGAGGCTTCCCGCGAGTCCCTTTAAAAACCTTTAGGCTTGGCAGCGCGTATCGAGCCGCCTTGCTCGTCTGACGACATGTGCCCCAGCAGTCTATGCTGGGGCACATGTCGTTTTCTTCTGCTGAGCGCGCCAAGCTGGTGACGCTATTTCATAAGCTCGGACCAGACGCTCCCACCCTCTGCCAGGGCTGGAGCACCCGCGATCTAGCTGCCCACCTGTGGGTGCGTGAGAATCGTCCCGACGCTGCGGCGGGCATGCTGGTCCCACAGCTTGCCGGCCGTCTCGACGCCGCGATGGAGCAGGCGGCTGCCCGCGATTTCACCGAGCTCGTCGATGACTGGGGGAGGGGAGCCGGACGCGCCAACCCAATGCGTCTTGTTGACTCCAAGATCAATCTCACCGAGCACTTTGTCCACCACGAGGACGTGCGCCGGGCCAATGGCATGACTGAGCAACGCGAGTTCTCCGCGGTGGTTTTGGGCGAGCTGCATAAGGCTCTGAAAATGCTCGCGCCACGCATGCTGAATAAGTCTTCCAAGCCGGTCGTGTTGTATCCGGAGAACTTTGGCCGTATTGTCGTCGCGGACGATAGGAAGGTCGCCGATCGCGGCGATGACGTCGTCCGCGTGATGGGGCCCGTTCCAGAGCTCGTGCTGTGGGTCTTTGGCCGCGATGCTTGCTCGCTGAAAATTGAGGGTGACGTAAGCGCCGTCGTTAGGTCAACCCTCTAGGCTAGATATAGCCGCGTACGTCCTGCGGGTAGCCCCGCGGGCCCGCAGACGCATCATTAACTAAGGAAAATACTTCCTCGAAACCCGTGTGGCGTATGTGATTAGTGGGGTGTGGGCTACTAGAGTGGCTGGCATGTCTGTCAAAAACGCACCGTCACGCGCCTCGCATCGCGGCCGCTCCGGCAAGGGGGCGGCCCGTCCTGCGAATCGATCGCGCCCCTCGGGGCGGTCTGGAGCGGCCAAGTCCACGTCGCGGAATGCGGCAGAGAACCTGACGCTTACTTCCGCCAACCGCGCTGCTGATCCCTCTTATGAGCGGACCGGCAGCGCATTTCGTGCTGTCGGGCGTGGCCTAAGTGCCGCATTCGGTGCCACCGCGCGTGGCATGGGCGATATGACGCGCGGCGTTAGCCGCGGTTTTGGCAATCTGCGTCCGAGTGACGGCGGGGCAGAAGGCTATGAAGAATTCGCATACGACGATGCAAGGGAGCCAGAGGAAATTTCTACTCGCGGCAAACAAAAGAAAAACAAGGTGACCCGCGCAAAGGCCACAGAAGATCGCGCAGCGCGCGAGCATGAGCTCGATGAGCATCCGGCAACTGCTCCTGATGCAATCGCGCGCGAAGAGCGCACCATCCAGATTTCCAACCCAGATGCCGTTGCTTTAACACTTATCGGCGTAGCCATCGTCTTGGCATGCGCGGTTTGGTTCGACATCGTTGGCGTTATCGGCGCCTATCTCACCGACGCCGTGCGCTATGTCATCGGCGCGGGCGCTTACGTCTTGCCGGTCGCCCTGATCGCGCTCGCCATGGCGCTGATGATGGGAGTTTCCGGCGTAGCTGGTCGTCTGCAGCCCCGCGTAATGGGCGGCATCGGCCTCATTGTTGTCTCGATGCTGGGCCTAATTCACATCTTCGCCGGTCTGCCCAAGCTTTCCTGGCATGATAACGCGGCTGGAGACGCCGGCGGTGCCATCGGCTTTGCCGTAGGCCAGCTTTTGGAGGCAGCATTTTCCGCCTACGTCGCCGTGCCGCTGCTGATCCTGCTCATCATCTACGGCGCTTTGAACGTCACGGGCATCACCTTGCGCCAGGCCTTCGACTACCTCTCTGCGCTCTTCAACGACCTGATGGCGGGCCTGCGCGAGAAGAAGGCCGAGCGTTATGGCGACTATGACGAGGACATCGTCGACGATGCCTATGGCCACGTCGACGATGACATCGAAGACATTGCCGAAGGCCGCGAGCGCACCCCGCGTGATAAGCGCCAGCATTCGCAGCCACGTCGCGTGCGGCGTCAGGCCCCACGCCGCTTGGCGACGCCGTTGGATAACTACCCGGCAGATAACCAATCGGTCAATCAGCCCACCGTGTCCTTTGATTCCGCTAGCACCAAGCCGGCTGCCCAGGAAGAAGAGCAAGCATTGCTTGACGAGGCCGGCCAGCCCACCGAAGTCTTTTCTAACCCCGCGCCAGTCCAGCACGGCCGCCCAGACTTCGCTGGCTCCCGCAACATCGAGGACACCGACGAGTTCCCGGCCGTGCGTGATGAAGAGCAGACCACCGTTTTGCCTTCTGCACCGCAGCGTCAAGAATCTGCACAGCCGACTCAGCAGCCGGTCCAGCAGTCAGCCGCACAACCTGCGGCTCAGCCTGTAGCCAAGAAGGCGTCGCCAAGCGCTGCCGGTGCCGCCGCTGCCGGCGCTGCTGGTGCCGCCGCTGCCGGCGCTGCTGGTGCGGCCGCAATGGACGCTGCTTCCGACGTCGTCTCTTCCGCACACGCGGAGGCAGTGCGCCTATTCCAGCAGCGCTCCGGCCGCGATGCGGCGACGGGCAAGTCCGTGGAGGAGCCTGCTGCGCAGCAACAGGCCGCGCAGGCCCCTGCAGCGCAGCAACCGGCCGCCGCACAGGTTGGCGCGATGGGCAACGAGTCCGACTACGACCTGCCTACCACCGCATTGTTGACCGCGGGCAAGCCCACCAAGGCCCGCACCGAGGCCAACGACCGCATCATCGAGGCGATTACCGATGTCTTCGAGGAGTTCAAGGTCAATGCTCAGGTCACCGGCTTTAGCCGTGGCCCGACAGTCACCCGCTACGAAATCGAGCTGGGACCAGGCGTGAAGGTCTCCAAGATTACGAACCTGCAGTCCAACCTGGCCTATGCTGTGGCGACGGACAACCTGCGCCTGCTGACCCCAATCCCGGGCAAGTCTGCGGTGGGTATCGAGGTACCGAATGCAGACCGTGAGATGGTGCGCCTGCGTGACGTTCTGGATTCCCCGGCCATCGCCAGTGATGAGGACCCAATGCTCATCGGCCTGGGCAAAGACATCGAGGGCGAGTACTCGTCCTATTCCGTGCAGAAGATGCCGCACCTGCTCGTCGCCGGCGCCACCGGTTCCGGTAAGTCGGCCTTCGTTAACTCGATGCTGGTTTCCCTCCTGACGCGCGCGACCCCGGAGCAGGTCCGCCTCATCCTCGTTGACCCGAAGATGGTGGAGCTGACTCCTTACGAGGGCATCCCGCACCTTATTACGCCTATTATCACCCAGCCGAAGAAGGCGGCGGCGGCCCTGCAGTGGCTCGTCGAGGAGATGGAGCAGCGCTACATGGACATGAAGGCTGCCCGCGTGCGCAAGATCGAGGACTATAACCGCAAGGTCATCTCCGGCGCGCACCAGGCGCCGCTCGGCTCCGAGCGCGAGATGCGCCCGTACCCGTACATCGTCTGTGTCGTGGACGAGTTGGCCGACCTCATGATGACCGCGCCGAAGGAAATCGAGGAATCCATCGTGCGCATCACCCAGAAGGCGCGTGCGGCCGGCATCCACTTGGTGCTCGCAACCCAGCGACCTTCCGTGGACGTGGTCACCGGTCTTATCAAGACCAACGTTCCTTCCCGCTTGGCATTTGCCACCTCGTCCCTTACGGACTCCCGCGTCATTTTGGACCAAGGCGGTGCAGAAAAGCTCATCGGCATGGGCGACGGTCTCTTCATTCCGCAGGGTGGCCGTCCGGTGCGTATGCAGGGCGCTTTCGTCTCCGACGAAGAGGTGCAAGCGGTTGTCGACGCCGCGAAGGCCCAAGGCCAGCCCAACTACACCGAGGGCGTTACCGAGGAAAAGAAGTCCGAGGCCAAGAAGGAAATCGACGACGATATCGGCAAGGACATGGACGATCTGCTCGAGGCAGTCGAGCTGGTTGTCACCTCCCAGCTGGGGTCGACGTCGATGCTACAGCGCAAGCTGCGCATCGGTTTCGCCAAGGCGGGCCGCCTGATGGATCTCATGGAATCCCGCGGCGTCGTGGGCCCATCCGAGGGGTCCAAGGCCCGTGAGGTGCTGGTCAAGCCGGAAGAACTCGACACCATCATCTGGATGATCAAGGGCGCCGACCCAGCAGAGGCGCCGAAGGAAATCCAGGACGAGATGGCGCAGGCTGAATCGGCGGAAGATTCTTCCGCCGACGATGCCTCCGCCCCAAGTGGCGAGGACACGCGCACTGTCCAAGCGACGTATAACCCGTCCTCCGGTGCCTTCTAGGCAATAAGTTTCTCGCCCCACCGCAGCCATTGCGGTGGGGTATTAACTTTTGTGTAAGATAGTACAAGTCTTGGAGGGGAGTACCCCGTTCCACAGCGATGATCGTCAACACGGCAACTCCGCAGGGAAATGAGTTCCCGGTCTCGCTGGCTCGCAGTAGACGAGTTGGGGGAGACCTCCGGTCAAATCTTTTCTTACTCGACCGGAGGATATTTCTATATGCATGTCCCTTTGTGGATTTGGATACTAACCATCGCCGTCATCCTCGGCTTTTTCATCTTTGACTTCTTGAGCCACGTGCGTTCGCCGCACGAGCCCTCCATGAAGGAATCCGGCTTCTGGACCTTGTTCTACATGGGCATGGCCGTCATCTTTGGTGGTATCGTCTGGGTGCTGTGGGATCACGAGCACGCCATTCAGTTCTACACAGGCTGGGTGACTGAGCAAGCCTTGAGCGTGGACAACCTCTTCGTGTTCGCGCTGATTATGGGTTCGTTCAAGATTCCTCGCCGCTTCCAGCAGAAGGTGCTGCTCATCGGCATCGTGTTGGCGCTGCTATTCCGCCTCATCTTCATCATGCTGGGCGCGGCAATCATCCAGGCCTGGTCTGACGTGTTTTACCTCTTCGCCATCTTCCTCATCTACACCGCGGTCAAGCTCATCGTGGACGAGGTCACCGATGCCGAAGAGACTGACCCGAATGACATGCTGATCATCAAGTGGCTGCGCAAGGTCATCCACGTCACCCCGCGCTACCACGGTGACAAGCTCACTCACCGCGAGGAGTCCGGCCCGAAGAAGGGCAAGCTGGCTCTGACGCCTTTGTTCGTGGCACTGGTCGCCATCGGGCTTATCGACGTCATGTTCGCCTTCGACTCCATCCCAGCCATCTACGGCATTACTTCGGAGCCGTTCCTGGTCTTTAGTACCAACGCCTTCGCGCTAATGGGCCTGCGTCAGATGTTCTTCTTCATCGATGGCCTGCTCGAGCGCTTGGTTTACCTGCCTTATGGCTTGGGGATCATCCTGGGCTTCATCGGCATCAAGCTGCTCTTCCACGCGCTGCACGAGAACAACCTGCCGTTCGTGAATGGCGGTGAAAACGTCGGCGGCATTCCAGAGATTCCGACCTTGGTCTCCCTGCTCGTCATCGTCGGCGTGCTGGGGCTTACCGTCGCGTCTTCTGTCCTTAAGAACAAGCGCGACGAAGCGCAGGGCGGCATCACCGTGTCCCACAACCACTACGACTGGGACGAAGAGGGCAACAAGATCGTCCGCACCAAGTCGGGCGAGTTCGTCGGTAAGGCAGCCGATCTGCCAGAGACCGAACTGCCCTAACCTTTAAGCAAAAGAGTTAATCACCGGGTTCCACTCGCGGAATGCGCGCGCAGTAACAGCGCCGCAGACAAAGAATGGATCTTGGTCCATAATTTTGATGGCTTCGGCAACCTCGGTGGCCTCATCGGCAAATTGCAAAACGATGAGTGCACCGCCCTTGGAATCAGTAAAGGGGCCGGAGCCTAAAATTTTGCCCTTTTCATTTAGATCACCGATGAATTCGCGGTGCGCTGGGCGGTTTTCCGCGATGGCCGGATTTTGCGGGTTGTATTCGTAGCTGACTGCGAAGTATTTCATGAACTTATCTTAAAGAGATGGGGGAGTTTGCCGCAGCGGCTTTAATAGGACAGGTAGGATAAAGTCCGTGAATCACTCTAGGGCTCGGCAGAAAACGGCGGCGGCGTCGGATGTAAATCCCCACGTTTCCAACTGGAATCTACCCAATATTCTGACGAGCTTGCGCATCTTATTTATCCCCGTATTCGTCTGGTTGGTGCTGGCCGGCCACGACTGGTGGGCGTTTGGTGTATTCGCCGCGTTGATGATTACGGACAAACTCGATGGCGACATCGCCCGTTCCCGTGGCCTCATCACCGACTTCGGCAAAATCGCCGACCCTATCGCAGACAAAGCCTTAATGACCGCGGCCTTCGTCTGCCTCAACATCATCGGCGTTTTGCCGGTATGGGTCACCGTGGTCATCCTTGTCCGCGAATTCGGCATCACCTTCTGGCGCATGGCCCTTCTGCGCCAGGGCAAGGTTGTCCCGGCGTCTAAAGGTGGCAAGCTCAAGACCGTCCTGCAGTCCCTTGCCGTGGCGATGTACCTGTGCCCGCTGCCGAGCTGGATGGACATTCCTTCCTTCGTGGTCATGTTTATCGCCGTCGTGGTCACTGTGGTCACGGGCGTGCAGTACCTCATCGACGGTAGGAAGCAGAACTCCTGATGTCTGCGCCCGCGCTTGTCGATGCCCTGCGCAACCGCCACCAGACCGTATCCTTCTGCGAGTCCTTGACTGCGGGCCTAGCGGCGGCCACGCTCGCTACGGTCCCGGGGGCGTCGGCAGTCTTGCGCGGTGGATTAGTAACTTATGCTACCGAGGTGAAGTCTCACTTCTTGTCGGTTCCGGTGGAGGAGCTGGAAGCCCAAGGGGTGGTCTCAGCCAAAACCGCGCAGGCGATGGCCGAGGCTGCGGTGCGCGAGACCGGCGCGGACTGGGGGCTATCGCTGACAGGCGTGGCAGGACCTGACCCGCAAGAGGGCAAATCCGCGGGAACGGTCTTCGTGGGCATCGTTGGCCCCGGGGTTCCTGCCCATGGCATACAACTGCAGCAGCTATCGGGCAGCCGTAACGCGATCCGTGAAGCCGCTGTGGAAGAGGTCTTGAGCCTGCTTCTATCAACTTTGAAAGAAAAATAGGATTTTCGGGAACAAAGCCGGCCGCAGCGCCGTTGTACAGATTGATGAACACTACTACTGCACTTCTTGAAAAGCCTTTCAACGCCTCGGCAGGTGCTGTTGAGGCTCCTAAACGCGCGCCGGAGCCGCTGCTGCGTGAGGCTCTGGGGCTGACCCTTCGCGCATTCCGCGCCGACAAGGGCGTGACCCTGCGCGAACTTGCTAGCGTCGCGCGTGTTTCCCCAGGCTACCTTTCGGAGCTCGAGCGCGGCCGCAAGGAAGTTTCCTCCGAGCTTTTGGCCTCCGTCTGCCACGCTCTAGAGGTCAGCGTTTCTGACGTCTTGATTGAGGCTGCAGGTTTCATGGCGCTGCCGTCCATGGACGAGGAACTGGCAACCACCGCACCTGCTGCTTCGGAGCTTTAAAACTCTCCGCGTCTCACAGTGAACTTTATGCCTTCGGGCACCACAGTGGAGCGCGGATTTCGTTAGTATTGGTGGGGTAACGAAACACTTTTAGTCACGCGTTAAACGCAACTTAGGAAGGCTTAAACACACTAATGGCGAATCCATTTTCCAAGGCATGGAAGTACCTGATGGCACTCTTCGATTCCAAGATCGAAGAAAACGCTGATCCCAAGGTACAGATCGAGCAGGCCATCGAGGACGCACAGCGCCAGCACCAGGAGCTTTCGCAGCAGGCAGCCGCTGTCATCGGTAACCAGCGTCAGCTGGAGATGCAGCTCAACCGCCGCCTGAATGAGATTGAGAAGCTGCAGGGCAATACCCGCCAGGCGCTGGAGCTTGCTGATAAAGCTCGCGCTGCAGGTGATAACACCAAGGCCACCGAGTACGAGAACGCCGCAGAGGCCTTCGCCGCACAGCTGGTTACCGCAGAGCAGTCTGTGGAAGACACCAAGAAGCTCCACGATCAAGCCCTTCAGCAGGCAGAGCAGGCCAAGAAGGCCGTCGAGCGCAATGGCATGGCCCTGCGTGAAAAGGTCAACGAGCGTTCCAAGCTGCTTTCCCAGCTCGAGCAGGCGAAGATGCAGGAGAAGGTCTCCGAGTCTCTCAACTCCATGAACGAGATGACCGCTAACGGCAACACGCCGTCTCTGGATTCCGTCCGTGACAAGATTGAGCGCCGCTACACCAAGGCCCTGGGCCAGGCGGAGCTGGCGGAGAACTCCGTGGCTAACCGCATGCACGAGGTGGAGCAGGCAGGCGTGCAGCTGGCCGGACACTCCCGTCTGGAGCAGATTCGTGCAGAGATGGGTTCCTCCAAGGCTGTTGAGGGCAACTCCCAGCAGGCAATCGAGGGCAACCGCACCGCTGGTTCTGCAGCGGACCAGGCGGCGCAGCCTAACGCCGCTGCTGACGACGCCGTCCAGGCCCGCCTGCGCGAACTGCGCGGCGAGCAGTAGCCTCTAGTTTTAAGAAGACCCTCGAGAGAAGTTCTCGAGGGTCTTTGTGGATCTAGTCGGTATCTAGTCGCCCACGCCGCGGGCTTGGAGTGCCTCGCCCATGGCTCGGGCGCGGCGTATCGAACGGATGACCACCGGAGTACCGAAAGCCAGCAGGGAAGTGCCCGCACCGCGGGCCTTGCGGGCGTCCATGACCTCTTGAACCGTGCCGAGCATCAGCGGCAGGAGGCGGATCGTAAGTGACATCGCCAGGCTGATATTTTCCACCGGCAGCCCCAGCTTGCCAAGAGGCGCGAGCGCCTTCTCAAAAGACTCCATCATCTCCGAGACCTTAGTAGTCAGCGTGAGGAGCACTGCCGCGACGATGGCGGCATAAATGCTAAAGAAAGTGGTCACCGCCGTTTCAAGGTCTTGCTGCCACCATTGCAGCGCCGCCAGCGCCACGAGCAAATAGAGCGGGGGATAAAGCTGGCCCCAAGCCACGCGCGCAGGGATACGCGCGAGCGGGTAGACCGCAAGCGCGACTACCGCGCAGCCCACGGCTACGGGAATGGTCTTTGCAAAAATCGTGGTGCTGATGATGAAAGCGATGAGCACCACAAATTTCACCCACGCCGGCAAGCGGTGGATGAAGGTATCGGCATCGACATAAAACCCAAGCGGAATATTCTGTGGCACGAATGTCTCCCTTTGCTACAACGGGCGGAAATTACAGCGGGCGGGAGGCCATCAGGGAGCGATAGAAGTCGATGACCTCAGCGGGCGCGCCGTCGGCAGCAATGCGGTGCTCATCGATGCAAATGGCTCGGTCGAAATCGTGGATGAAATCCAAGTCGTGCGTGACCACGATAAGCTGCTGCTCCAAGCGCGCAAACTCGCGGCGGATGCGGTCGCGGTTGCGCAGGTCCAAAAGAGTGGTGGGTTCGTCGGCGATGATAAGCACCGGCTCCATCACGAGAACCGCGGCCAAAGCCAGCAGCTGCTTCTGCCCTCCAGAAAGCGTATGCGGCGACTGGTCTGCCAGCTCGCGTAGACCAAAGCGCTCCAGCACAGCATCCACGCGCGCGTTCCGCTCGGCCTTGCTGAGCTTTAGCCGACGCAGCGAAAAGGCGACGTCGTCACGCACGTTCGGCATCACAATTTGGTTCTCCGCATCGGAGAAGACAAAACCGACCTTGCGGCGGATTTCTTTTCCGTGGCGGGCGACATCCGCGCCGTCGACAAGCACGGTGCCCGAGGTGGGCTCGCCTAGGCCATTGATGAGGCGGGTGAGCGTGGATTTACCGCCGCCGTTCGCTCCAATGATGGCAATGCGCTGCTCAGAAAGCGTGAGGTTTATATCGCTTAAAACCTCTTCTTCGTCGAAAGCGACGCTGACGTTCTGGAACTCGATGGTGGACATTTATGCCTTCTTGGGATTGCGTCCCATCAGATCCGGAAACGCCGCGTGCACGCCAATCGCGATGACGACCATGACCGCCAGCTTTAGTGCGTCAGGGCCCAGGAAAGGAATCTGCGCGAGTGCGGCCTCGCCCCAGCCCATGCCCGCGCGCAAGGCCATGCCGATGATGCCGCAGGTGTATTGCACCAGCAGGCTGACGATGCCCGCGAGCGCAATGACGATGCACATGCCAGCCTTGTTGCGCGGGGCGCGGTAAGCAATCGCGCCGCCTACGGCAGGGGAGATGACATAGCCCGCGATGTAGCCCACAGTAGGCCCGGCCAGTGCGCTCAAAACGCTGCGGCCGCCAGCCAGGACCGGTAGGCCAACGAGACCCAGAACGATGAAAAGTAGGCCTACGTAGAAGCCACGGCGCCCGCCCAAAATCAGGCCAGCAAGGGTGATGACGGCGTTCTGCAAAACGATCGGAACGCCGGAGACCGGGCTGGGGATCGAAACGAACGCGAAGACAATAATGAGAGCGGTAAAGACGGCAACGTAAGCAATGTCGCCCGCGACAGAGTTCTTCTTCATGTTGGGCAGATTACACGCCTGGCATTGCGGCTGGGAAACTCGCCTTTTGAACGGCGTTCAGGCGGGTGTGTTGAGCAGGGACTGGGGCTTGGAAGTTCGGCCTGTAGGATAGCGGGCATGCGATTGACGGAGTATCACCAACTGATAGTCGATGAATTCGGTGAATCCGAAGGCAAGTGGATAAGCCACTCCCACGTGCTGGCTAAATACGGTGAAACCGCCGACGAGCTCATCGAACGCGGGGTAGACCCAAGCGAGGTGTGGGAAGGCCTGTGCGACGATTTTGATGTTCCGGAAAACCGCCGCCTAGGCGTGGACTATCCCACGCTCTAGTTGTTCGAACGCATTCGAAGACTTGTGAGTTAAAAACTGGGCGGACACGCGGGGTTTGTATTTTAGTTTCGAACACTTGTGTGTAAGGTGGTTTGGGGTGTCGGGCGTCGGCGCTAGCTTAGCTTTTGCTGCGGAACCGCAGGTAAGGTTTGGCAGTCTAAATCAATGGACCTGTGGGATGCGCAGGTAAATCAACGTTAGGAATTAAAAATGGCAACGAAGAAGAAGTCCACCGCTGCGGCGGGCAAGGGAGATGACCGCCAGAAGGCGCTCGACGCCGCGATGGCGATGATTGAGAAGGATTTCGGTAAGGGTGCTGTCATGCGCCTTGGCGACGACGAGCGTCCCCCAATCCGCGCGATTTCCTCCGGCAACACCGCCATCGACATCGCACTGGGCATCGGCGGATTCCCGCGCGGGCGCATCGTGGAGATTTACGGCCCAGAATCCTCGGGTAAGACCACCGTTGCGCTGCACGCGATTGCGTCTGCGCAGAAGGAAGGTGGCATCGCTGCGTTTATCGACGCCGAGCACGCCCTCGACCCTGAGTACGCTCGCCTTTTGGGCGTGGATACGGATAACCTGCTGGTTTCTCAGCCGGATACCGGTGAGCAGGCGCTGGAAATCGCCGACATGCTCGTGCGTTCCGGCGCTATCGACATCATCGTTATCGACTCCGTCGCGGCCCTTACCCCGAAGGCGGAAATCGAAGGCGAGATGGGTGACTCCCACGTCGGCCTGCAGGCCCGCCTGATGTCCCAGGCGCTGCGCAAGATGACCGGCGCGCTGTACAACTCCGGCACCACCGCCATCTTCATCAACCAGCTGCGCGAGAAGATCGGCGTCATGTTCGGCTCCCCGGAGACCACCACCGGTGGTAAGGCGCTGAAGTTCTACGCTTCCGTGCGCTGCGATATCCGCCGCATCCAGACGCTTAAGGATGGCCAGGATGCGATTGGTAACCGCACCAAGATCAAGATTGTAAAGAACAAGGTTTCCCCGCCTTTCAAGATCGCCGAGTTCGACATCATGTACGGCGAGGGTATTTCGCGTGAGTCCTCCATCATCGACCTTGGCGTGGAGCACGGCTTTATCAAGAAGTCCGGTTCCTGGTTTACCTACGAGGGAGACCAGCTGGGGCAGGGTAAAGAGAAGGCCCGTAACTTCCTGAAGGAAAACAAGGACCTGGCTGATGAGATTGAGAAGAAGATCTTCACCAAGCTTGGCATCGGCGCCGCGGCCGCGACGGGAGAGGAAGTCCACATGGACGTGCCCGGTGCGGACGATTCCTTGACGGATGACGCCGTCGATTTGGTTCCGAACGTCGACTTCGACGACGACTAAATGTCAAAGCCCGCCCCAGAAAAGCTCGAAAAGCTTCGCCAGGCGCTTGCCGAATATGAATCCGGCGCCGCTGGAGGCGGGCTTTTTGATGCCGAAGCAGAAGAAGCCAAAGCCAAGGTGCGTTCGCGCGCGCTGTTGTTGCTGGATCAGCGCGCGCGTTCGCGCAAGGAATTAGGCGACCGCCTCCTTGCCCTCGAATTCGACGCCGAGGTGGTGGAGATGGTCCTCGATGACCTAACGCACGTGGGCCTGCTTGACGACGCCACCTTTGCCAAAGAGTGGGTGCGCCAGCGCCATGCCCGCAGGGGTAAATCCGCGCGCGTGCTAGATCGCGAGCTGCAGGAAAAGGGCGTGTCCCAAGCCCTGCGGAGTGAGGCCTTGGAACAGGTGACGGAGGAGTCTGAGGAGTCCATTGCCCAGGCCTTGGCAGTAAAGAAGGCACGCTCTGTGAAAACGGTGCCGGAGGATAGGGCAGAGCGTGATAAATACTTGCGCCGCATCGTAGGCGTGCTGGCGCGGCGCGGTTTCAACCAAGGCATGTCCATGCGGATTGCCATTGCGGCGCTGGATGCGCGCATCGCGGAGCTGGAATCCTAGGGTTTATGAGTTGGCTGCTTTGGCCGATAGAATGACCCGACGTGAGTAATCCCCAGACTGAGGCGCCCCGCACCTACGAAGTGCGTACTTTTGGCTGCCAGATGAACGTGCACGATTCCGAGCGCATCTCCGGCTTGCTGGAGGAGGCAGGCTACTGCGCAGTCGACTCCGGCGACGAGCCCGACCTCATCGTCTTTAATACCTGCGCGGTGCGTGAGAACGCAGATAAGCGCCTATACGGCACCCTGGGCGCATTGAAGAAAACCAAGGAGAATCACCCCGGCATGCAGATTGCCGTGGGCGGCTGCTTGGCGCAAAAGGACAAAGACACCGTCCTCGATAATGCGCCGTGGGTCGATGCGGTCTTTGGCACCCACAACATGGGTGCCCTTCCTACGCTGCTCGAACGCGCGCGCCACAATGACGAGGCCCAGGTGGAAATCGTTGATTCCCTCGAGGCTTTCCCCTCCGTGCTCCCTGCAAAGCGCGAGTCTGCCTACGCCGGCTGGGTCTCGGTCTCGGTGGGCTGCAACAACACCTGTACCTTCTGCATCGTTCCTTCCCTGCGCGGTAAGGAAGAGGACCGCCGCCCAGGCGACATCCTGGCCGAGGTCAAGGCGCTGGTAGACCAAGGCGTCTCCGAGGTCACCCTGCTGGGCCAAAACGTCAACGCTTATGGCGTGAACTTTGCAGACCCTGACCTGCCGCGCGATAAGTTCGCGTTCTCGAAGCTGCTGCGCGAGGTGGGAAAGATCGAGGGCTTGGAGCGTCTGCGCTTTACCTCGCCGCACCCGGCAGAATTTACTTCCGACGTCATCGACGCCATGGCCGAGACCCCAGCCGTGTGCCCGCAGCTGCACATGCCGCTGCAGTCTGGCTCCGACCGCATCTTGAAGGAGATGCGCCGGTCTTATCGTTCGAAGAAGTTCCTCGCCATCCTGGATGAAGTCCGCGAGAAGATGCCGCATGCGGCCATCACCACTGACATCATCGTCGGTTTCCCAGGCGAGACCGAAGAGGACTTCGAGGCCACCATGGAAGTGGTAAAGCGCGCCCGTTTTGCTTCCGCTTTTACCTTCCAGTATTCGCCGCGCCCGGGTACCCCGGCGGCGGAGATGGAAAAGCAGGTCCCGAAGCACAGCGTGCAGGAGCGCTTTGAGCGCCTTGTCGCGCTGCAGGACTCCATCCAGGCCGAGGAGAATGCGAAGCTGGTTGGCACCGACGTCGAGCTGCTGGTGCAGGCCGAGGGCGGCCGCAAGGCTGACAAGACTCACCGCCTGACCGGACGTTCCCGCGATGGCCGCCTCGTGCACTTTGCGCCTATCGACGCCGCCGGCACTTCCATCAGCGCAGATATCCGCCCAGGCGACGTCGTGCATACCACCGTCACCGATTCTGGTTCCTTCTTCCTCGTGGCTGACTCCGGCGTTACCGAGCACCGCCGCACTAAGGCCGGCGACATGTCCGCAGCGGGTCAGACCCCAACCACCGTGCCTATCGGCGTAGGTTTGGGTCTACCGCAGGTTGGCGCCCCCGCCACCCAAGATTCCTGCGGCTGCTAAAGGAGTATTTCATGAGCAATCAGTACGACACCGCCCACGCCGCCGAGCGCGCTGCCGCCCAGAAGATGGAACTGGGAGGCTACAAAACCGCGCTCATCGTAGCGGTTGTCGCGTGGGTGGCGTACCTGGTTCTGCCCTATGCCGGCACCGCCCACGGCTGGGAGGTTCTTGGTCTGGACAGCTCGAGCGTGAAGATTTCCATCATGGAGAACATCTCGGGGTGGTGTGCCCTGCTGGGCATCGGCGTGCTGACCAGCCTCACCGTCATCACCCGCCGCTTAAACTTCGGTCTTGCTGCATGGATGCTGGTGGCAATCTCGCTGTTTCTTAACCTCTGGGGCTTCTGGTACCGCGGCTCGACCGCGGACGGCGCCTCCATCGGCATGTGGGTCGGCGTGCTCGCTAGCCTGATTGCATTCTTGGCGTACTGCCGCGTGGCCTTTAGGCGCAGCCCCGAGCAGATTGCAGCGGCCGAAAAAGCCCGCGCCGCAGCCAGCTCCCTCGATCAAGTCGGCGTCCTGCAGACGGAGGCCGCGACTACACTTCCTCCGGAGGAGAATCCGCTGCTTATCGACGACCGGCGCCGCCAAGCACACAAGCGTTAAGCCCCGAATGCTCAGTCCTTAACTGCGGAGATGCAGCTCCCAGGCTGAGGAAGTGGAAATAACCTTCGCGCCTAGGTGCTTATAGATGCGGTTCATCGCCGGGTCCGCATCCGCGACCGAGCAATATGCTCGGCGCGCGTCCGGCCACCACCGCGCGACCTCGTGCAGTGCGTGCAGTTTCGCAGCCGTGGCCAGTCCGCGTCGACGCCTATCGCGGGCGGTGACCGTCAGCGTCCACTCACAGACCTCCGGGTCCGCATCCGCGTGCCGGGAAAGCTCCGTCAGCGCCACGATACGCCCGGCTTCCTCGATCGCAACCAGAAGAGTATGCGAGCGCCGTGCCCGCAGCCTGCGATGCGCCTCCTCCAAACGCTGCGCGGTCCAGTAAATAGGCTCGGTGCTCAAATCGCCGTAGACCGCATCCGTGGAGGCCACGGTCAAAAGCTCCAGGATGTCATCCAGATACTCAGCGGGGATGTCATAGTCGGCAAAGACATGAAATTTGCGCGAGGCCACCGGGAAAGGCCGCGCTGGCGTATCCGGAAACTCTACGAACATCTGGTGCTCGGCGTGCTTTTGTGCAAAGCCCCGCGCGATATACGGGCCCGAGAACGGGTCATAAGAGTAGTCCGCATCGGCAGGGTAGAGCATACCTATCTGTGCGACGCTGCGGCCGAGCTTATGGGCCAGGTCGAGGGCGGCGTCGACAAGCTGCTCGGTCACTCCGCGCGCTTCCGCGGACAGCTCCTCGCCGGGCATGGGCAGCAGGCCCGCCGCGAGAACGCACTCGATTTCCGCATTCTGTGTTTCTTCAAGAAGAGGCAGCGAGATATGGATGAAGCCGTCGAAATCCAACTCCGGGCTGGGCTCCACCGCGGAAATAGTGGGCAAGCCCAGCGCGCCCACCTCCAGTGGGGTAGGAGAAGTTAGCCCAAAGAGATAGGTCTGCGACTCGTTCGAGCCCTGCAGGCGCTGGACCACCCGCGAAGGCGCAGAAGACGCGGCTGGGTCACCGCTGGCCTCCTGCGCATACAGGTTCGCGTCGAAGACGAAGCTACGGACGCAATCTGCTGGCTCTCCGCGGCCAGGGACAATCTGGACGAGCAAACTATTTGTCATTTACAGCAGCTGCCGCTGCGTCCGCGAACTCCTGCCACTGCGCGGCTTGGGCGCGCAGGTCCTGCTCCTTCGTGGCGTTGCCCTTGGCAGCGGCGGCGTCGGCTTGCGCGTTTAGATCGTCAACCTTGGACTGGAACTGCGCCACGCGTGCCTGAGCTTCGGGATCGGTACGGCGCCACTCGGAATCCTCCGCGGCGGAAACGCGCTTTTCCAGGGCCTCAATCTTGGCCTCGTATTCACGGACCTGGTTGCGTGGGACGAATCCAATTTCCTCCCACTTTTCTTGCAGCTCGCGCAGCTTCGCCTTGGCGGCCTCGATGGACTTGGAAGGATCGATTTGCGAGTCGTATTCCGCAATCAGGGCGTCCTTCGCCTGCGCGTTGGCGGCGAATTCCTTATCGCGCTCGTCGTTGACGGCGTTGCGAGCGGAAAAGAAGTGGTCCTGCGCAGCGCGGAACTGCGCCCACAGCTTGTCATCGGCCTCGCGCGGGGCGCGGCCGGCGGCCTTCCACTCGGTCATCAGGTCACGGTAGGCGCGCGCGGTGGCTGCCCAGTCGGTGGAATCCTGCAGCGCCACGGCGCGCTCGACGAGCTCTTCCTTGCGCTTGCGGGCCGCCGCGCGGTTGCGGTCTAGCTCCGCGAAGTGCGCTCCACGACGCCTATTAAAGGAGTCGCGTGCGCGCGAGTAGCGCTTCCAGAGGGCGTCGTCAGTCTTGCGGTCGATTCCGCGAATCTGCTTCCACTCCTCGAGGATGGCGCGGATGCGATCTCCCGCGGCCTTCCACTCGGTGGAGTTCGCTGCGATGTCCTCGGCCTCTGCCGCGAGCTTCTCCTTGGCCGCGATGCCTTCCGCGCGGCGGCGCGCTTTATCGGCCTGCGCTTGCTCGCCGGCGCTTACGGAGTGCTCGATGACAGCGCCCAAACGCTTGTCCAAGGCCGCAATATCGCCGATAACGGCAGCGGTAGGTAAAGACTCCCGCAGCTCCGCGGCGGTGGCCTTGATGGTTTCCGCCTCGCCCGGGTGCGCTTTCAAACGCGTTTCCAGCAGCTCAATCTCGGTGGAAAGGTCATCGTAGCGGGCACCATAGTGCGCCAAGCCCTCAGCCGGGGTGCCGGCTTTCCACTCGCCAATCTTGCGCTCGCCTTCGGGAGCATTGACGAAGACGGAACCGTCTTCCTCCACGCGGCCCCATTTGGCCGGATCATTCTTTGCGACCTTAGCCGCCGGCTGTGCGCCCGGGCGAGGGCCTGGACGAGCACCCTTCTTGGGCATTGCACCTGGGGTTGGGATAGACATGGTTGAAACCGCCTTTATGAAAGTCGCGCCGCGCGTCACGGCTGCCTAGAGTGTTCTCCCTAACAGTACCTTCTCCTGCATTAGGATGAGTGAGCAATGTTAAATCTTTTGATTATGCCTTCCTCGCCGGCCTTGGCGGAGGAATTATCTCCCGCAGATGCCCCTAGCCGCGCGCTATTAGGCGCAGCTCGGCAGCTAGTCCGCGAATACGCGTCGGCCAATGAGGAGCTGGTGTTAGACATCGTTGGCTCCAGGGATGCACGCTGGCATACGGCACATACAGGATCCCTGCGCGCGTGGGGCGCCCCGAGCGTGCAGCTGGGCGAGGGCAATTACCTGCCGGAGCTTATGGCGCGCTACATGCTTGCAGGCGGTCCGGATTATCGCGTGGGTGAGGTCCGCGAGCACCTTGGCACCCCGCGCGCGGGCGTTCTCACCATCGTGTGCATAGACGGCAGTGCCGGGCTTACCCAACGCGCGCCGCTCGCGCTTATCGACGCCGCCCCTGCGGCCGCCCGGTGGTGCGAATCCCTGCTAGCGGGCGCGGACGAAAGCTGCGATGAAGAAAAGCTGCGTGCCGCCGGCGTCGAAGAGACTGCTCTGTGGGCAGAGCTCGCGGCGCTGCGGCCGGTAAAAGCGGAACTGCGCGCGGCGGATTCGACGCTGGGCGTTGGACGATACGTGGCGGGGTGGCAATGCTAAGACCAATCGCAGTCGTAGGGCCTACGGGTTCGGGTAAAAGTGACTTGGGCGTGCAGCTCGCGCATGAGCTAGACGGCGAGGTTGTCAACGTCGATTCCATGCAGCTCTACCGCGGCATGGACATCGGCACGGCGAAGCTCACGTTGGAAGAACGCGAGGGCATCCCGCACCACCAGCTTGACGTCTGGGAAGTCACGGAGAAGGCCTCCGTCGCGCGCTATCAGGCAGACGCCATTGCCGACGTCGAGGCGATCATGGCCCGCGGCAAAACGCCCATCCTCGTGGGTGGCTCGATGCTCTATGTCCAAGCGCTCGTCGACGACTGGCAGTTTCCACCCACCGACCCTGCAGTTCGCGCGAAGTATGAGCAGCGGAGGGTGGAAATCGGCGTCGATAAGCTGCACGCGGAGCTTGCAGAAGTAGATCCGGCCGCGGCCGCCATCATCGAGGACAAAGACCCGCGGCGCACCGTCCGTGCGCTGGAGGTCATCGAGCTAACCGGCAAACCCTTCAAGGCCAGCCAGCCGCCGAAGGACGCGCCGCCGCGCTGGAACATGCTGCTGCTGGGCCTGCGCACGCAAGCAGATTGGCTCAACCCGCGCATCGAGCTGCGCAGCCGACGCATGTTCGAACGCGGGCTCGTAACGGAGGTCGAGCGCCTGCAAACACAAGGCCTCGTAGAAGATTCCACTGCCGGCCGCGCCATCGGCTATGCGCAGGTATTCCAAGCTCAGCGAGGAGAGCTGACCTGGGACGAAGCCATAGAGCGCACGATTACCGGAACGCGGCGCTACGTGCGCCGCCAACGCTCTTGGTTTAACCGCGACAAGCGCATCAACTGGCTGGATGCGGCCGCCGATACTCGTGGGCAGGCGCTGCGTATTATTGAGGCATGAAATTTGCCAAGGGACACGGTACGGAAAACGATTTCGTCATTATCGAAGACCATGACGGCCAGCTAGAGCTTAGCCCCGAGCGCGTGCAGCGCCTGTGCGATCGCCGCGCCGGAATCGGCGGCGATGGCCTGCTGCGCGTGGTCCGCGCGGGAGCGCTGAGGGAGCCGCTCGCAGACGGCATCGCGGACGAGGATTGGTTCATGGACTACCGCAACGCCGATGGTTCCGTCGCCGAAATGTGTGGCAACGGCACTCGCGTCTTTGCCCACTGGGTGCGCTCCCGCGGCTTGGTGCAGGCCGATACCTTCACCGTCGGCACCCGTGCCGGTGCGAAAACGGTGACGGTGCATTCCTTCGATGAGTTCGAGGCGCAGGTTAGCGTGGAGATGGGTGCTGCGCGGGTAACCGGAGTTTCCACGGCGTCGATGGCAGGCGAGAGCTTTGCGGGCCTCGGTGTCGACGTGGGCAATCCGCACCTGGCAGCGGTCATCCCGGGGCTTTCGGCAGAAGGCCTGGCCGAGATGACCTTCGAGCAGCCGACTTTCGATGAGTCCTTCTTTCCCGAGGGAGTCAACGTTGAGGTGCTGACTCAGCTTGCTGAAGGCGCCGTTTCCATGCGTGTCTTCGAACGCGGCGTCGGAGAGACCCGCTCTTGCGGCACCGGCACCGTGGCGGCCGCATGCGCCGCGCTTGCCGACGCCGGCTACGGCACCGGCACCGTCAGCGTCCATGTTCCCGGCGGCACGGTGGAAGTGGAGATCTTCGACGAAGACTCGCGTCTTACCGGCCCTTCGCGCATCGTGGCAACTGGCGAGACCGCGCTTTAGTCTTTGTAGTGCGTGCCGAGGGAAAGGGCCGCGCGGCGGGCGGCGAGCCAGGTCTCGCGCAGCTCGGTGGCGCGGTCATCGGTAACCCTTAAGAGGGATTCCAGCTCGTCGGTTTCGATGTCTGTGCGGTATACGCGGATGTCCAAGCGGCTTAAAAATCGCTTGGCACCGTTTAATTCGTAGCGGAAGGCCTCGATGGTGGGATCCGTGCAATCCAGATCCAGCAGCGCGGGGCGGTGCAAAGTGCGGTCTGCAATGGCATCGGTATTTTGCGAATTGCAGAAGGCGTCGAATTCAGCGATCACGTCGCGGATATCGTCCGCGGAAAGATCGATGGAGGTGCGCAGGGCGGCGTGCTCGGAGGCGTCGGGACGTGCAGAGGCGAAAAGCCATATGGCGCCTGCCACCAAGAGCGCAATGAAAAGGCCAGGCAGTTTCAGGGTCACGATGAGCGCAACGGCTGCCACCACCGCGAGGGTGACGGCGAGCATATGTCGCCCTGTCGAGTCCATACCTGGCCCTTCTTCGTTTTATTTAGTGGCATCCGCCAGAACCGCAGGAGCAGCCGCCGTCGGAGCCGCAGCCGCCGGTGGGCATTTCGATTGAAGCCGTCAGCATACCAGTTCCAGCCAGAACTTCATCCTTGGCGGGAAGCTTACCGAAGCTGGCCGGTAAGCAGAGGTCGAACGGGAAGACGCCGTCCATGACCAGGTGCATGAACTTTTCGCCGGTAAGCTGGTTTTCGCGCCACTCGGATTCCATCACGCGGGCGGCGAATCGGCAGCCCGGGGTAGGCGCCGCTGCGCCGGAACCCTTCGCGACAATCTCTGCGCCTTCAGACTCGAAGGCCGCCGGGTAAGTATCAAACTCCGCCTCGTAGTCTGCGGCGGAGGCATAGCGTTTCACGCCGAAGCCCATGACGCTAAGGCCTACCTGCTGCCACGGCTGGGTTTCTTCGTCTGCCAGCAGCGGACCCTGCGCGAGGTTAGCGGTGGCCTGTGCGAGAACGGTGCCGAATGGGTCCAGGATTTCCATGAAAGCCAGCACGTCGTTGACCATGGACACATGCGCAAAGCCCTGCGTCACGGAATCGAAACCGATGTAGGTGGCAAAAGGCTCGACCGCGAGAATATTGATCTGCGCTCCGGACGGGTCCGCGAATTGGATGAGCTGACCGTCGCGGATCTCGCCGGTGACGGTGAGCTGGTTGGTGGAAATGGCTGCCTCAACGGCGTCTTGCCAACGCACAAAGTTCAGGCCAATTGCCTGCATCTCAGTATTGGCAGTGGAGGCGGGGGAAGTTTCGGTCATAGTGGCTATTGTATCTCCGCGGGCTTTAGCTACTAAAAATTGGGGTTTTAAGCCTGCGACGTGCAAGAATAAAAGCAACATGAACGAAAATCACGAAGAACTTCTCGCGCAGGCTTTTGGTGAGGAATTCCAGCCCACCACGGGCGACCTCGACCTAGCCGAGCGCAATGCCTTTCGCCGCGTTTCCACCACCATCCGCGCTGAGGACACCACCGACGGCTATGAGGTGGAGTACCGCAAGCTGCGCCTCGAGCAGGTCGTACTCGTGGGCGTATGGACCGAAGGCACCGTCGCCGAAGTAGAGGCCACCATGGCCGAGCTTGCCGCGCTGACCGAGACCGCCGGCGCCGAAGTCGTGGAAGCGATTTACCAAAAGCGCGAAAAGCCCGACCCTGGCACCTACATCGGCCGTGGCAAGGTCCAGGAACTCAAAGAAATCGTCGAAGCCACCGGCGCCGACACCGTCATCTGCGACGGCGAACTGCAGCCCGGCCAGCTTTCCGCCCTAGAGCGCGAGCTCAACACCAAGGTCATTGACCGCACCATGCTGATTCTGGATATCTTCGCCCAACACGCGAAGTCCAAAGAGGGTAAGGCGCAGGTCTCGCTTGCACAGCTGGAATACCTCTATACCCATACCCGCGGCTGGGGCGGCAACCTCTCGCGCCAGGCGGGTGGCCGCGCGGGCTCTAACGGCGGCGTCGGCTTGCGCGGCCCCGGCGAGACCAAGATTGAGTCCGACCGTCGCCGCATCCGCTCCGAGATGGCGCGCCTGCGTAAAGAGCTGCGCGGAATGAAAACCGCACGTGATATCAAACGCTCGAAGCGTCAGGAGTCGACAATCGCGCAAATTGCCATCGCCGGCTACACCAACGCGGGCAAGTCTTCCCTCATCAACGCGATGACCGGCGCAGGCGTGCTGGTGGAAAATGCGCTTTTCGCCACCCTTGACCCAACCACCCGCCGCGCAGAGCTTGCCGACGGCCGCCAAGTCGTCTTCACCGACACCGTCGGCTTCGTGCGCCACCTGCCCACGCAGCTGGTGGAGGCCTTCAAGTCCACCCTCGAGGAAGTCTTGGCTGCCGATATAATGATGCACGTGGTCGATGGCTCCGACCCATTCCCGTTGAAACAGATCGAGGCTGTCAATAAGGTCATCTATGACATCGTGCAGGAAACAGGCGAGCAGGCGCCGCCGGAGATTATCGTCATCAACAAGATCGATAAGGCCGATCCGCTTGTGCTTGCTGAGATTCGTCACGTGCTCGACCGCGAGAACGTGGTCTACGTATCCGCGCACACCGGCGAGGGCATTGACGAGCTGACCTCGCGCGTTGAGCTCTTTCTCAACTCCCGTGATGTGCACGTGCGTTTGCTGGTGCCTTTTACTCGCGGCGATGTTGTCTCCCGTGTGCATGCCGAAGGCACCGTTTTGGGCGAGGAGTACACAGGGGAGGGCACGCTTGTCGACGTCCGCCTGCCTGCCTCCATTGCCCACGAATTGGCGGAGTACGTTGCGGAAGAAGTTTCCTAAAACGCCGCTGGTGGGCCATAATGAAAGCTCGTGAGTACTTTTGGTTGGCGCCTGCACGGCGATGGTAAGAATATTGCACCTGGCGCGGTAGTAGCGCCCGAAGAACGCTTGAGCTGGGGGCGCACTATCGGCATCGGCATGCAGCACGTGGTGGCTATGTTTGGCGCTACGTTGCTGGTTCCCACCTTGACCGGTTTCCCGGTTAATACGACGCTGCTGTTCTCGGGCATCAGCACTATTTTGTTCCTGTTGATTACCCGCAATCGCCTGCCTTCCTACCTGGGCTCTTCTTTTGCCTTCATCGCACCGCTGACGGCGTCGCAGCAGTATGGCATCAGCGCGCAGTCCGGTTCCATTTTGGTGACCGGTGCAGTGTTGATGGCCGTCGGTTTCGTGGTGAAAGCCGCGGGGCGCCGTGTCTTGGATGCCGTGATGCCGCCGGCCGTGACTGGTTCCATCGTGGCGCTCATCGGCCTGAACTTGGCGCCGGCGGCCACGACAAACTTCCAGACCCAGCCGCTCGTTGCGGCGATTACCCTGGCTGCTATCGTCCTTGCAACCGTGGGCGGGCGCGGCATGGTCTCCCGCTTGGGCATCCTCATCGGCGTTGTCGTGGGCTGGGTCTTTGCGGCGCTTACCGGAAACCTAGCGGAAGGAACCGCGCAGACCATCCGCGATGCTGCCTGGATTGGCGTCCCGCAGTTCCACTCGCCGGAGTTTAAGTTCTCCGCCATCGCCGTGGCGCTGCCAGTGCTGGTGGTGCTGATCGCAGAAAACATCGGCCACGTTAAGGCCGTGTCTGAGATGACGAAGCGCGACCTCGATGACCTAGCTGGCGACGCGCTTATCGCCGACGGTCTCGGCACCGCCATCGCCGGCGGCTTCGGCGGCTCCGGCACCACAACTTATGCCGAGAACATCGGCGTTATGGCCGCGACCCGCGTGTACTCCACGGCGGCCTACTGGGTGGCTGCGGTCTTCGCCATCTGCTTGGCCTTCATCCCGAAGTTCGGCGCCCTGATTTTCACCATCCCCACCGGTGTGCTGGGCGGAGCGACTCTCGTGCTTTACGGCCTCATCGGCATGCTGGGCATCCGCATCTGGATGGATAACAAGGTCAACTTCAACAATCCGGTGAACCTGACTTGTGCTGCGGTGGCGTTGATTGCGGGTATCGGCAACCTAACGCTGAACGTGGGTTCCGTTTCCCTCGAGGGCATCGCTTGGGGCTCCATCGGCGTCATTGTGGTCTACCCTGCGGCGAAGTGGCTCTACGAAACCCTTGGTGAGGGCAAGGGCGCCAAGTACTAAAACGGGATACGTCACCAATCTCGCCCCTTTTCGGGGTGAATTTGGCGAAGTTATCCACAGGCCAAAAATTGTCTCTTGTGGGGCTTGGTGAGGGCTTTTTAGGCTTAAAAACCATGAACGCACTAGCAGACTTCCTCGCAGCCCAGGCGCCAGGCATGGCCATTCTTGCCGGCGCCCACGGGCGCAGCGAAGCACAGCTCGTGCAGCTCGGCGCGTCGAACTTACAGGCCCGCGAGCTTATCTATCTGGCGGGCATCTATTTTGGCCCCACCTCCTCTTTGCGCTGCCAGCGCAACGCGCAGGGCTCAGCGCATAGCCTGTCCACGCTGACGATGATCGAAGGCTACATTTCCCGTATTCCACGCCAACGCGATAAGTGGAAAGTACGGGAAACACTCTGCACCAGCACCCTTCCCGCGGACAAGCTGAAGGCAAAAGCCCGCGCGATGGCGAAAGAATACGCCAAGCCGCGGGAACCACAGGAAGGGGTGCGGATTACGCGGCGTCGCCAAGCGCTGTGGTCCCTGACCGTTACCGGCAAGCAGGACATGATTGCCGATATCTTCTCTGCCTTAAAACCCGAAGCGCCCGTCCAATCCTTTTACGAGGGATTCTTTTCCGGTGCGCACAAGCCGGTGGCGGGCTCCCACGTCGTCATCACTTTGGACGAGTTCGTGGAAATCGCGCAAGGCGGCGGGGAGGAAATCCAGCTGCGCATGACCAACGGCGCGAGCATTTCTGGCGCGGATTTCGTCTCCCGCGTGCTTTCCGCGCATGGATTGGTCAGCCTCGTGCATCCTTATGAAGGGCCGGTCAATCTTTATCGCACGCAGCGGTTTGCTAATGAAAAGCAGCGCCTGCTGGCCGCGGCCGAAAATCCCACGTGCGCGTGGCCGGGCTGTAATCACCCGGCGGATAGTGCGCAGGTCCATCACCTCACCTCTTGGGCTAGGGGAGGCGATACGAACATCGGAAACCTCGTTACCTGCTGTGCGTATCACAACGGAATAAATGACGACTCTCCGCCAGGAAGTTCGCCGAAAACTTCCCGTGGAAAGCTAGCTCGCATTCGCGGAAAAATCACCTGGTTGCCGCCGTGGGCTTCGCCGGTGAGCTAGAGCCCCCCGCCACGCGCGGGTGCTTTGGCATGCCCAAAACTTAAAAAAGACTCCCAAGCTTTAAAGCTCGGGAGTCTTTTAACGCTAACGCTAGGAAGCGTCGAGGTCCTGCTCGATGAGAGCGGCAATCTTCTCGACTGCTTCTGCATTCTCGGAGGTAACGGTAACTTCGTCACCCTGCTCAGCGCCCAGGGCCATGATCATCAGGGAGGAAGCTGCGTCGGTCTCTTCGTCGTCATCGCTGCCGACGAGGGTCAGCAGAATGTCTTCGTCATAAGCCTCTGCAGCGTCTGCGATGATGGACGCAGGACGTGCGTGCAGTCCGACGGAAGAGCCAACCTTTACGGTCTTAGATGCCATGATGATAAGTCCTTTCGACTATGTGAGATTTCGTGTCTACAAGTGTACGCGTTATGCCGCGGCCTTGGCAGCCTCCGCCTTGGCGGCTGCTTCCTCGACGGTCTTGTTCGGCCAGAACTGCTTCAGCGCGATGACCGCCAGCGCGGAAACCACGACGCCCGCCGCGATAGCCAGGACATAAGCCCAGGCCGGGTCGATGGCGAAGAAGACAAAGATGCCGCCGTGTGGGGCACGCGAACCGACGCCCAGGGCCATCGACAGTGCACCGGTGGTGGCGCCACCGAGCATCATCGCCGGGATGACGCGCAGCGGGTCAGCGGCAGCGAATGGGATGGCGCCCTCCGAGACGAAGGAGAGGCCGAGTAGCCACGCGGACTTGCCGTTTTCCTGCTCCGCCGGGGTAAATAGGTTCTTGCGCAGGAAGGTCGCAATCGATAGCGCAATCGGCGGAACCATGCCGGAGGCCATGACGGCGGCCATGATCTCCATGGAGGCCTGGTCACCAGTGGAAAGGCCGGCGGTGGCAAAGAGATAGGCCGCCTTATTGACGGGGCCGCCCAGGTCGAAGCACATCATCAGCCCGAGGATGATGCCCAGCAGCACGGCGGACGAGCCGGACATGGAAGAAAGCCAGTTCTGCAGGCCTTCCATAATTGCGGCCAGCGGAGCGCCGAGCAGCAGGTACATCAACAGACCTGTGATAAGGCTGGTCAGCAGCGGAATGATGACAACCGGCATCAGGGAACCGATCCAGCGCGGGACCTTCCAGTTGCCGATCCACATGGCGATGAGTCCCGCGATAAGACCAGTGACCAGGCCACCGATGAAGCCCGCGCCGAGGGCGACGGCGATGGCGCCGCCGGCGAAACCAGGAGCGATTCCCGGGCGGCCGGCAAATGCGAAGGCGATATAGCCCGACAGTGCCGCAACGATAAAGCCCATGGCTGCTTGGCCGATGGCAAAGAGCACCGCACCGATATAGAGCAGCAAGCCGGAGCGGTCGAAGCTCATCATCTCGCCGTCGACCTCAACTTGGTGGCCGGGCAGGTTGGTCAACGAGTAGTTGGTGGAAATCGCCTGCCAACCGTTGGCCATGTCGTATCCGCCGAAGAGGAAGCCGAGGGCGAGCAAAAGGCCGCCCGCGGCCACGAAAGGCACCATGTAGGACACGCCGGTCATGATCGCCTGCTGGATGCGCTTGCCCCAGCCGAGTGCTTCACCTTCTTCTCCGCTGCCTGATGCGCTTCCGGACGCGCTTTCCGATGCCGCCGTTCCCGCCACGCGCCGCGCATTCGGGTTCTTGGCGGCGGCGACGGCCTCATCGAGCATGACGCCGGGCTCGTTGATGGCGCGCTTGACGCCGGATTCGATGACGGGCTTGCCGGCGAAGCGTTCACGTTCGCGCACTCCGACGTCGGTGGCGAAAATGACGGCGTCAGCGGCGTCGATCACCGATTGCGAGACGGAGGTGTTATTCGAGGAGCCTTGGGTCTCGACGGTGAGGTTTATGTCGGTGCGCTCTGCCGCGGTTTGGGCCAGGGCGTCGGCAGCCATGTAGGTATGCGCGATGCCGGTGGGGCAGGCGGTGACCGCCACGATGTTGGTGGCTGCGTTCTCGGTAGTTGGTGTTGCGGTAGCGGACGCCGCCGTAGCGGCGGAAGTTGATGCCGCGGAAGCAGATGACGCCGCGGAAGCAGAATTCGCAGGTTTCTTGGGCTTTTCCGCGTTGACCACATCCAGCACCAGCTTGACGATTTCCTCCTTGGTCGCCGCAGTACGCAGCGCCTCGAGGAAGTCCTTCTTTACCAGCGCGCGGGCCAACTTGGAAAGGATCTTTAGGTGTGCCTTACCGCCACCGGCGGGGGCAGCGATGAGGAAGACCAAGTGGGCGTCACCGTCAGGACCGGAGAAATCGACGCCGCGGGAAAGTCGCGCGAAGGCCAGCGTTGGCTCGGTGACGACCTCAGAGCGGCAGTGTGGAATAGCAACGCCTCCGGGCACGCCGGTGCCAGCCTTGGCCTCGCGGTCGATGGCCGGTTGGGCGAGACCCTCGACGGAGGTCGCGCGCCCCGTCTCGTGCACCAGGGTGGCAAGGTTTGTGATGACAGATTCGACACTGTCGCCGAAATCGGCGTCCAACGCGACCAAGTCTGTCGTGATGAGATTGGATGCCATGAGGACACTCCTTTAATGATCAGAGTTGTAGTTAAACGCGGTTATAGGGTTAAAACTTTGGTTTCTGCGATATTGACTTGTGCAGGCTTTGGTAGCTGGGTGCCGGGCAGAGCCGCAGCGGCAGAACCGTAGGCCACGGATTGGCGCAAAGCTTCCGCAAAGTCCTTCCCTGCGCGGCGGGCCAAAATATAGCCCGCAAGTGCGGAATCACCCGCGCCGACGGTGGATGCGACAGCCGTGGGAGGTGGGGTAGCAGCCCAAGCGCCATCTGCAGTAACGAGAACTGCGCCAGCACCGCCCAAAGTGACGAGAACCTCATCGACGCCGCGGCCAACCACTACGCGCGCGGCTTCGACGACGCCTGAGTAGTCGCCCTGTTCCGCGGCCGCCTCGAGTGCAGTTCCGTCAGTATCGGTGAGCTGGCCGAGCTCAAGCCCATTGGGCTTGATTAGATTCGGCGCGGACTCGTTGAGGCGCTCTGCAAGGGCGACCATCGGGGCGTCGGAAGTGTCGACGGCGATGCGTGCTTGGGGCGCGGCGGAGCGGATGGCGTCGACAAGCGTGGCGTACCAATGCGTGGGAACGCCCTTGGGCAGGGAACCCGCAAGCACCACCCATTCCGCGCCGATGGAAAGCGCGGCCAGCGAGGAGGCAATGGCAGACTGGACTGTCTCGTCGAGCTCAGGGCCCGGGCCGTTGACCTTGGTGGTGCGGCCACCTGGCTCGGTGATGGTGGTGTTGGTTCGGACAGAACCGGGCATAGATACGGCATCGAAGGGAATGTTGCCGTCTTCCATCAAGGTAAGGAAGTGATCACCCTTGCGTGCGGGCAGAAGAGCGACGGATTTCTCGCCGGCAAGGTGCACCGCGTGCGTGACGTTGACGCCTTTGCCGCCTGCGACCTGAGAAACCTGGCTGGCGCGGTGAACTGCGCCCGGATTGATGGCTTCTTGGAGGTTTAGGGTGGCGTCAATACTGGGGTTGGGGGTCAGTGTGAGAATCATTGTGGAGACTCGTCCCTTTCGCAGTTTGCGTATATTGGGAGAAAGCTAGCTGGACGGTGGTCGAGCGCAGATTTCTGCTCCCTGTTGATTCTTGTCTGGTTATGCCCGAAAGTCAATCAAAAGAGTGTGGTATTCGTTGCTTTTTCACCCGATCTGTGATGATCTAGGGGGAGAGCAAATCCCCTCCCGAAGGAATGTGTGATGGAAAACGAATCTCAATCAACCATCAAGGGCACTGGCGTCGTTGCCGGTGTCGCATACGCCGAGGCCGTGTGGGTGCGTCCTCGTCCAGAACTGCCCACTGCTGGGGAGCTAATCGACGAAGAAAAGCGCGACGGCGAGTATGACCGCTTCCTAGAGGCCGTCGATATCGTGGCAAGCCGCCTCGAGCAGCGTGCGGCCGGCGCAGAAGGCCAGGCGGCTGAGGTGCTGGGCGCTACCGCCGGCATGGTCAAGGACCGCGGCTGGCACAAAGCGGTGCGCAAGTCCATCCGTGCAGGCCGGCCGGCGGAGTACGCAACCGCGAGCGCGACTGAGAAGTTTGTCACCATGTTTGAAGCAGCAGGCGGCGTGATGGCCGAGCGCACGACGGACCTAAAGGACGTGCGCGACCGCGTTATTGCGCAGCTGCGTGGCGAGCAGGAGCCAGGTCTGCCGATGGTCAACGGGGAAGCAGTGCTGCTTGCTGATGACCTCGCGCCCGCAGATACCGCAACCCTCGACACCGCACACATCAAGGCTTTGGTCACCGAGCTCGGTGGCCCGACGAGCCATACGGCGATTATTGCCCGCCAGCTGGATATTCCATGTATCGTGGCCGCGGGCGCGGAGCTGCGTGACATTGAGGCCGGCACGCTCGTGTTCGTGGACGGCTCTATTGGCACAGTGAACTTGGGCGCAGACCGCGAGGAGTCTTTGCGGGCGGTAGAGGAATACCGCGAGAAGGCTGCGCGAGTGGCGCAGTGGCGTGGCCCAGCGCAAACTAAGGATGGCTATCGCGTGCAGCTTTTGGCTAACGTCGCGGACGGCAACGCGGCGCGCATCGCGTCGGACTCCCAGGCAGAGGGCATTGGTCTTTACCGCACTGAGCTTTCCTTCCTCTCTGCGAGCGAGGAGCCGACGGTGGATGAGCAGGCGCGCATCTATGGGAAGGTCTTTAACGCCTTCCCGTCTTCCAAGGTGGTTGTTCGCACCTTGGATGCGGGTTCAGATAAGCCGATTTCTTATGCCACCCTGTCTTCCGAGGAAAACCCTGCGCTTGGCGTGCGTGGTCTGCGTATCGCGCGCGATAACGAGGCGCTGTTGACTCGCCAGCTGGATGCCATTGCGAAGGCTTCCGCAGACCGTGGCTACGATGCTCCGACGTGGGTTATGGCGCCGATGGTCGCTACCGCCGTTGAGGCGAAGTGGTTCGCGGGTCTTTGTCGCGAGCGTGGCCTTACTGCGGGCGCCATGATTGAGGTTCCCGCAGCGGCTTTGATGGCCGATACCATCATGCCGCATCTAGACTTCGTCTCTATTGGTACCAATGACTTGACGCAGTACACCATGGCAGCGGATCGTCTTTCCCCGCAGCTGGCATATCTTACTGACCCATGGCAGCCGGCGGTGCTGCGCCTTATCCAGCACACCTGCGTGGTGGGCCAGGATAACGATGTTCCGGTTGGCGTATGCGGCGAGGCGGCAGCGGATCCGCTGCTTGCCTGCGTGCTGACTGGCTTGGGCGTGAACTCGCTGTCGGCGGCTTCCACGGCTGTCGCCGGCGTGGGCGCCCAGCTTGCGGAGCTGACGTTCGAGCAGTGCCAAAAGCTTGCCGACGCCGCCATCAACGCCGAGGGTCCATCCGAAGCCCGAGCGGCAGCGCTCTCTTTGTTGGACGAATTCTAAAACATAACGATAGCCCCGCTTTTTGCGGGGCTATTTTTGTATGTGCCGATGCTACTTATCGGCGGCGATGACTACTTCGATTTCGCGCTCGCGAAGCGCCTCGATGAAGCTTTCTGGTGCGGCGGAATCGGTGATGACGACGTCGATATCCGCGATAGAGGCGAAGCTGACCAAATAATCGTTACCGAGTTTTGAGGAATCGCAGAGGACCACGACCTTGTGGGCGTTGGTGACAAAGGCAGACTTGATGGCTGCCTCTTGGGAATCTGCGGTAGACAGGCCGTGGTCGAGGGTGAGCGCATTGGTGCCGATGAAGGCGACGTCGGCACGCATGAGCGCCATGGTGCGCAGTGCAGTATCGCCCACGACTGCCTGGGTGATGGCGCGGACGGTGCCGCCGAGCAGCTGAACGTCGGGAACGCCGTTGCTTGCCAAGGAAAGCGAGATGGGCAAGCTATTGGAAACTATCGAAAATTGCCCTGCGGCGAATTGTTGGCCGATGAGGTCTGCCAGGGCATTGGTGGTGGTACCCGCGTCGAGGAAGACGCTGCCTCCGGCGTCTGGGAGGAACTGCATGGCGGCGCGTGCGATGGCAATCTTGGCGCCGGTAGCGGAACGCTGCCGGGTGTCGAGGGTCAGCTCTGCGGTTTGGAAGGACTGAGAGGCCACAGCGCCGCCATGCACGCGGTGTACAACGCCTTCGCGGTCTAGAACCGCGAGATCGCGACGAATGGTTTCAGCGGTGACGTCGAAGCGCTCGGAAAGCTCGGTGACGTTGACGCGTCCCTCAACTGCGGTGAGGGAGGCGATCTGACGGCGACGCTCCTCTGCGTACATAGGGTCCTCCAAAGGTCTGCCCAGGAACGGGGTGGGGGCTAGACAACCTCCGTTTATTGGGGGTAAGCGGAAGCTGTTGCCGGAATAATACTGGCTTGTCTCTAGTTTTCCAGAAATCCCTACGAATCGGAACGAAACAAAGAGTTTCACATATCGCCAATCTTGCATGCGATCGCCGAAATTTTCTTTAGCTGCAGATTTGCAAAATGTGACATTAAACGCCGGCCAATGGACAACCGGAAAATTACGCATAAAAGGGGGTATTTTCGGGCAACCGTTGGCCGGCGTTGAAGCAACAGAAGTGGGTGATTAGAGCTTGCGGAATACAGAAACTACCTTGCCCATGATTTCTGCATCGTCACCCTTGATTGGGGAGTAAGCATCGTTGTGGGGCAGGAGCCACACGCCCGAGGAATCCCGGTGGAATTCCTTGACGGTGGCTTCCTCGCCGTCGAGAAGCGCGGCGACAAACTCGCCTTCCTCGGCCACCGACTGCGAACGAACGATAACCCAGTCACCGTTGAGGATGCCTGCGTCCTGCATGGAGTCTCCCACAACCTGGAGCATGTATAGCTCGCCGTTGCCAACTACGTCATCAGGCATGGGGAAGTAGGTGTCGATGTTTTCTTCGGCGGTAATCGGCGAACCTGCGGCAATGCGGCCGACCACCGGAATATAGGAAACTGCGGAAGCGTCCTCTGGGGTGGCGTCGACAGGCTGCTGCGGTTCTTCCTTGGGTGAGGCCTTGCGTCCTGGCTTCTTGGGCTCTTCCTCATTGAGGTGGCGTACGTCGACGGCGCGGGGCTTGTTTGGGTCGCGGCGTAGGAAGCCTTTTTCTTCTAGTTGCTTGAGCTGATAGGCCACGGAAGAGGTGGACTGGAGGCCGGCAGCGTCGCCGATTTCGCGGATGCTTGGCGGGTAACCGCGGAGCATGACTGCGTCGTGAATGACGTCGAGGATGCGGCGTTGACGCGGCGAAAGGGAGCTGATGTCGGGCTTAGCGGAATTTTTAGCTGGCTTGCGTGGCACGGTTTCTCCTCGGCGGGGTTGGAAGTTGCCGCGCGGCTTCCGTCGCGGCTTGGGTTGTTCGAACTTGGGTTGTTTGAACTTGGGTTGCTCGAATTTTCGAAAAACCTCCCTTCTTTTCTACCACCTGGGGGACAAATGTTCGAGAAATTTGCCGGAGGTGTGGACAAACTTTCGAAAAGTTGTTATAAATCGAACATAGCAACTAATTCGAACGGATTAGCGATGGAACTTTTCGAACGTGTCGCAGCAGAAAAGTACTCTGCAACCATCAGTTAATCGCAACGTACAAACACTGGAGGATCTCACAATGGCTATCGCTCTCAACACCGCTTCCACCCATGTTACTTCCACTAACGCTCGCCGCGCGTACCGCGCTCGCGTCGTGCCGGCAGCCTCTGTTTGGGATGCAGATGTCTACGATGTCCGTCGCGCTGGGGTAGCCACAACACCCCACGATGTTCGAACTCTTAGCGTGGATAATCGAACATACGGTGCCCCTATCCGCCGTTGCGCGAATGCTGAAGCCGCTGGTCATGGCGAGCCAGAATATTCGCGTGCGCAGTCGAATCGTGCGAATTATCTGTTGGGCGCTGTCTTTGGTGCAGCCGTGTTCGTCGGAACTGTATTCGGAGGATTGACTGCTGACACTGGTGCTGTCCACACTGAGAACACCCAAGTAGTCCAGGCAGGCGTTACGCACTAGCCGCCGCTGCACGCTAGCCCGTCGCGCGTTAGCTGCCGTCGCGCGTTTGGCGTCGCGCGTTTGGCTAGGCGGAGCCCTTGGCGTGCGGTTCTGTGGGCGTGCGGCGCTGTTGGTGTGGGAAAGTAATCACTCGGCTTGGATGCCGGCCGGAAAATGGCATCCCCAGTTGTTTGGGCAGTACACTAAATGCGGTCTTAACGCCTGCCTTCCACGTGTGGGAGGTGGATGACGTGAAAGTGAAAGGAACCGTGCGGTGTACTGCCCGTTTTGTCATTATGAACAGTCGCGAGTCATCGACTCTCGTGTAGTCGACGCCGGCACCGCCATCCGCCGTCGGCGCGAGTGCGCCTCCTGCAAAGGCCGTTTCACCACGGTGGAAAAAGCGGTTCTTTTGGTGGTTAAGCGCAACGGTCTGGCGGAGCCGTTCAGCCGCGACAAGCTAATCCGCGGCGTCCGTCGCGCTTGCCAGGGACGCGACGTCAGCGACGACGCTTTGAAAAAGCTCGCCCAAGAAGTAGAGGAGACCGTGCGCAGCCACGGCTCCTCCCAGGTCAACGCCAACGACATTGGCCTTGCAATCCTCGAGCCGCTGCGTGACCTTGATGAGGTGGCCTACCTGCGCTTCGCGTCCGTTTACAAGTCCTTCGAAAGCGCCGACGATTTCGAATCCGAAATTCGCCTGATGCGCCGCCGCGACCGCGATAACTTTTAAGAGCCGCAGTGCCAGCCGAGGGCTGGTGCTCGTTTGCGGATGGCGGCGAACGGCGTATGGCCGCATCTGAAGCTAGACGGCGCGGTGCTTAGCGGAGCTTGTCCACCGCCTTTTGGATGCGGCGCAAGGATACCGGGTGCGCGGTGCCGAGGCGCTGAGCAAAAAGTGAGACGCGTAGTTCCTCGACCATCCAGTAGATGTCCTTGACCTCGCGGGTCTTGGCACGCCCGGCGGGCAGGTTGCGCAGGCGATTGTTGAGGTACGCTTTGGCCTCGTCGACTTCGGCCTGCCGGTCCGCGTCTTTGTCCGGGTCTATTCCCATCTCATCTAGACGAATCCGCATAGCCTGTACGTAGCGCGGCAGATGGCGCAGGTGAGCCATGCCATGCAAGGTGATGGCGTTTTCGGGAAGCAGGAACTTCAGCTGCTCGCGCATATCGTCAATGGCAGGGCCTTCCCATTGTTTGAGCTCGGCGCGCAGGTTCGCATACTCGGCAAGCCCTGGTGCGATTGCCACCACGGATTGTCGGACGCGGCCAGGCACCTGGGGCTTGACGACGTCGCGAAGCTTGGCGAAGCCCTCCGGCGACCGAGGCGCACCGCCGGCTTCGACCATGAGATCGCGTATGGCAGCCACCCGCGCATCGCCGACGAGGCCTTCGGCGCCGCCGTGCGGGTAGGCGTCGACAGCCACTCGCTGCTGCAAGGGCAGCCCCTTGACCATCTGTTGGTGATTGACGTTAATCTCCCGCAGGAGCAGCGTCAGAGTGGTGGTCAACATAGCAGCGTCGGCAGCGGCCTTGGTGGGGTGAACCTTCAGGGAAACGCCGTCCGCGGTTGCCACGAGCGCGGGGTACGCGGTGACCTCATGGCCGTCAACCACCGTTTGGACTTCCTCGTCAATAGTGCCGAGCGTCTCCGGCGTCCACTCTTTGACGGCCTTCGACTCAGACTTGCGTCCGACCCGCGAGACTGAGGACTTGATGTGCCCCGCCTGGCGCTGCACGAGCGCTGCGAGGTCCCGGTCAGAATCGATAACCTTCCCGCGCTTATCCACCGCAGCGTAGTTCATCTGCAGGTGCGGCGGCAGGCTGGAAGGCCGGAAGTCGGAAGCGTTGATCCCTTGGCCGCCGAGCTCGCGGAGGACGTCGGCAAGCTGCTGCGTCAGGGGGCCTTCATAAGGAAGCAGACGCGGCAGGGCACGCTCTGCGAACTCCGGTGCGGGAACCACGGTGCGGCGCAACGCCTTCGGCAGGGAACGGATTAGCTCCGTGACCAACTCCAGGCGCAGCCCCGGCACCAGCCAGTCGAAACCCTCCGTATCCAGCCCTGCAAGCAACGGCACGGGCACCATCAAGGTGACGCCATCGAGGGGATCGCCGGGCTCGAACTTATAGCTCAAGTCATAGTCAATCGAACCCTTCAGCCACCTGTCCGGGAAGGCTTCCTCGGTGACGTCGTGGTCTTCCTCGATAAGCTTTTCCGGGTCGAAGTCCAGCAGGTCTGGGGTCTTGTGACGCTGCTTCTTCCACCACGAGTCGAAGTGCCGGCCCGTGGTGACTTTGGCGGGGATACGTGTGTCGTAGAAATCGAAGAGAGTGTCCTCCGAAACCACCAGACCCCGGCGTCGCGCCTTGTCCTCAAACTCGGCGGCCTCTTCCAGCTTCTTCACGTTGTCATGGAAGAAGTGGTGGTGGGTATTCCACTCGCCTTCAATTAGCGCAGAGCGGATGAACATGTCGCGTGCGGCCGTCGGGTCGACGCGGTGATAGGGCACCGTGCGGTCTACCACGATGGGCACGCCGTAGAGCGTCGAGCGCTGTGTGGCCACGGCGGCGGCGCGCTTGCGCGACCACACGGGATCGGAATAGTTGTGACGTAGCAGGTCCGCGCCGAGCTTTTCCACCCACGCGGGGTCGATGGCGGCAACGTCGCGTGCCCACAGGCGCGAGGTTTCGAGGAGTTCGGCGGCCATTAGAAATTCCGGCGGCTTCTTCGCCAGCGCGGAACCGGGGAAGACTAGGAAGCGAGTATTGCGGGCACCGTGGAATTCCTTGGAGTTGCCATCGCGCGCGCCGATGTTGGACAAAAGGCCCGCTAAAAGCGACATATGGATGTCATCGGGGCGGCGTTCGGTGGCTTCTTGCTGGTTCCATCCGAGCTGCTTGGCGACGTCCCTAAGCTGGCGCACCAAGTCAAACCACTCGCGGATGCGCATGTAGTGCAGGAATTCCTTCTTCATGCGCTTGCGGAAGGCATTGCCGCTCATCTCGGTGCGGGCGTCCTTGAGGAAATCCCACAGGTTGAGCATGGCGAGGAAGTCGGAGGAGGCGTCCTTAAAGCGCGCGTGGGCTTGGTCGGCTTGCGCTTGGTATTCGAGGGGGCGCTCGCGAACGTCTTGGATGGTCATGGCCGCGACGATGACCATGACGTCTTCCAAGCAACCGGAGCGGTGGGCCTCGACGAGCATGCGCGCCATACGGGGGTCGACGGGGATGCGGGAAAGGTCGCGGCCGATGTCGGTGAGAACCGGAAGACCGTCTTTTTCCTCTTGCGAGTGCAGGGCGCCGAGCTCGCGGAGGAGCAGCAGGCCATCGCGAATGGCCTTGTTCTCCGGCGGCTGCACGAAGGGGAACTCCGAGATATCGCCTAGGCGCAGCGAAATCATCTGCAGGATGACGCTGGCCAAGTTGGTACGCAGGATTTCGGGGTCGGTAAATTCTGGGCGGGAGGCGAAGTCCTGCTCGGAGTACAGGCGGATGGCAATGCCGTCGGCAACACGGCCGCAGCGGCCGGAACGCTGGTTGGCGCTGGCCTGCGAAATTGGCTCGATGGGCAGGCGCTGGACCTTGGTGCGGGTGGAATAGCGCGAGATACGCGCGGTGCCGGTGTCTACCACGTATCGAATACCCGGGACCGTCAGCGAGGTCTCTGCGATGTTAGTGGACAGCACGATGCGGCGGCCGCGGTGCTCGGAAAAGACGCGGTGCTGCTCGTCGTTGGACAGGCGGCCAAACAGTGGGGTGACCTCAACGCCGCGCCACTTGCGCGCCTCGATGGCCTCTTGCGCGTCGCGGATATCGCGCTCGCCGGGGAAGAAGCAGAGGATGTCGCCTTCTCCTTCTGCCATGAGCTCCTCGATGGCCTCGCACAGGCCGTCTAGCGGATCTTGATCGACGACCTTGCCCCCAGCCTCGAACTCGAGCGGCCGGTAGCGAATTTCCACCGGGTAGGTGCGCCCGGAGACCTCGATGATGGGCGCGGGCTTTCCCTCACCGTCTGCGAAGTGCTGGGCAAAGCGCTCTGGGTCGATGGTCGCGGAGGTGATAATCACCTTGAGATCCGGGCGCTTAGGCAGCAGGCGCTTTAAGTAGCCCAGCAGGAAATCAATGTTGAGGGAACGCTCGTGAGCCTCATCGATGATGATGGTGTCATAAGCATTCAGGAAGCGGTCGCGCTGCATCTCCGCGAGCAGGATGCCGTCCGTCATTAGTTTCACGGCAGTGGTAGCAGACACGCGATCATCGAAACGGATGGCGTAGCCCACGGACTCGCCGATCTTCTGATCCATCTCCTGCGCGATACGCTCGGCGACGGTGCGCGCGGCTAGACGACGCGGCTGGGTATGGCCGATCAGCCCCTTGCGGCCACGGCCTAGCTCGAGGCAGATCTTAGGGATCTGCGTGGTCTTACCGGAGCCGGTCTCGCCGGCGATGATGACCACCTGGTTATCGCGGATGGCTTCTGCGATGTCGTCCTTGCGGCCGGAAACCGGAAGGGTCTCGGGGTAGGAAATAGGGGGAACGGCGGCGTCGATTAGCGCGACGCGCTCGCGGGCTTGTTGGATATCGCCCCCGATTGCGGTGAGGGCTTGGGGCGAGCGGGCCTTGCGAAGGCGGCGTCGGAAAGCGCGGGCATCTTTGGTAGAAACCTCGTCGAGAGCGGCGTAAAGCTCGTCGCGGGTGGGCGTTGAAGAAGTCGTCATAGCTGGTTGTGAATTCTACTAGTCGTCGTAAGCGGCGGGAAATGTTGATAGGGTGGGTGCGATCAAGGAAAAAGAAAATGAATTTAAATAGAGGGGATTGAAGATGTCTTCACCTTTTGGATCTGCAGGCGACGGCAAGGATTTCCCGCGTTATGAGCCAACCAACCACCCGGAGGACCGTCCTGACTACGGCTTGCCTTCCTACGGTAGCTACAACGCGGGCGGGAACGCTGGCTACGACGAGCAGCCACAGGGCGGCGTGGGCTACAACGGCCCGGTTTCTGCGACGAAGGCTATCGGCTGGGCATTCCGCACGGTCTTTAGTAACTGGCAGCTGTGGATTTTGGGTTCGCTTTTGATGTTGGCTGTATTCGGCATCTTCGGTGCCGTTGTGGGATTCATCTTGGCCTCCAACGGCGACGGCAACGCCGCGTTCACGGGCAATATCTTCTCCAACGTGATCACGCAGGTGATTTCCCTGCTGGTCTCCTTGTTCGTCATGCGTCTGGCGCTGTTCCAGATTGATGATCTGAAGACTGGCTGGTCCTACATCGGTAAGGACGTACGATGGGGCAATACCTTCCTGATGCTGCTGATCATCGCCCTCGTGTCCTTCGTGGTCATGATTTTGGCCGTCATGGTCTTTGGTGGCGCGGCCTTTGCCACGCTCACCAGCGCGGACGTTCAGGACGAGGATGCAGCTCTGGCGGCTGCTGGCACCGTCTTCGGCATCCTGGCAGTGATGGTCATCATCGGCTGGCTGGTCACTCCGCTGTACAAGCTGATGCCATGGTTCGCAGCTGACGGTGACTCCATCGGCGATTCCATCAAGAAGGGCTTCATGGCGGGCAAGGCCAACTACATGCAGCTGCTGCTGTATACGCTGATGATGTTCGGCCTGGGTATCGCTTGTATCTTCACGCTTGGTCTGGGCCTTTTCATCTTCGCTCCAGTTTCCTTGCTGGCTGAGGCGCACTTGTTCCGCCAGTGTGCTGGCCGCTATGTACAGGCCTAGAGATAAAAGAAAAATCCTCGGTTCCAATCAAGGAGCCGAGGAATTTTTTATACGTTGCGCGAGCGCTGCAGGGCTTCTTCGAAGGCTGCGGTAACCAGAGCACCGAACTTGCGGAACTCTTCGGCGCGAGCAGCGGAGCTGCGGAAGACCAGGCCCACCTCGCGCTCAGCGGTAACGCTTGGGTCGAAGCGCGAGACCTGTAAGTGCGGGTTGGTGCACTCGGTGGCAATGGCCGATTCCGGAACCAAAGTAGCGCCCAGCCCGCCCATAACTAGCTGCAAGATGGTGGTCAAAGAGGATGCACGAGTAACTGAGTTAGTGGCCTCAGACGCGTTGATATGCGCGCGGCGGCACAGATCGAGGATTTGATCGCGGAGGCAATGGCCGTCGTCGAGAAGCAAAAGCTTCAGGCTATCTAACTCTGCAGGGGTGAGGTCCTCGCGGCCTGCCAGGGCATCATTGTTGTCGGTGACCACGACGAAGTCCTCCGTGTACAGCGGCACGTCCACCATGCCGGCGGCCTCGGAGGGCAGGGCGATGATGGCAAGATCTAACTGGCCGTCGCGCAGCTTGCCCAAAAGGTGCTCCGTCTGCTCCTCCACGAAGCGCGGCTCGAGTTCTGGGTAGGTCTCGGTGATAGACCGCAGCAGGGTAGGCAGGATATATGGCGCGATGGTGGGGATAACGCCGATGGTCAGCAGCCCAGTGAGGGTACCGTGGGCACCGCGGGCATGGGCATGGAACGCATCGGCGGCCTCGAGCGTTGCTTTAGCGTAGGGCAGGAGCTCTTCGCCGTTGGCGGTGACTATTACCTTGCGCGTGGAGCGCTCGATGAGTTGAATTCCAAGGCCCTGTTCGAGGGCCACGAGGGCTTGGGAGAGGGAAGGCTGGGAGATTTCCAGCTTTGCGGCGGCGGTGCCGAAGTGTTTGTTCTCCGCGATGGTGACGAATGTTCGCAGCTGAGCGAGTGTGGGACGGTACTCTTTATTGTGCATGCCTATAACTTTAACATCCATCGATAGGATTTCCTATTGACATGCGCAACGGATGTTGGCATACTTGGCTGCGGCGGGGCTTTAGGCCCCACAAGCGCTGGAAGATGCGCAGCCCAGAATTTTGATTCAACATCTAATAAGGAGATGTCTTTCATATGCCTATCTTGACCGTTGGCGAGAAGTTCCCAGAGTTCGAGCTCACCGCACTGAAGGGCGGCGACCTGCACGACGTTAACGCTAACCAGCCTGAGGATTACTTCGAGCAGGTTTCCCTGGACAAGTACGAGGGCAAGTGGAAGGTCGTCTTCTTCTACCCGAAGGACTTCACCTTCGTTTGCCCGACCGAGATCGCTGCTTTCGGCAAGCTGGATGAGGAGTTCCAGGACCGCGACACCCAGATCCTCGGCGGCTCCACCGATAACGAGTTCGCTCACTTTAACTGGCGCGCAACCCACCCAGAACTGAAGGAAGTTCCTTTCCCGATGTTCTCTGACATCCGCCACGACCTCATCCGCGCCCTCGGCGTTGAGAACGCTGACGGTGTTGCTGACCGCGCAACCTTCATCATCGACCCAGACGGCGTTATCCAGTTCGTTTCCGTTACCCCGGACGCTGTCGGCCGTAACGTTGACGAGGTTCTGCGCGTTCTGGACGCACTGCAGTCCGAAGAGGTCTGCGCTTGCAACTGGGAAGCTAATGACCCAACCAAGAACATCAACAAGATGGACGTTGTTCAGTCTGCTCTCTAAGGGTGACTAAACCGCGCGTGATAGTCACGCGCGACAACAAAGCCCCCTCGGGCAACCGAAGGGGCTTTCCTTTGAACTTCTTCTGAAAAACACTTATTAAAAACGCTAAGGAACACAAGATATGTCTATCGATAACCTGAAGTCTTCCCTTCCGGAGTACGCAAAGGACCAGAAGCTGAACCTAGGCACCCTCACTCGTTCCACCGAGCTGAACGAGGAGCAGCTGTGGGGCTCCATGCTGGCTGCTGCTGCCGCAACCCGCAACGACACCGTTCTTTCCGAGATCATGGAAGAGGCAAAGGAACACCTTTCCGCTGAGGCTATCGAGGCCGCGCTGGGCGCTGCCACCGTCATGGCAATGAACAACGTTGCATACCGCGCCAAGGGCTGGATGGGCGAGGACTACGCTCAGGTTAAGTTCGGCCTGCGCATGAACATCATCGCTAAGCCGGGCGTGGAGAAGGCTAACTTCGAGCTGTGGAACACCGTTGTTTCCGCAATCAACGGCTGCGAGCACTGCCTGGTTGCTCACTCCAAGACCCTGCAGGAAGAGGGCATGACCAAGGAGCAGATCTGGGAGGGCGTCAAGATCGCTGGCGTTATCCAGGCTATCGCTCAGACCATTCAGGTTGAGGCTGCTCGCTAAAAGCACTTTTAAAGGCTCGCACGGTGAAATATCGTGCGAGCCTTTTTGGCGTTTTAACGCCGCGCTAGCCGACGGCCACCCCAAACAAGGTACCGATTCCATAAGTTACGGCCAGACCCGCGGCGCCGCCGATGAGCAGGCGGATGACTGCGCGGGCAAGGCGGGCGGAAATATAGCCGGTAAGCGCAAGCGCTAGGAGCGTAACCAGGGCGACGGCCCAGCCGCCTGCGGCAGAAGGCGCGATGAGGATGGCAAGCATCGGAAGCAAGGCGCCGGCGAGGAAGGAGACCGCCGACCAAAAGGCGGCATGCCAGGGGTTGGTGAGGTCATCGCCGTCGATGCCGAGTTCCAGCCGCAGGTGAGCATCGAGCGGGTCATTATCGGCGATTTCGTAGGCCGCGCGGCTCGCGGTTTCCACACTCATGCCGTAGCCCGCCAGCATCTCCGTGAGTTCGGCGTGCTCCTGCTCGGGGAACTCGGCGAGCTCCCAGCGTTCTTTGGCAATGAGCGCGCGCTCGGAGTCGCGCTGCGCAGACACCGAGACGTATTCGCCCAAGGCCATGGACACTGCGCCGGAGACCGTGGCCGCAAGACCAGCGGTCAAGATTGTTTGATCGCTGGCACCAGAACCAACGACGCCGAGCAAGAGCGCAGCGACCGATACGATGCCGTCGTTTGCGCCCAGCACGGCTGCGCGTAGCGAATTGAGCCGCGAGTTATGGCTTGCCGCGTGTGGTTCGGTGGGGTGGAGTATATCAACCATGGCCTTCACCTTTTGTCCTTTCGACTCTTATTGTCGTCGCAGGTCAAGGGGCCTGTCTAGCATGGTTAGGCTGCGCTGGCGGCGCGTAGCAGACCCTTTCCTAAGCTAGTGCTCGATACGCAGCTCCGCTAGGCGCACCTCGCCGGCTGCATCGGAGGCGTCGAGATCCACGCGTCCAACGAATTGATAGCCGTGATCGCCCTCAGGATCCTTGATTACCTGGCGTACCTCCCACAAGCGGGTGTCCTGGCCGGAAACGCGGAAGAATTCCGGGCCACGGGCGGCGGGGCCGGAATCGATGTCGTCGTATTCGTCGAAGTAGTCGTCGAGGACTGCGCCGAAGTCGGGGACCTCGTCCAGGTAGTCCAGAAGCTCGGCCAGCCGATCCTCTTTTTCGAGCGCGAAAAGCTGCACCAAACGGAAGAAGTAGTTGCGCACCATGATGCTAAACGCGCGGCGGTTGGACGTTAGGGCAGAAGGGTCCTCAACGCCGAAGGCCAGCTCGCGCTCCAGGTCCTTCTGGGAAATCGGCGAATCCTCGCCGGCCATCTGCGCCCACTCGTCCACGAGGGAGGAATCCACCTGGCGGATGAGCTCGCCGAGCCAAACGACGACGTCGGCAAGCTCCTCGCTCATGTATTCCTCCGGGATGGACTGCTTGAGCGTGCGCCAGGCGTCCGTGAGGTAGCGCAGGATAACGCCCTCGGAGCGAGCCAAGCCGTAGGTGGCCACCAGGTCCGAGAAGGTCATGGCGTTTTCCAACATGTCGCGGACCACGGACTTCGGGCGCAGCTCAAACTCCTTGACCCACGCGTTGGTCTCCGCGAAGGTGTCATAGGCTTGCTCGAGCAGCTCCTCCAGCGGCTTTGGCCAGGTGATGTCCTCAACGATGGCCATGCGCTCGGTGTAATCGACGCCGTCGGCCTTCAGCGCGGCAATCTCCTCGCCGCGGCGCTGTTTCTGCTGGGCTACGAGCACCTGGCGCGGGTCATCGAGGATCGCCTCAAAAACGGAAATGACGTCTAAGGTGTAAGTCTCAGACTCTGGGTCCAGCAGCGTGAGTGCGGCGAGAGCAAAAGGCCCAAGCGGCTGGTTCAGCGCGAAGTCTCGAGGCAGTTCGCGGACCAAGTGATAGGGCCGGCCGTAAATGTCCAGGCCCTTGGTGGACTTTTGCACCACGCCGGAGTTCAGCAGGCCGCGGAAGAGCTCGATAGCGGTCAGGATGTCCTGGTTCTGCTTGCTACGGGTGTCATGGTTGGTACGCAGCAGGTGCTTCATATGCTCGTACCCGTTGCCGTGGCGGGCAAGTACGTTGAGCAGCATCGAGTTCGAGACCCGGAACTGCGAAGTTAGCTGCTCCGGCTCGGCCTCGGTCAGGCGGGCGAAGGTCTTCTCGGACCACGAGACCTCGCCATCGCGCGGGGACTTCTTCTTAAGCTTCTTCAGCCGCGCCGGGTCGTTGCTGAGGCGACGCCGCGCCTTGGCGTTTTCGATCTCATGCTCTGGGGCCTCAACGATGACGGTGCCCTCGGTGTCATAGCCCGCGCGGCCCGCGCGGCCGGCAATCTGGTGGAACTCGCGGGACTTCAAAATGCGTTGGCGTTGACCATCGAACTTGGCCAGTCCGGTCATCAGCACCGTGCGAATCGGCACGTTGATGCCCACGCCCAGGGTGTCGGTTCCGCAGATGACCTTAAGCAGCCCCTGCTGCGCAAGCTTCTCGACGAGGCGGCGGTACTTCGGCAACATACCCGCGTGGTGGACGCCGATGCCTCGACGCAAAAGCTTGGACAAGTCGCGGCCGAAGGCGGTGGAAAAACGGAAGTGCGCCAGCTCCTTGGCAATAGCTTCCTTTTCCTCCGGCGTGATGATGCCAGATAGGGAAGTCAGCGCTTGGGCGCGCTCGGCGGCCTCACGTTGGGAGAAGTGCACCACATAGACCGGCGCCTTACCGGAGGAGAGGATTTCCTCGATGGTCTCGTGAACCGGGGTAAACACGTAGGAGAAATCCAGCGGCACCGGGCGGGTGGTGCCGGCCACCAGCGTGGTCTCGCGGCCGGTGCGCTCGGTTAAGTCCTTTTCCAACCAGCCGGTATCGCCCAGGGTGGCGGACATCAGCAGGAATTGCGTCTTCGGCAGCTCCAGCAGCGGCACCTGCCAGGCCCAGCCGCGGTCCGGCTCTGAGTAGTAGTGGAACTCGTCCATGACTACCTGATCGATGGCAGCATCAGCGCCGTCGCGAAGCGCAATGTTCGCCACAATTTCTGCCGTGGCGGCGATGATGGGAGCATTGCCGTTGACCGTGGCGTCGCCCGTCATCATGCCCACGTTCTCGGCGCCGAAGATCTCGCACAGGGCGAAGAACTTCTCGGAGACCAAAGCCTTAATCGGCGCGGTATAGAAACTGCGCTGGCCACGCGCCAAGGCGATGAAGTGCGCGGCATTTGCCACCATGGACTTGCCAGAGCCCGTAGGCGTGGCAAGGATGACGTTATCGCCAGCAAGGATACCCAGCGAGGCCTCCTCCTGCGCCGGGTAAAGCGAAATGCCGCGCTGCGTGGTCCAGCTAGTAAAGGTATCCCAAATCGCCTCGTCAACGAGGGAATCAGGAACTTCGGCGAGATCGGGCAGCAGCTGAGAAAGATTCACCTTTTCCACATTAGGGGATGAAGGCGCCGCCGTGTGGAAAGAGGCTAGTTCTCGCCTTCCTGAGTATCTTCGTCATCTTCTGCAGCGCGATCGGCGGCATCTTCGCGGTCATCGATCTCGCTGTCCAGAACCTCGTGGCGCTGCTCGGAATCACCGTCCAGGTTCGCTAGGAAAGCCTGGAACTCCGCACTGATTTCCTCCCCGGAGGGCACGGATTCCTCACCCGGCAGCAAAGCATTCGGGTGCTCCTTACGGTAGCGCTCGTGGTAGTGGTCATACTGCTGCTCGAGCTGCTGGACCACGGAGGAAACCTCCTCGGAGTCCATGACCTGTTCCTCGAGCTGCTGGTTCACGCGCGTGATGTCTTCTTCCAAGCTGCGCAGAGGAAGGTTGAGGCCCGCGGCATTCGACACCGAGTTCAGCAGGGAGAAAGTACCTTGCGGATACGGTGAGGAAGCCAGGTAATGCGGGACCGAAACGGTAAAGCCAGCGACGTTGCGGCCCTTTTTATCCAGTGCCTTTTCCAGGAAGAGGGCGGCCGAGCCCGGAACCATCATGGTCTGCTCAATCTTCATCATGCGGCCTACCAACTCAGGGGAGTTGCCGTGCGCAGTAATCACCGTGGGGCGCGTATGCGGAACCGGCATCGGGGCGGCGTAGAGAACGATGGTGTCGTGTACATCGAACTTCTCTGCAATGCCCACGACGGCCTCGGTGAATGCCTCCCAGCGCAGGTCCGGCTCAGGGCCGGAAAGCAGCAGGAAAGACTTGCCGGAGTTATCACGCAGCACCTTGATTCCGAGTTCGATGTTTTCGATTTCTACGGTGCGGTCATGGTCAATGGTGACCATGGGGCGGCGCGAGCGGTAGTCCATGAGCTCGTCGCTATTAAAGGAGGCGAGCTGGCGGTTTTCCAGCGCGGCCTTCAAGTGATCGGCAGAGGCCTCCACCGCCTGGCCGGCATCGGCATAGCCGTGCATAGCCACGATCATCGTGGGACCTTTATCCTCACTGGAAGAATCCTTCACCACTGGGGCGGGGTATTCCAATTCGTAGATGCGCCTTTGATCATCATGCATGCGTGCGATACCTCCTTAACCTGTGCCCCGACAATACAGCTTCGGAAGACACTTACCGCTTTCAACACCGAGCCTTAAACAAGTATTCCTGAAGTTCGCCCTTTAGGATCCTAAAAGCCCCGGATGGCAGGTGGCATCGCGATGAGTTATCCACAGATTCGGCCGTTTGGGAAAACTGACCCTAGTGCGTGGCCCGCGCGCTCGCGCATAGTAAGTGCTATGAGCAAGCAAGACACACATCAGCACAGCTATCCACCGATCAACACCCCGGGACACCTTTTGGCCAACCTACCAGGAGTGCTCGGGTTCTATCCCACCGATTCCGTAGTCTTTCTAACCTTCGAGCCTTCCCCACACGGCATAGCGTTGGGCCCCGTCGCACGCGTGGACTTCGCGGACGCCAAGGCGGCGACGGAGGAAGTCTGGCAGGCAATTACCACCGACCGCACCGAGGGCGTCTTCGCCTTCTTTATCACCCAGCGCCCACCCAGCGAAGTCGACGCATTGGCCGAGTGGATGTACGGCTTGCACAAGCACAACGACGGCATGGACATCGACGCCGCCTGGCATACCCCGGAGATCATCACCGGCGGCAGCTATGAAATTCTCTTCGGCGCCGTCAACCACGAGGGCAAGGGCCCGATGAAGAATTGGCAGGAAGGAAAGATTCCACCGCTGACTTCTGCGCCCACCATGCACCACTGCGTGGATAAGGACCTTATCCCGGAGCTAACGCGCGAGGAGCTCTACGCCAAGCTCGCGCCGGGCAATAACCAGGTAGGAACGGTGTTGGGCCGCGAGATTGCAGAGCGCGCACGGGCCGCGGCACAGCAATTCCGCGAGGAGATCGAGCTCTACGAGGATGACCCAGAGTTAGCGCTTGAGGAGTTCCTGGATGATGCGTGGTGGCAGCTGCGCGCGGTGCAGGATTTACACGCCACGCTTGGCGACGTCGAGGCTCTCGAGACCGCCGCCACCTGGCTAGCCACCACGTGGTCGCGCGACCTGGTCATCGAGAAGCTCTGCGAGCGGCCGGACAAAGCGGCCATCCTGATGCTGGCCACGGCGAAGACCTTCGAGGGAGTTATCCGGTATAACGCGCTGGTGCTTTATGCCATCGCGCAGCTGCAGATGGAGCGCTACCAGCTGGCAGGGCCAGCGCTGAATATCCTGTTGGAGGAGGCCCCAGAGCATACCTTCGGCAATCTGGTCCACCAGCTCTACCGCAAGGGACTAGCAAGCCAGCTGACCGAAGCCCTGCGCCATTCCTCTGGGGTTGCGCGTTCCATGGCGCTGCAAGTCCGGGACGGCAAAGTGGCTTAGCGCTTGGCGGAATGAGACTTATCACCGAGCTGCTTGGTGAAGTTCCAGGCATCGGTGACGATGGTGCGCAGATCCGTGCGGGTGGGGTTCCAGCCCAGCTCGGCCTTGATCTTCTCGGAGGAAGCTACCAGGGTGGCTGGGTCGCCGGCGCGCCGGGGAGCAACCTCTGCCGGGATTTCGTGGCCGGTGACCTCGCGGCACATCTCGATGACCTGCTTGACGGAGTAGCCATCGCCGGAGCCCAGGTTATAGATGCGGTGGGTGCCCGGCTTATTGCTTTCCAGCGCGAGCAGGTGCGCCTCGGCGAGGTCGCGGATGTGGATGTAATCGCGCACCGCGGTGCCATCGGTGGTGGGATAGTCATCGCCGAACATGAAGATCTTGTCGCGGTGGCCCAAAGCTACCTGCAGCACCAGCGGAATCAGGTGGGTCTCCACCTCGCGGTTTTCGCCGATGAGGCCGTAAGCGCCCGCGACGTTGAAGTAGCGCAACGAAGTGGCGCCTAGGCCATAAGCCTTGGCAAAGGAGGTGATGATGTAGTCGATGGACAGCTTGGACGCGCCATAAGGGTTGGTGGGTTGGGTCGGCATGTCCTCGGTGATAGGCACCTGCTGCGGCTCGCCGTAGGTGGCGGCGGTAGAGGAGAAGACCAGGTTGTTGACGCCGTGAGCGCGCATGGCGTTGAGCAGCTTCAGGGAGGTGACAACGTTGTGCTCCCAGTAGTCGGCAGGGATTTCCACCGACTCGCCAACTAGCGAGCGGGCGGCGAAGTGGACAACTCCGTCGAAGCCGCCCTCGGAGAGCACCTCATCGGCAACGTCGGCGACATCGCCTTCTACCAGGCGCGCGTTCGCCGGAACTGCCTCGCGGTTGCCGGTTGTGAAGTTATCGATGATGGTGACTTCGTGGCCTGCTTCCAGCAGTACCGCCGCGCAGACGGAACCGACGTAGCCTGCGCCGCCAGTGACTAGGAGTTTCATTTACTTCACCTCAATGCGGATAGCGTGTGCCAGATCGTCGAGCAGCTCAATCTTGGCGCCTGATTCGGTGGTAAGGGTCACCGCACCGTTGGCGTTGACCACGGTGACGGGCGCGCCCACGACGACGCCGGCTGCGTTGATATCACGGAAGGTGGCGGAATCTACCTGCAGGATCTCGTTAATCTGCGTGATAGTAGCTTTGGTCTCTACGCCGTTGGGAAGGTCGATGGCACGGGTGCCGCTCGGTGCCTCGCCAACCTCGATGCCTAATTGATCCAACGCCGGGATGGGGTTGCCGAAGGGGGAGTGGGTGGCGTCGGAAAGCACGGCGACAACGCGCTTTTCTACTTCCTCACTCATGACGTGCTCCCAGCGGCAGGCTTCGTCGTGGACCTTGTGAATGTCGAGCCCCAGGACGTCGGTAAGCAAAAGCTCCGCAAGGCGGTGCTTGCGCATCACGGCCGTGGCGAGCTCGCGGCCCTGGGCGGTGAGGTCGAGGCTGCGGTCGGTGCGCACGTGCAGCAGGCCATCGCGTTCCATGCGTGCAACGGTCTGAGATACCGTGGGCCCTGACTGCTCAAGGCGCTCGGCGATACGCGCGCGCAGGGGCGTGATGCCTTCTTCCTCAAGTTCGTAGATGGTACGCAGGTACATTTCAGTGGTATCAACTAGGTCCCTCACGTGGGCATACCTTTCTGCACGATGGTGAAAGGCGCCGTGAGCAAAAAGGCCGGAACGCACCTTTCGGTGCGGGCGACATGGCTCGCAGCGTCTTCGAACAATAACTAAACAATACCGCACTTTGCCGAGCCTGCTTCCGAAAGGGATAAACGCATCTCTTGCTTTCGGCGCGGTGTAGCTTCACATATTCTACCTATAAAAGATTGAAACCCTGTCAGCTACTGCCTATTAAAGGAGAAGTGGCTGACAGGGTGAAGAGAATTTCTCAGGAGAGGGCTAAAGATTAGAGTGCGTACTCACGCAGGCGATCGGCACGGTTGCCGTCACGCAGCTTGGCCATGACCTCGCGCTCAATCTGGCGCACACGCTCACGGGAAAGGCCGAACTTGCGGCCAATCTGATCCAGGGTGCGCGGGACACCGTCGGCCAAGCCGTAGCGCAGGCGGATGACGTCTTGCTCGCGCTCCTCGAGGGTGTCGATGACGCCGCGAATATCGGAGTGACGCATTGCCGCCACAACGGCGGATTCGGCGTCGGTAGCTTCGGCGTCCTCGATGAAGTCACCCAGTGGTGCTTCCTCATCGGTGCCCACCGGCATGTCGAGTGAGACAGGATCGCGCGACTGACGCAGCAGCATCTCGATCTTGGATTCCTCGATGCCGGACTCTTCAGCCAGCTCCTCATTGGTGGCCTCGCGGCCCAGGGACTGGTACATCTCACGCTTGATGCGGGAGAGCTTGTTGACCTGCTCTACCAGGTGGACTGGCAGACGGATGGTGCGGGACTGGTCAGCCATACCGCGGGTAATGGCTTGACGGATCCACCAGGTGGCGTAGGTGGAGAACTTAAAGCCCTTGGCGTAATCAAACTTCTCCATGGCGCGGATAAGGCCCAGGTTGCCTTCCTGGATGAGATCCAGAAGTGGCATGCCGCGGCCGGTGTAGCGTTTCGCAAGCGAAACGACCAGGCGCAGGTTTGCCTCCAGCAGGTGGGAGCGTGCCTTCTTGCCTTCCCGGACCAGAATTTTGAGATCACGCTTTTCGGCGCGGGTGACCTTTTCTGCATTCGCCAGCTTGTACTCGGCGTAGAGACCAACCTCGATGCGCTGGGCGAGTTCTACCTCATCTTCAGCGCTGAGCAGTGCGGTTTTGCCGATGCCGTTGAGATAAACACGGACCAAGTCGGCGGAAGGGTTGTCATTGGTCTGGTTGCGGCGTGAGCCGCGGTCTACCTCCGGCTCCTCTTCATTTGAATTGTTTCCAAGGTCAGCGGCCTTGGTGTGGGACTTTTCAGCCATCTCTAGCCTCCTGAGGTTGCGGCTTTGTACATGAGGTACAACGAAGTGCTTGCGCGTTTAGTTCCCCGGTTTAGAAAAATTTTTCAAAAGTAGTGCAGACATAAAGGAGGCCCTCCCCGCATACGGGGGAGGGCTCACTCATGGCATGGGCAGTTTGGCCTTGCAGTTGGCCTTTGGGGCCACTAGCTACGCACCTTTACCAAGTATCGGTAGATGGTCGGCTCGGAGACCCTGAGGCGCTCTGCCGCGGCGGCGATTCCGCCCTTCAAGAGGAAAAAGCCGCTATCTTCGAGGGCGCGAACGACCTCGATGCGCTCGTCGCGCTGCATGCGTCGGACAGGCACGGACTGGGTAGAAATCGCGGAATCCAGCATGGAGTCCAACAGGTTCTCTACGTTGTCGCGCAGCGATTCGCTGACCGCCTCCTCTGGCTCTGGTTGCGGGGCCAGAGCAGTCACAGCAGCCTGGGCTGCGCTTGCTCCCGGGTAGCCGCCGAAGGCTTGGGCCTTATCCGGTGCTTCCTCGGTGTTGCCGATGAGGAAGCTGGCGGCGTTGCGGATTGCTACGAGATCCGAGATGTCGACGTTGATGCACAGCATGCCGCGCATGTGGCCCGTCTCATCACGCAGGAAGTAGCTAGAGGAGTGGCAAATCTTGCCTTCCGTGTTGACGGCCCGGTAGCCGGTCATCATGGGGACGGCGGAGGCGTCGCCTTGTTTCATAAACCACAGGGCGAAATCAGTTACAGGCCCGCCAATCTGGCGGCCGGAGATGTGGCCGTTCGCAATGGCGATGATTGACTGATCTGGGACATCGAGATCGTGCAGAACGATCTCAGTGTTTGGGCCCAAGGCCTGGCCTAGAAATTCGACGAGTGGTACGTACTGCCCGAGGAAATCTTGGTCTATGCCATGACTGTTGAGTTCATTCATCAGCTGAAGCATGTCCTTTAAGTTCCTGACACTTTAAGAAAGTTGGATAGATATTAACACGACAAAAAGCGGGTAAACACGAGCGGCCAAGCGCTGTGTTCACCCGCTCAAGGTGTGCCTTACGGCAGTATTAGCCGCAGACTGGGATAGGTGGGTGGATAGCCAGTGCAAGGCCACCCTGGGAGGTCTCGCGGTACTTGGCGTTCATATCCTTACCCGTCTTGTACATCGTCCAGATGACGTCATCGAGGCTGACGCATGGCTTGGACTCGCGCTCAAGGGCCATGCGGGCGCTGGTGATGGAGTCAACTGCAGCGACTGCGTTGCGCTCGATGCACGGAATCTGTACCTGGCCCAGGACCGGGTCACAGGTCAAGCCGAGCTTGTGCTCCATAGCGATTTCGGCTGCGATGCAGACCTGCTCTGGGGTAGCGCCCATGAGCTGAGCCAGACCGCCGGCGGCCATGGAACAGGCGACGCCGACCTCGCCCTGGCAACCAACCTCTGCACCCGAGATGGATGCATTCATCTTGTACAGCGAAGCAATCTGGTTGCAGGCGAAGATGTAGTCGGAGAACATCTCCTCGGTGACCGGCTCAACGAACTTGTCGTAGTAGGCGATGACTGCTGGGACGATGCCGCAAGCGCCGTTGGTAGGAGCGGTGACCACGCGGCCACACGAAGCGTTTTCCTCGGAGATGGAAAGCGCGAACATGTTGACCCAGTCGAGGATGTTGAGGCCATCGTGCGGCTCATCCGTTTCCAGCAGGCGCTTGAGCGCAGCAGCACGGCGTGGGACGAGGAGCTGGCCCGGCAGAGGGCCGTCAGTTGATGAGCCACGCTCGATGCCGGTGTACATGACATCGCGGACCTTGCGCATGTGCTCCTTGACCTCTTCTTCGGTGGCGTGTGCCAGCTCGTTGGCCATGCCCAGCTCTGGAAGAGTCAAGTTGTGCTGCTCGCAGAGGGCGAGCATTTCCTGTGCGCTTGCGTAGGCGTAAGGAACCTTGACGTTGTCCTCGCCGCGCTTTGCAAAATCTTCCTGGGAGACAATGAAACCGCCGCCGATGGAGTAGTAGGTCTTGTGGAGCAACTCTTCATCACCGTTGAAGGCGATGAGGCACATGCCGTTCTCGTGCATCGGCAGGTACTCGTTGTGGAAGTAGAAGCCGCCTTCCTTCGGGAAATCGACCTCGCGGGTACCACCGAGCATGAGCTTTTCGGAGGTGCGAACGTTCTTCACGAATTCGTTGATGCCGTCGATGTCTACGGTCTCTGGCACCTCGCCGGCCAGGCCCAGGAGGATGGCCTTATCGGTGGAGTGACCGATGCCGGTAAGCGAGAGGGAACCGTACACGTTGGCTTGAATGCGGGTGACGTGGTCGAAGATGTCCTTTTCTTTCAGCTCATCTACGAACGCCTTACCAGCCTTCATTGGGCCAAGCGTGTGTGAGCTTGAGGGGCCGATGCCGATCTTGAACATATCGAAAATGCTGATGAACATTGCTTTTCCTTGAATCTTCCGAGGGGGAGAGGGGGTCCGGGGGTTTCTAGTGTTTAGAAAGCCTGGACGATGGTGTAGAGGATGGTGGCGACAGCTACCAGGCCCATGAAGAAGACGAAGTAGTTGGAAGCCTGGCCCTTGAAGCGCTGCAGTGCAGGAACCTTGTGGATTGCCCACATCGGGATGAGGAAGAGGATGAGTGCAATCGTCGGGCCGCACAGGGTCTCAATCATGCCCAGGATGGATGGGTCTGCCCAAGCGGTCAACCATGCGGTAATCAGCATGAAGATGAGGGTGATGGTGCCGAGCTTGCGAGCGGTTGCAGCGTCGTCCTTGTCGAGGTTCTTGTTGCCCTTGAGGATGAGGCCTTCGAAGCCCTCAGCAGCGCCGAGGTAGTGGCCGAGGAAGGACTTTGCAACAGCGATCATTGCGATAATCGGTGCAATCCACTGGATGATCGGGGTATCGAAGTGGTTAGCCAGGTAGGACAGGATGGTGATGTTCTGGGCTTTTGCTTCTGCCATGTCAGCTGGCGACAGTGACAGTGCGCAGGAGAAGACGAAGAACATAACGACGACGACCATGAGGATTTCTGCGCGCAGCAGGGTGGTGCGCGCCTTGACCTCAGCGAACTTGCCGTAGGTCTCGCGGCGGTCAACTGCGAAGGAGGAAATCATCGGGGAGTGGTTGAAGGAGAAGACCATAACCGGAACCAGGAGCATCAGGGTGACGCCCAAGCTGTGGCCGGAAGCTTCACGGGCAACGTTCAGGTCGAAGGAATCGAACAGTGCGGTGTTCCACTTCGGGATGAGGTAGATGGACAGGAGGACCAGGACGGCGATGAATGGGTAGACCAGCCAGGACATGACGTGGACGATGACATCCTTGCCCATGCGGACGATGAGGATGAGGCCGCCGACGAGCAGCAGGGAGGTCAGCCAGCGGTCCGGCGGGGTGATGCCGAGCTGGTGCTCCAAGAAGGAGTTAACCGTGTTGGTGATGGTCACGGAGTAGACCAAGAGGATGGGGTAGACGGACAGGAAGTACAGGATGTTCATGAACACGCCTGCCTTGATGCCGAAGTGCTCCTCGACGACGTCGGTCAGGTCACCGGATGGCTTGGAGCTGGAGAGAACCAGGCGCGCCAGGCCGCGGTGTGCCCAGTAGGTCATCGGCAGGGCAACAACCGTCATGATGATGAGCGGGATGATGCCGCCGATGCCGGCGTTGATTGGGAGGAACAGAACGCCTGCACCGATTGCGGTGCCGAAGAGGGAGAGCATCCAGGTTAGGTCGGAGTTGTTCCACTTCGGTGCGCCGGTGGTGCCGGCGAATGGGGATTCTGCAGGATCGAATCCTGCGGCTTGTTCAGCTTTGACTGCTTTTGAGGTCTTCATGTTCTCAGGCATGTTTGGCTCATTCTCCGGATGGTTAGCGGTGTCTTTCCGCAAGACTGAGTGAGACATTTTTTGGTCTCCTTGATGTCTCTAGTTGATCGACCGAAGCCTTAGAGCTTGGCGCAACTTTGCAAGTCTTGAGAATTTTCTCGCGGCTACAATTTTGCAACTGCAGTTGGACTTTTTAACTCTGTGTCCTGCAGCTTCAGCCCTTGTTGCTTCGCTGTGTCTTTATCATAAGCCTGTTTGGAGAAGATTTGATAATAAATTATCGCATTGCAAGTACGTTTTTTATCACTCCCTTAAAATTTGAGTTTTGCGCCAGATTGTGCTTTGTTCAACACTCTAAATTAAACAATGAACTACGTCACAGACAAAAAGAAAAAGCGCAGGTAAAAGTACCTGCGCTCGGATGTATTAATCGCCCCTTGGGGTTAATTGATCCCCTTTAAGTTTCCACCAGAACGGTGAAAGGGCCTTGATTGACGGATGCAACTTCCATCATCGCGCCGAACTTTCCGGTCTCAACGTGGACGCCGCGTGCAAGAAGTCTTGCAATGATTTTCTCAATCACAGGCTCTGCTGCATCCCCGGGCGCGGCATCAGACCAAGAGGGGCGGCGTCCCTTAGCAGTCTTGCCATAGAGCGTAAATTGGCTAACTACCAGCACGGGAGCGCCTGCTTCCTCGACGGATTTCTCGCCTTCGAGGATGCGTAGCTCGGCAATCTTGCGCGCCATCTTCTCTATCTTGGCTTCTAGCTCTGCAGTATTTACTGCAGTGTCTTCGCGTGATACTCCCACAAGTGCGAGGAGCCCGCCGGTTTCTGGGCAGTCGATAGCCCCTACGACCTCGCCATCTACGATCACTGAAGCGCTGGATACTCGGGTTAAAACTGCGCGCATTAGTCTTCCTCCTCAGCAGTAGCAGTTTGGCCGGCAGCGACTGCGCCATTTACAAGGTTGCAGAACGGGGCCAGCTCGGTGGGGATGATGAGGCCGTGGCGGATGAGGTCAACCATGGCCGGCAGCGCGGAGGCCACCAGCTCCTCCTCATCGAAGCCCTGGGCTGCGGCGTAGAGCTCGATGGTCTCGCCAAGGGAGAGCCCCGCTGGGTTTAAGCCGGCGACGATGGCCGCGATGTGCTTGTCGACGTCGTGGGACCAGCGTGGGCCCTCCGTGCGGGTAAGGCGCAGCGCGGCGGGGGCAAAGCCCATGCCCAACTCGGCGTCGGGAAGCTGCACGTCCTCGCGGGCCACGCCGGGGCGGACCTGGAAGTGCTTGGTCTCTAGCTCGCCCGGGACAAGACCTCGGAGCCAGGCCACGCGCGCGAAGTATTCCTCTACTTCTGGGCCCAGGGGATCGGTGAAAGGCTGCGGCATGTACTCGGCGAGGACGTCGGAAGGCTCGTCATCGTCGATGCGCTGGATGGCCACAAAACCAAAGCCGATGCCGGTGACGTCGTGCTCGTTAAAGTGCTCAAGCCAAAGCCGGGCACGCTCGCGGCCGAGGTCGCTGCGAACGTCCACTGACTCGTCCTTGAGCCAGGTGGAGACGTAGAGGGCAGGGTCGGCGACGTCGCGCTGGATTATCCAGGCGGCCACGCCCTTTTCCGGCAGCCAGGAGGCCACGCGCTGCTGCCAGGACTGCTCGCCTTGGTGGACCCATGCTCCCAAGATGTGTGCGCTACCGCCTGGTGCGAGGTGCTCGACTGCCTGGGAGACCACGAGCTCGCTGGCGCCGTCCAGGTTTAGCCCGGAGTCGCGGTAGATGTGGCCGACTTCCGGCAGGCCCACCACGAAAGGCGGGTTGGCCACGATGCGATCGAAGCGGCGGCTGGCTACTGGTTCAAACCAGGAGCCCTGGAGCAGTTCGACCTTTTCTTCTGCCGCGGGGCCTGCGGCGGCCAGCGTGGCGCGCGCGAGGTCCAGAGCGCGGGAGTGTAGGTCGGTGGCCGTCACGTGGGCGGCGGTGGAAAGCTGGCCGAGCAGCTGCACGCCGGAGCCGGTGCCTAGGTCCAATGTGGTCTCCACCGGAGTAAGCGGCGTCGATTGCAAAAGCGAGAGGCTGGCCGCTCCCACGCCGAGCACGTGCTCGGAGCCCGGGACGTGGTCCACCAGGGAAGCATCCACGTCAGAGAAGACCAGGCGGTTGGTGCCGACGATGATGTGTGGGCGGATGTCATAGGCAATGTAGGCATTGCCGGACTCGTCGAGTTGTGCGACGCCTGCATCCATGAGCTTGGTGGCAAGGCGGGCGCCGAGGACGTCGGAAAGCTGCGTCGGAGCCACGGCCTCGTGCAGGATAAACAGGCGGATTAGTGCGTCCAAGGTGGTATCACCCGCAGCGCCCAGGGCCACGGCGGCCGGCTCGCCGCGGTGAAGCGCCTCGGTGTACTCGGGGCCTAAGTGCCCAGCGATGCCGTCGGCGGTGAAACCGTGGGAGCTCAAGAACTCGCCAAGCTCCGCGGCGACGGCGGCGACGGGGAGCTCGGGATTGAAGTCAGGTCCAAATTTAGTCATTGTCTTTTCTCCGTCTTTTCTCCAGCCTTATTTCTTTATCTGTTTATCTATGCCGATTATTGCGAGTCGTCGTCATGTTCGATGGTCTCGGCAGTCCGCTGCTCGATGCCCTCGCGCTTGGGCTGGGCTAGTTGTTCTGCCTGCATTTGCGCCATCTGGCGGGCAAGCGCCGGCTTATAGATGTTCTTTTCGCGCTTGTCCTTGCGCTGGCCCTGCGCGTTACCAATTACCACGGCGATCCACGGCAGCGGGAAGGTAACGGCGATAATTAAGGTGCCGGCGAGCCAGGCGTCGAAGAAGTACATGAGCGCGCCGCCTATGAGGAGGGAGGGCACGCGCAGAAACTGCAGGATGGAATAGATGACTTCGCGCCGATGCAACTGTTGGCCCGGGGAGAGCTGGGCGGTGGTGATGAGGTGGGCTTCGCGGCGTCGGAAAGGGCGCGCCCATCCGCGCCGCCCCGTTTGTGGGGTGCCGGAGGAATTTCGGCTTAACCTATCGCGCGAGTTCTTGGGGGACATGCGTACAAGGGTAGACGGGCGAGGTGCGAACTTCGACACCGATGCGGCATGATTGGTGGAGTGAGTACGACGACTAAGACGATTGAACGCCCCGACGTCCGCGAGGACACGTCCACTTCTGATGACACCCCGAAGTTCTTTCATTACGTAAAGAAAGACCAGATTTTGGACTCCGCAGTCAACGGTAAGTACGTCGTTGCGCTGTGTGGCGAGACCTTCCCCGTAACCAAGCAGGCAAAGCCCGGCTCCCCGGTATGCCCGGATTGTGAGCGCGTGTACAAGGGCCTGCGCCGCAAGTGAGCCGCCCGGTGAGTAATTCTGTGTCCCGCAACCCCAGAAGATTCGCCAACAACGGAAAGCTACGCGCCTGGCAGCAGGCCGCCCTCGACAAGTTCCTCGCCAAGAAGCCGCAGGACTTCATGGCCGTGGCAACGCCTGGCGCGGGTAAGACCACCTTCGCGCTGCGCATTGCCACGGAGCTGATGGAAGACCGCACGGTCGAGCGCGTCATCGTCGTGGTGCCTACTGAACACCTGAAGATTCAGTGGTCCCAGTCAGCCGCGCGCGTGGGCTTGGCGCTGGATCCGAACTTCTCGAATTCTTCTGCCGTGAACCCGGCGATGGATGGCATCGTGGTGACCTATGCCCAGGTGGGCATGCACCCGTTCAAGCACCGCGCGGTGGCTTCGGCGCGCCGTACGTTGGTGATTCTGGATGAGATCCACCACGCCGGTGACTCCAAGAGCTGGGGCGACGGCGTGCGCGAGGCTTATGACGACGTCGAGCATCGCTTGGCGCTTACCGGTACGCCTTTCCGTTCGGATGACTCGCAGATTCCTTTCGTGCGCTACGAGGAGGACGGTGAGGGCCACCTGGTCTCTCGCTCGGATCACGCCTATAACTATGGCGATGCGCTTCGCGACGGCGTCGTGCGCCCCGTTGTGTTCTTGTCTTACTCGGGCGAGGCGCGCTGGCGTGACTCCGCGGGTGAGGAATACGCCGCGCGTCTGGGCGATATCTTGAACCCTGAGCAGACAGCCCGTGCATGGAAGACGGCGCTGGACCCGAAGGGCGAGTGGATCCCGGCGGTGCTGCAGGCCGCACACACGCGCCTTATGCAGATGCGCCGCAACATGCCGGACGCCGGCGGCCTGGTGCTTGCTACCGATACGCAGACCGCGCGTGCCTACGCGAAGCTGCTGAAGCAGCTTTCCTCGACCCCGGTCTCCGTGATTTTGTCCGATGACCCGGGCTCTTCGGACCGCATTGAGGAGTTTTCCAAGTCCACCGACGAGTGGATGGTGGCAGTGCGCATGGTGTCTGAGGGCGTCGACGTCCCGCGCCTAGCGGTGGGCGTTTACGCCACCTCGGCCTCGACTCCGCTGTTCTTCGCGCAGGCAATCGGCCGCTTCGTGCGATCGCGTATGCCCGGTGAGACCGCCTCGGTGTTCCTGCCTTCCGTGCCGGTGCTGCTGGGCCTGGCTGAGAACATGGAAAAGGAACGCAACCATGTCCTGGGTGAGGAAAAGGGCCCCGATAAAGAGGGCTGGGACGACGAGCTATTGGCGGAGGCCAATACTAAGAAGTCTGAGCCCGACATGCTCGAGCCCTCCTACGAGGCCCTCGGCGCTGAGGCGGAATTTTCCGGCTTGCTGTTTAACGGCTCGCAGTTCAACACCGGCGATATCACCGAAGACGTCGATGCGGACTTCCTGGGCATCCCCGGGCTTCTCGACGCCGACCAGGTCAAGGACCTGTTGCGCAAGAAGCAGTCGGAGGAACTCGACCGCCGCGAAGCAGAGGAGAAGGCGCGCCGGGCTGCTGAGGCCGCTGAGGAACAGCGCCGCAAGCTCTACGGCATGCAGTACGCCCCGAAGCGCCGTGAGGAACCAACTAACAACCAAGAATCCACCGGCGTAGTAGATGAGATTGGCAACCTGCGCAAGGAACTCAACACCGTTGTCTCCATTACCGCGCAGCGCACCGGCCGCCCCCACGGCGCCATTCACACTGAGGTTCGCAAGGCCTGCGGCGGCCCACCCACCGCGCTTTGCGACGCCGAGCAACTGCGCCAGCGCATCGAGTACCTGCGCAAGTGGTAGGTGACGCGACGCGGTGCACTCCTAGCGTGGAGCGCACCCAGCGTGGGTAACTTGGTCAAAAGCAGTAGTCAAAAGTAATAGAACGATGAGCAATAACACGATTAAGGCTTGTGGGCTGTACTCAAGGAGGCCAAGCGTATGACCACCCCGAACGACCCTCACACCCCGGGCAATGAGAAGAATTCCGACAGTACCGAGGGCACGGCATACCCAGCCTATGCCGGTGGTGTTGTCGGTGAACCTCAAGCCGAAAAGAAGAGCGTGATCGCTGTTTGGGCTCTCGTTATCGGCATCATTGCGCTGGTGTCTTTGTTCCTAGTTGTTCCACCGCTGCTGCTGGGGCCGATTGGCATCATCGTCTCCATCATCGCATTGCTAAAAGGCAAGAAGCGACCAAAAGAGCTGCGCCGCGCCTGGATGTCCATCGCCGGCTTGATTACCTCAATTATCGCTTTAATCTTGTCCGTTGCTTTCTCGATTTACTTGTATACGCACATTGGTTGGACGATGACGCCTGACCCTGAAATGTGCACGACCATCGATGACCCAGCGCAAAAGCAAGCCTGCATGGAAGATTCTTTGAATGGCTCTACTCAAAACTAGGTTGCCAGTGATTTCACAGGTTTCGTAAGTAACGTGGCCGGAAGCGATTGCAAACGTATAAGTTATTAAACGCACATATTCGATAAAGAGCACGCAGTTAGGGCTGCCCCAAGGAGGCCAACCACATGACCACCCCGAACAACCCAGAGAATCCGAACAACCTGAACAACCCAGAGAACCCGGACAACGTAAAGAACCCATTTAGCAGCGACAGCACCAGCAAGCTGCCGTCCTACGGTGAGGCAACCTCCAAGGCCAACGAGGAGCGCGCTCACGACGCATACGCCACGGACGCTAACGCAACCGCCGCTGGCACCGGCTACCCGGCCTACGCTGGTGCTGACAGCCAGCCGGCAAAGAAGAACGCCGTTGCTATCTGGGCGATGGTCATCGGCATCATCGCGCTGCTGTCCCTGCTGCTGATTGTTCCGCCGCTCCTGCTTGGCCCAATCGGCATCATCGTCTCCATCATCGCGCTGGTCGTTGGCGGCAAGCGCCCGAAGGAGCTGCGCCGCACCTGGATGTCCATCGTCGGCCTGGTTACTTCCATCCTGGCCCTCGCTGGCTCCATCGCCGTCATGGCCCTCGGCGTCGCGTTCCTCGGTGAGACCGGCGCCGACAAGTGCTTGGAGATGCAGGACCCTGCTCAGCAGCAGGCCTGCATGGAGGATAGCCTAGGCACCGCAGCACAGCAGTAGGGGAAATACCCACACATCGCACTAAGCAACCCCCACGAGCCCCGACCACATATGTGGTTGGAAGGCACGTGGGGGTTCTTAATGTCTCGTGGAAGTCGCTCTGTCACTTGGCGTCGGTAAGTGCGTTTCCGAGCGGAACTAGGAGAGGGGATTAACCCTGTTTGATAATTATTGAACGGTGTTCAAGATGCTGGGCTACGATACCTGCATGGCAAAAACCTCGACTGTGCTGATGAGTATCAAGATGCGTGCAAGCCTTGAAGGTAGGCATATCTCGGGTGCAGAACGCATCGTAGAACCGCACCTTGTTCCTCGTGTGAGCTCAGAGCTTGCTACTCGTGCGTTGCGGCACGAAAAGGGCGTGCCGGATTCCATCAATATCGCTACGAGGGTGGTTGCAGCAAGCGACATTGCTCATGTCAGTGCCTTGAAGGTGAGTACACGGGACTGCGAGAACCCGGAGTCTGCACAAACAGCGATGATAGCCGTGCTCGCTAAGGGCAACCGAGTTTCCGAGAGCGCAGCCCGCCGAGGTATCGAGCTTCTGTACCGCACCCGCGATATGCGCGGTGCGAGCATCGTCTGTGCTGAAACCGGCGAGCGTCTAGACACTCATGGGCAACGTGGCGTTCGGGTGGGAACATTTGATTGGGCTGATTCCTTTTGCGCCGAGTCGAAGAACCATCGGGCTGATGCCGTTGCTTTAGCATCCAAGGCTCTTGCTGCGCCGGGCATTGTCGCGGAAGTCTGTATTTCCGATGACCCGAGCTACACCACGGGTTATGTTGCGGTCGAAGGTTCCTATACGGCTTTGCACAACGTCAAGGCTGAAGGCGGGAAACAAGGCGGACGTGTCTTGTTCTATTCAGGCGCACTTAGTGCACTTCCGGCGACAGAGCAGTGGCTGCGTGAAAAGCCTGTCCTCGTGGAAGGTTCTTGGCAATGAGCCTGGAAGACTGGGCATGCAGTTCTAATGCTTCGTGGCGTGAGCGTGGTCTGGAAAGAGTCGAAAGGGTCATTAGCGGTAGTCAAAGTCCGCGCACCGTGGTCGATGGGCGTGAAACGCTGCTTGCGGGATCGTCTGATTACCTGGGGCTCGGGGCGAATCGCGCGCTTGCCGACGCAGCCCACGAAGCAACGCTGCGCGCCGGGGTGGGGTCGGGAGGATCGCGACTGACTACGGGTACGAGTGATTATCATGTCGCGCTCGAGCGTGATCTGGCTGGTTTTGTCGGTGCGCCGGCAGCGCTCGTGTTCGGTTCGGGTTACCACGCCAACATGGGAGTAATCCCTGCGCTTGCTGCAGCTGCGCGAGATTGTGGCGAGAGACTTTCTATTTTCTCTGACGCTGATAATCATGCGAGCATCATCGACGGCATCCGGCTGGCCAAGTCGAGCTACCAAGGGATCCGGTCATCTGTTTATCCGCACCTCGACGTGAAAACCTTAGAAGAGCAGCTTGCTGCCGATGCATCAGAGCGCCGATTGATTGTCAGTGACGGCGTATTTTCCATGTCCGGCGAGCTTGCGAATCTCCATGCGCTTCAGGAACTTGCTCAGGATTACAACGCCTGGTTGATGATCGATGACGCGCACGGGATCGGCACACTTGGCAGAAATGGACGCGGCGTTTGTGAGCATTTCGATTTACCTTTGCCGGATATCTATATCGGTACCGCTAGCAAAGCCCTAGGTGTGGCGGGCGCTTTCGTCGTGGGCAGTGAGCCACTTATCGAGCTATGCCGCCAACGCTGCCGCAGCTATATCTTCTCAACGTCCATGCCACCATCGCAGGCGGCTGCTATTAGTGCGGCGTTAGCTCTTGTTCCTTCGCATGTGCCACGGCTTGCCCGCGTCGTGCACAACCTTCGGCAGCGTCTGCGGGCGAACGGATGGAAAGTGGCGGACTCGCCCGCACCTATTATCGTCTTGCCAGTAGGCGCTGAGGACGCAGCTATGGAGTGTGCGGCACAGGCGGCTGAAAGGGGAGTAATTGTTTCTCCGATCCGCTATCCGTCGGTACCGCTCGGACAGGCATTGCTAAGACTTACAGCTCATGCCGACTACTCCGAGGATGATATTGCGCTCATTGTCGATGCAGTAGGCCCCGCGCCTCAATAGTGTGACCGCGGCGCTCACCACAAAGTAACCATCACAATGAGAGTTAGTTCCATTAGTGCTGCCTGCCAGATTATGTGATGGCCGAAGGCACTAAACCCTGTAGCGGTAAAGATGTTGAGAAACTCTTTGGTTAGCAGCGCTACGACTATTGCGGCAAAAGCGATGGCGCAGGCGGCGTGGAAGAGGATGGAGAACTGCGTGAAACCTGGCGTCTTGCGCTCACGCACCATGGATTTCACGAGCGGGACGGTGCCCGAAAAGTACAACGCTAGGAACGCAAAGCTGAGCCAGGCCCTGTTATCGATGCTGCTGAAGCTGGTTGCATAAGTCGCCATCGCGATTACGGGAACGAGGAGCGCTGAGGCGACCGTCATGCGCCGCATTATTGACGCGTGCCCGCACACCGGCGTGGGCCATCTCGTCTTCCTGTCCATCACTAACCTCGACAAGCCCGAGAATACGAAGTTCCCGTACTACGCGGCGAAGGCGGCGCAGGATAAGCTCGTGCGTGAGACCGCTCTTCCCACCTCGGTCGTCAACTCCGCGCAGCGGATGGAGTTCGTCCTCAACCCCGCCTCCCCGAGCGAGGAAGACGACACCGTCAAGGTCGAAGATTGGCTTATCAAACTCATCGCGCTTGCCGATGCCGCCCGCACTGTCGCCCACTCCGCCGTCGGCGCCCGAGGTGAAGGGCGCCGTGATTAATCGGAAGATTCGATGTTCCCAACGAACGTGGTGTCTTATGCTTTAGTGGTTCTCGTCCACGGCAGCATCAATGTCTTCAAGTCGCGCAAGCCACATTGACATGTGTCCGTTTGCAATGGCGTGGAACATTGCGTTGGGGAAATACACCGGCGGCTTGTCGTAGGTTAGACAGATAGCCGCAATAATCTCCGCGGCGCTGGCAGCTGCAATTCCCTCAGCTGTCTCAAGCTCTGAAAGCGGTTTCGTTCCCAGTACAGTGGCAGGTTCATCTGGACGGAACTTCTCCAACGCTTCAGCAAATTGATTCTCGAATTGCTGCGTGTCTTCTGGAGTGATGTTCTGGGAACCAAAATCGTCCGCCATGCTCTTGAACACGGTGAGTGCAGAGTATTTCGATTCGGCTTCTTCCTCGTTGCGTTGTGATTCGCCTGCTGTCTTCCTCAGCGTGAGGATGACCTCGTTGGTATCTAGTTGAAGATGATCGAAGAGTCTACGGAGGAAGGAAATTTTCTGATCGGTCGATGTAGACAGGACGACGCCCAGACCTGCATCAACTTCACGCACTCGGCTCGAGTACGCGTAGCCGGACTTAGTAAGCACGAGAGTTCCTGATGCTTGTTCGACGAAGTTTATCAGTTCCGTGCGGTAGCGTTCGGCCATCAACTTAAGCAGCATGTGGACGAACTCGGCCCAGGTTTTGACAGGGATCTTGATGCCTTCCCATTCGAAGGCGCTGATCGAGCGCCCAGTGAAGCTCGCATCGTCGCCCATCGGCTCAGTAGGGAGCACTTCGCGCTTGGGGATAAAGTCGGAATTGGGGAGGTACCAGTAGTTGAGAGCGCGGCGCAAAAGTGCGTCGGTACGCTGCTCCATAGCTGCCCGGTCCCATTTGTCCTTCGTCTTTACATCGTCATTGAGGCGATAACCGGTTTCTCGGAAGCCTTTCTCACGGTCACGCTTGGTAATGAAATTGGAGTTGGAGTACGCGGAGTTGTAACCAGTGACAGTGAGGTTTCCAATGCGGTTTACCCACGTTTGATGGATCTCCTGAAAGTCCTCTCCGAGTTCTTCTTTCCACTGCGCATTGAGCGTCTGCGGCATAATGTGCTCGACACTGATATTGCCGTTCTCGAGCGCGGTTGCGATGTCCTTCGTATCGTTGGAATCCCCGTTTTCGAGAACATCGAAAAGATAAGCGCGCACATTTTTGTGAATGTTGTACATATTGCGGGTGCGGAACTCAGCGCTAAATTCTTCGTCGCTGGGAATGCGTCCGGACGATCCGTCGCGGCGTCGGAGCAGATAGGTGAGCACGTCGTACGCCGTATCTTTCTCTCCACGAATCTTCCGCATGTCGTTGTACATGGTCTCGTAGACCTTGTTGAGCGAGTTCGTCGGAACAGAAGCGACCGTACGGCGGAAGATATGGATCTCCAGTAGTCGAATGATGCGCGAAAATTCGTTTCTTGAAAGCTTGCCAAGCTTGACGTCGCGATACAACGGCAAGAGAAGCGGAAGCAGAACATCGCCGCGGATGAAATTAAATCGTTCGAGCTGTGCGTCCAGCGCGGCATTCTTCGTGTCGGATCCACAGATCTCGCGCATGAACTGGGAATACTCGTACATGTCGGCGAGTACCGTCTGGACATCGGAACTTTGCTTTTTGAAGTATGCCTTGAACTCGTCATAGACCTCGTTGCGCTTGGGAGTCCGCGACAATTTGATTGTTAGGTACCAGCGGATGAACCAGTCCGTGAGGTACCAAATATTCTTCTCCATCGGATTCCAGTAGTTCTCGTACAGCGTCGTCTGTAACTGGTGCTCGCAGCCCATGAGTATGAGATTGCGAATCTTGTCGCCTTCGCTCAACGCAAGGCCTGTCGAGTTGAGAGATTCGAAGATGCGTTGTGGATCATCGTGCGACTCTAGATCGAGAATCATGAGGTCAAGTCGCTCGATGGCGTTCCACAGTTGATCGCCGGTGAGCTTGGTCTTGTTCATTCGCTCGAGGAAGTACCGGTAATTTGCCGTGAGGTTGCTGTCCTCGATGAACATCGACTCATCGCCGAACAAACGCTTGTAAGCGGTCGCGTCGTTCTTTACAGGTTTGAGCTTGAATTTTGGTTCGTTGGTCGAGCTGTTTTTCATGAGATAGCTAGTACGCAACCGCCGTGCGAGTTCGGGGTCTTTGGAGGTTACGACACCGGTATCCAACAGGTGAGTGAGCGCGAGGATATAGAGACTCAGCGTGGTGAGGCGCTGTTGGCCATCAATAACGACCCACTTGAACGATGTCTCGGGGTTGCCAACGATCGAGCCGAAGAAGTGACGTTCTCTGTTCTCCGTAATCAGAGTTTCCAGGTCGTCGAATAGTCGCTCACATTGCTTCTTTGACCAGTCGTAATTGCGTTGATAAACAGGGATAATGAGTTCTTTCTCGACGCTGTCGAAAATGGTATATGCCTGTTTGACTTCGCCCTTCATGCGGCTGCGGCTCCCCTCGCTAATGGTGCACGTGAATCAATCCTTTCAACGATATAGGGCGCAACGCCTGCCTGCAGCCGAAAGGCTGATTAGGAACTGAAGAGAGAACTCTGCATAAAAATTAACGAAAGGTGTGCGCGTGAAAGACTCCAAAGGGGTCGAAAATTATGGTGATCTGTTTTCTGGGGCTTGCTTAGTTTCGCGAACCGCGTAGCGACTGAACTGCCTTCTTGCGTACTGCATCCGTTGGAGGCCGGACTTCATTGGGCTGTAAGAATCGTGGCCCTATGCTGTGTGCTCTCCAACCATCAAGGCCGAGAGCGTCGTTCCCTTTGTTATCGAGAAGGTCTGGGCAACGCTCAAGTGTGAGGAAAACGGCGTTTTCGATCGGTGCAGTCGGCCGCAGCGCGACGTAGGAATCTCCAAGATCAGGCACCAGTTTGATGGCAACAATCTCGGGCGAGATGATAATCGGGTGAGTACCGAATGCGCGGTTCGTTAACAATGACTGAGCTGATTCGAAGTCATCAAGCCACGCAGTTGCGGTGCCGGGGACAACGGCTTGGGCGAGTAGTTCACGGTCAAATTTTTTGGACTTAATGCCCTCTATTACCTCGAATAGGAAATTAACGGCGTTGAAAATAGCCCGATTTCCCGCTGCTTCGATAGCCTCCCATCCGCTCTCACTATCACCTCTGAGAAGTTCGGATCCCCAAGCCTTCCTATTCTCTAGGAGAGTGGCTGCCATTTTGCCATCGGCGCTGGTAACCCAAAGTGCGCTGACTGCGGCTTTGCGGACATCTTTGTCGCCGCTAACAAGGAGGTCTCCGTTACCGTCTTCGTAGAGAGCGAAAAGGAAGTTGTCATCGGGGTCATCGCAGATTCGCGGTAGTTTTTGCTCCTCGCGGTCCGGAACCTCTGTCCCGACAAGGACGATGGCATCGATAAGGGATAGGCCTTCTTCTACAGTGAAGTGCTTCCGAAATTTTGCTCTAGAAATAACGTCTTCAATCTCCTGGAGAAGGCGTTCGCAGTAGAGCAGCTCAAATTTTCCTGCAAAACATGCTTCAATCAGCGCGCGCACGGAGCCGCGAGGTGACAGCAAAGACGATATAAAGAGGTTAGTATCAACAACCAGACGCAACTTTCTGTGTGCTGCTATCTGTTGAAGCTCTTCGGTCACTTACCTGCTCCCAAGGCGGTACGGGTCCTCTTTTCCATTCGCATAGTGGCGATTTCTTCATGAGCAAACGCTTCCGCAGCACCGGGATCAAGGGGCTCAGATTGAGCATCGATTGTGCGGAGAAGCTGACGGTAGGCTGCTGTAGCAAGTTCGTTGTCGCTAAGTACTTCGACAGAGGCGGCAGACTCTTGAGCGCTTTCAAGAAGACGCTTACGTGCTGCGTCTTTGCGATTCATGGCTCTGTCCACCTTTCCTTATCGGCGAAAGTCTGAGGCAAAAGTTGGAACTTATATTACCTGACATTACGACATACAGCTAGCCTCGGCCTGTCACCTGCATGTGCGAGACATACTCTGTCTCGCCGAGCAGAATTGGTGGCCTTGAAATGATTCTTTCAGAGACTAAAAAGAGGAAGCGCCCGCGCTGTACTGAGGCGCAGGCTCGACCCCGGTTTAATCGATGGCATGTCCCCCAGAGCTACTTATTTTCGCCAACCTCTCTGATTCCTTCGACGATTCGTACAGTCTTCACCGCCACGCGCGTAACCTTCGCGATGAGGTCCACGATGTACCGCGGATTTCCCACCTCGTCAGCCCAGTCGTTGGGGTCGTTGACGATTCCCGATGCCTTGTCCTTCTTCACCTGGTACCGGTCAATAATCCACGCCAACGCGGACCGCGAGCCGAGCATGTACTCGTCCGCCTCAGCCGGAATGTCGCGCACGGTCACGGACTTGTTGTAGACGAGAGTCGTAACGTCGTTGACGTTCTTACCCGTCTCTGAGTCCTTTTTCTTCGCCCACTTCATCTTTTGCACGCGCCAAGTCTCGCGGTCGGACTCGTCTTCCGATGCCTTCACATCCACTGCCACCGGCCACGGATCCACGTCCTCGTAGTTCACGTGCAGGTCCATCAGCTCCCGGCCGGCGGCAGCCAGCTGGTCGAACCGCGCCCGTGACGTCGGCGTCTCGATATGCGGCAACATCTTCTTCAGGTCCGCGGCGTACTTCTCCCGGTATCCGGGGTCGTGCAGCTGCCCGTAGACGAAGTAGAAGATGTCATCCTTCGTCACATCCGAGCCCAGCGCCTCGCGGTAAATCCCAAGAATCTCGTCCGTGATGTTGTCCACGCGCCGGTACCCATCGAGGATTTCTCCTTCGGTACCAGGCGCCGAGCCTTCCGATGCCCCCATCCCAAAGGCCAGCTCACCCTCCGGCGCCTTGACCGTTTCCCAAGTCCAGCGGGGGAAGAATTGGCCGGCATTCGAGCCCCACATAGCAAGATCCGGGATTAGATCTGTAGCAATTGATGCGAACGGCTTTGCACTACCAGGATTTACGACGTAATACCCGAAGTTGGCATGTAATGGGGTGGGGAACATGCGGGGTAATTGGCTTCGTTCGTGGTTAAGGTAGCTGTCGAAATATACGCGTTGTTTGTTAAATGGTCTGTACAAACCAGTCGTGAATCCATCGCTGTGGATTACTGCGGGCTCGCCTTTTGCAACATGTTGACGGAGACTGCGTGACCATTTAATGAAATGAGGGTCGGAGAGCTCGGGATATTCTGTGAGGAACTGAGCCACAGTTGACTCGTTGGCCTTAGTTATCTTTGTATTCGTGGCCCACTTATTCCAGCTCTCGGTAGCCACCGCAACGTTACTGGTAAGTGTTTCAATCAGACTGCCAAGTTCGTTTTTGCTCGAAGAATATACCCACGAATCGCGGTTAGTCTGCAGCCCAGCACCGAAGGCGTTAAATATTTTGGCGCTAGCGGTTTTCTTTTTGTCGCCGATAGCTGGCCAACTTTCAAAATCTTCGTCTCTCTGGTCAAGCCAGTCACCGTAAATATTGGGGTCAATAATTTGCCACTCGACATTATCGAGCGTGGAGCGATCAACAATCGCAAGTTTTTCGTCTGCACTGAGGAAGTCGCCAATATCGCGGTAGTGGATACAGACATCGTCTGGGATTTCGCGTTTTACGGCGATGATGATGGCTATTGTGGATTGACTACCACCGCCGAAAACTTGCCCGCCTTCTCGTTTCCAGTCTGCTTTGCGCATGTTGCCTTTGAGATTAAAGACGTAAATGTCGCTGAGTTCATCGTCTAGCGAAAGACGCACGCCGTCGGCGGTGTTGCCATCGATCCATCCGCCGTTGGATACAAAAGCCATGACACCGTGGGTACCGAGTCGGTCTATGGACCAGCGGAATGCGCGGAGGTACGAATCATAGAGGGAGTTCTTATTTGTAGCGGACGAGTTGGCGGCGAAGGTTTCCTCGATACGTTTGTCGAGAGTCGGGTACTTGAGGTTTTGGTTGTTATCGTTCGCGCTCGTCTGGCCTACGGAGTAGGGCGGGTTGCCGATGATGACGTTGATCGGCGCGGACTTTTGGCGCTCGATCGCAGCGTTATTTTCCTTGAAGACTGTGAGGTCGAGGATGTCGCCTTCTTCGTGGATCTGGAAGGTATCGGCAAGTGCGATGCCGTCGAAGGGGACGTACGCGGGTTCAGGCTCATTGTTGCGCTGGGCGCGTTCGGCTTGGAGAGCGTTGTAGGTCGTCTCGATGTTGACTGCGGCGACGTAGTAGGCGAGCAGCATGATCTCGGTGGCATGGAGTTCGCCAGCGTACTTGCGGGCGAGGTCCTCCGGTTCGATGAGACCCGACTGGAGGAGTCTGACCATGAACGTGCCGGTGCCCGTAAACGGATCGAGGATGTGGACGCCTTCGTCGGTGAGCCCCTTGCCGAAGTGCCAGCGGGAGATTTGATCGGCGGAGCGGAGGATGAAGTCGACGATTTCGACTGGAGTGTAGACAATGCCGAGGGCCTCGGACTGTTTCTTGAAAGCTTTGCGGAAGAATCGTTCGTAGAGGTCCTTGATCACTTGCTGCTTGCCGGAAGCGGAGGAGACCTCGGAGGCGCGGATGCGGACCGACTCGTAGAACTTCGTCAGAGACTCGGTTTCCGACTCGAGCTTGGCGTCCGAGAGCGCGTCGACCATGCGCTGCATGACGCGGGCGACCGGGTTGTGTGCGGCAAAGTCATGCTCGGTGAAGAGAGCGTTGAAGACCGGGGCAGTGATCAGGTGCTGCGAGAGCATGCTGATGGCTTCGTCCTCGGTAATCGAGTCGTTGAGGTTCCCGCGCAGGCCCTCGATGAAGACCTCGAATTCCTTGCGGATCGTGTCGTCCGCAGCATTGATGAGTGCCTTGATGCGAGCGATTTGTGCTTCGGCGATCGTGGCGACATCGTCAGCCCAGTCTTCCCAGTAGGTGCGCGTGCCGACCTTGTCAACCAGCTTGACGTACATGGCCTCCTGCCAGGCCTCGAGAGAGAACAGCGTCATCTGCTCCGCGGTGAGTTGTTCCTTTTCACCTCCGCGGTGTTCTGGCTCACCTGATGACCTCCGATCTCCCGCATTGAGCTTTTGGCGTGCGCGGCGAGCCTTTTCTTCGTCGGATTCTTGGTCAGGCGAGGGCTTAGGAACGGGAATCGGAACAATCGGGAGTTCCGTCTTCTCGTTGAGCGCAATCGAGTTGACCTTCGCGTTGAAGCGGTCATCGTGGGCGCGCAGAGCGTTGAGGATCTGCCAGACCACGCGGAAGCGCGTGTTGTCATTGAGCGCCTGGGACGGGGAGACTCCCGGCGGGATGGCGACGGGCAGGATGATGTAGCCATAGTCCTTGCCCTCGGCTTTGCGCATGACGCGGCCGACGGACTGGACGACGTCGACCATGGAGTTGCGCGGGTGGAAGAAGATGACACTGTCGAGGGCGGGCACGTCGACGCCCTCGGAGAGACAGCGAGCGTTGGTAAGGATGCGGGTTTCGTCTTCGGGGATGGAGGACTCAAGCCACGAGATCTTATTGCCGCGCTCGAGGGCGTTCATGGTGCCATCGACGTGCTCGACGGCGACCTGAAGATCGATGTTGAGCAGGCTGACGTCGTTGGTGGCGGCGTGGTCCTTGAGCTGCTCCTGGTACTGGCGGATGAGCGTGGGGAAGGTCTCTTGGATGGTCTTCGAGGCCTTGATGTCCTTGGCGAAGGCAACGGTGCGGCGCATGGGTTGGGCGTTCGCTTCAAAGCCGGACTTGGTGTCTTGCTCGGCACCCGAACGCTTCGCGAGTCCGTTCCACGCGCCGATCATGGCAGAGGCAGTGGTGAGGTTGATTTCGTTGGTGGGGTTGGTAGCGAGGACGTCGGCGGCGATGTCTTCCTCGACGGTCATGACGAGAACCTTGTAGTCGGTGAGTAGACCCTTGTCCACGGCCTCGCCGAAGCCGAGGCGGTAGAACTCGGGGCCGTAGATGGCCTCGTCATCCATGGAGGCAAGCTCCGCGGAATGCTCAGCGGCCTTGCCCTTTATGTTGTCATCGAACAGGCGGGGAGTCGCGGTCATGTAGAGACGCTTGCTAGCCTTGATGTATTTTTCGTCGTGAATCTTCACGAAGTTGGAGGCATCCTCCCCGGCGAGGGTGACGCCGGTGGTGCGGTGAGCTTCATCGCAGATGACGAGATCGAAGTCGTCCATGCCGAGTTCCTGGGCCTCGTGAATGGCCTCAATGGACTGGTACGTGGAGAAGATGACGTTGATACCGGCACGACGCTTGCCCTGCGCGGTGCGCTCGGCAATGTTCTTGCCGTTGGTAGAGACCGGAACCTCCAAGTCATAGGAGGCAATGTCTTCAGCCTTCTTGGAGACCTTCGTATCCGAACAGACTGCGTAGGACTTCAGCGGCAGGTGCTCCTGGTTCTGTGCGGTCCATTCTTTTAACGTCTGCGAGAGCAAGGAGATGGAGGGAACGAGGAAGAGGACGCGGGCCTTGTTGCCGTTGAGCTCCGCGAAGCGCTCCGCCAGACGCAGGGCGGTAAACGTCTTTCCCGTACCGCACGCCATGATGAGCTTTCCACGGTCGTGTGTTTCAAAGCCTGCGATAGCCTTCGAGATCGCTTCTTGCTGGTGCGGGCGCGGGGAGAAAACCTCGCGCCGGGTGAGGTTAATTTCGATCTCAGAACCCGGGAAGGTCACATCCCAGTCGATAGGGGATTCTGCAATCGCTGCCGTGCCGATACGGTTGGTCGGGATGAGCTGGTGCTCCAGCATCGCTTCAGCATTCTTTGACCATCGCTCCGACGTGGAGATGATGATCCGCTGTGCGAAGGATTCTGTGCCCTTGTCTGTAGTAAACGAGTGTCCGGATGCCTCAAAGAAGGAATCGAGGTGACGCTTCTGAATATAGGTATCCGGCTTGTAGAACTTGCACTGGATGGCAACCCACGCGTCGTCATCGGCGCGCCGGGCAACGAGGTCGATGCCGGTGTCTTGCTTACCGCCGTTGAACTCCCAATCGCTCCAACGGCTGACTTCCGAGAACTGCTCCTGGAGGACGGGATCGGTTCGGAAGTAGTTGACCATTAACTTTTCGAACTTAATGCCGTACGAGCCTTGAGGCTGATTTTCACGGAGCTGGGCTAGGACTTCACCGAAAGCAGACATGGTGTCCATTATGGACTACACATGAGTTCTCCACTTCCAAATGGTGGCGATGTTGTGCAGCCGGGGTGGATGACTTGAGCCATTAGTAGAGCCCTGCATTCCTCATCATGCTCTGTCGTGTTTGAGAGATGAGGTAGCCGCTCAAGGGGCGGCCGGAGTGGATGGCGGCATCGTAAAGATAGTTGTGGAGGGTATCGGCACGCGAGCGGGGGCTGGTGCGTAAATCGAAGTCACGTTGGATCTGGGCGACTACGAATGGCACGGCGTTGATCTCGGAGACCGCGATTAGAAGTGCGGCGACGCTGCGCTCCACTGTGGCGTTGGTCGAGCTAAATTGCTTCGGCTTGTCGTGGGCTAGGGCGCTCAGGAGCCGGCGAGTGGATGTTAGCAGTTCCGGATCGATCTCTGGGTGATCGTTAAACCACTCGGTGATAAGTGCGTCCCATTGCTTTACACCAGCGATAACGTCTGGGGCTAGGGCGCTGAGTTTGGTGTCCTCGGAGGGGAGAGGGGAATCGTCGAGCTGTGCGTCGAAGCGGGAGGTCTCGGGGTCGGGCATGCCAGGGCCGAGGCCGATGGCATCTGGGCCGTAGCCATAGGAACCGAAGTCGGATTGTGCTTGGAGTTCCCTGCGGAAGCGCTTTCCTTCTTCCTTTAGTGCTGAGTCGAGCTGCCTTTGGATGTGGGCGGGGCGTCCTGCGACTTCGCCGGTCCAGGTGACGAACTTGGTGAGGACGCGTGGGAAGCACCGGAGGAACGAGTCACGGGCTATGACTTTGCGGGCTACGAGGGTCAGAGCTTTTTCCACACGTAGTGGGGACCAGTGGTAGAGGTCGGCCATGGTGTAATTGGCTGTGATGCTGAGTAGCGTCTCGGTAGCATCGGCCTCCTCCTTCTTAAGCGGAACGGCATCCAGGAAGGCGGCCAATGTTTCTTCAGTTTCGGAATTATCGCCTTCTTCAAGACGAATACGGCGGCCGATGATACCGGGACTGGAGACAGTAGCAGGGACATTATCTAGTAGCGAGAGCACCCAGCGCAGCAGCGGACGGGTGGTAGGCCAGCTTTCACCAGGGCCGTCGTCGACTGTGATCTCATCTAGCCAGATGGCGTTGCTGAGGAAATCGGCCAGGCCCTCCTGGCTCGTAGGGCCGAAGCTCTCCATGGACTCATCCTTGGACATGATCTCCATAACCTGCTGTGCATTGGCCTCGGTGAGGAAACAGTCATAAATCGAGCCATTGCCGCCTGCTAGGTCAATGGAGACATTCACCGTCAGGGGCGCAGAGTGCGGGACGGATAGCTCGAGAGTGTAGTAATGGACATCCCCGTAGTACTGCGTAGCCTCGATGACGTTGACTACGCTGGCTTGCTCAAGGTGAGCAAGCCAGGTCGGTTCCTGCGGTAAGTCATCGCGCCGGGCGAGCTCAGCGCGATGGAGCTTTACGCGCTCTTTATCTTCATCCAGCAGGGCGGCGGCCCAGAGTACCGCGGTCGTCTCTGGGGCGGGGTTATCCCACATGGCTTCAAAGAACTCGGCAGGCTTTTGCGAGAAATCGTCATCCAGGGACAGGATCGCAGAGACCCACTGAAGCAGATCGATGGGGCTTGAACTGTCCAGGAAGGCCGCAAGGGCGGGCGTGAAGGCATTCATGACACCAGAGTCTATCCATGCATCCGCGGCAGCGGGGCTGTGTACTCTCGAGTGTTATGTCGAAATTCGACGTAGTGAGCTGGGAATATTTTTTGATTTGTAGACGGGTATTTTCGGCGTCTCCATTTTCTTAAGTTTGCGTTCATCTATGCGGATCCGCGTGTAGGCTCGGCACTGTTATAACCAGTGAAATTGGGTTAATTCGACATCCCAAGGAGATACGTGATGAAAAAGCTCATCAACTCACCGGAGAACGTAGTGGCGGAGTCTGTGGAGGGCTTCGCGCTGGCACACGGCGACATCGTCAAGCGCTTTACTGAGCCGCTGTTTGTGGCGCGTGCGCAGAAGAAGGAACAGGGCAAGGTTGCGATTGTCTCTGGTGGTGGCTCGGGACATGAGCCGCTCCACGCAGGCTTCGTGGGCCACGGCATGTTGGATGCCGCGGTGCCAGGCGCGATGTTTACGTCGCCGACGCCGGATGCGATCCAGGCGGCGACCGACGAGGTCCATGCGGGTGCGGGTGTGCTTTACATCGTGAAGAACTACACCGGCGATGTCCTCAATTTCGATACCGCGGCTGAGTTGGCGGAGTTCGATGACATTGAGGTCAGCCAGGTAATCGTGGATGATGACGTGGCGGTGGAGGATTCCACCTACACTGCAGGCCGTCGCGGTGTGGCGGGCACGCTGCTCGTGGAGAAGCTGGCAGGTGCAGCCGCTGAGCGCGGTGATGATCTAGCTGCTGTCACGGCAGTGGCGAAGAAGGTCGTGGAGAACACCGCGACCATGGGCGCAGCACTGAGCGCTTGCACCGTGCCGCACGTGGGCAAGCCTTCCTTTGACCTCGCAGATGATGAGGTGGAGCTCGGCGTCGGTATCCACGGCGAGCCGGGCCGCAAGGAGATCCCGTTGGTCTCCGCGGACGATGTCACTGATCATCTCATGGAGCCGATTCTTGCCGACCTGAAGTTGGCAGAAGGCGAGCGAACCATCGTCGTCGTCAATGGCATGGGTGCCACCCCGGCATCGGAGCTCTACGTGGTCTACCGCCGAGTAGCTCAGCGCCTAGAAGAAGCGGGCGTGACCATTGAACGCTCCCTCGTAGGTAACTTCGTCACCAGCCTCGACATGGCGGGCTGCTCTGTCACGGTCATGCGCGCCGACGATGAAGACATCGAGCTGTTCGACGCACCATGCCATACCGCCGCACTACGCCAAGGAGAATAAAGTGACTTCTGTTGAAACTTTGAACACCGAATGGGCCCTGGCTTGGATGAAAGGTTGTGCCGAACAAGCCCACGAGCACCGGGAGGAGCTTATTGAGCTCGACCGCGTCATCGGCGATAGTGACCATGGTGAAAACGTGGACCGTGGTTTCCGCGCGGTCGTGGAAAAGCTCGAAGCAGATGCCTCGGAAAGCATCGTGGATGTGCTGAAGCTGACGGCCAAGACCTTGATGTCCACCGTCGGCGGCGCATCTGGTCCGCTTTTGGGAACTGCATTCCTGCGCGCTGCTAAGTCAGTCGGCGGTGAAGCGCTTGATGGCGCTGGCGCGGCCGCGCTCATTGAGGCGGCACTCGAGGGCATCACCACCCGTGGTAAGGCCGCCGAAGGGGAGAAGACCATGGTTGATGCGTGGGCGCCGGCGGCGCGTGCTGCCCGCGAGCAGGCTGATGCCGGGGCGGGAGTTGCCGACGTTCTGCGCGCGGCAGCCGATGCCGCAGCCGAAGGCGCCGAGGCAACCATTCCACTCGTTGCTACCAAGGGCCGTGCTTCCTACTTGGGTGAGCGCTCTGTTGGCCATAAGGATCCAGGTGCTGCTTCGACCGCGCTGTTTATTGCTGCAGCTGCTGACGCTGCTTCTGCTGTAAAGGAGGGTTAGGGCATGGCAGAACCGAAAGTGGGCTTGGTCCTAGTTTCGCACTCAGCCAAGCTGGCCGAAGGCCTTGCTGAGCTGGCTGGGCAGATGGCCGCTGACGTGCGTATCGCAGCCGCGGGTGGTCTGGAGTCCGGTGAAATCGGAACCTCGTATGACCTCATCGAGTCGGCTATTAATGACCTGCTCGGGGAAGGCCTCGCAGTTGTTGTTCTCACCGACTTGGGCTCGGCAACAATGACCGTTGAGTCGGTGCTGGAGTTCCTTGACGATGAGCCGGTGAAGTTCGTGGACGCACCGCTCGTGGAGGCTGCTATCGCTGCGGCTACTGCGGCGCAGCAAGGTGATGACCTTGACGAAGTTGCTGTTGCTGCCGAGCGCGCCATCGAGGTGTTCGTGCCAAAGAAAGTGGCGGAACGCAAGGCAGACGTCGCAGACGGCGATGCATACTCACGGTCGGCAACCGTGGCTGATGCTGCTGGTCTCCATGCACGCCCTGCAGCGAAGGTGGCTGAGATGGCCGCGGAGGCAAGTGGCGACATTGTCATTGCATTCGATGACGACCGAGCTGATGCCGATTCCGCCATGATGCTGATGTCCTTGGGCGCCGCGCAGGGCGACACCGTGACGATCATCGGTGATTCAGCGGATAAGCCGATTGTCGACAAAATCGCTGATGCTATTGCGGATGGTCTCGATAACTAGGTTGACAGCACCTGGTAGATGACCTTGGCTACGCGGTCGGGCACCATGTTGCGGGCTACGCGGGCTGCTTTGTCTTGGGCGCCGACGCCCCAGTGGAGGCGGCCTTTGTCCCAGCGGTTCTTGGGGTTGGCGGCGCGCCAGATGGCTTGCGCGACGTCGTCTGGCGTGAGGTTTACGCCGAGGCGTGTGACCGTCTTGGACTTGACGTCGGAGATGGGCGTCTTTGCCCATAGGGGGTTGATGTCGAGCACGCGGATTTTGTCGCGCCGCCACTCGAGGTCGAGGGTTTCAGTCATGGACTGGACATAGGCCTTGGTGGCGGCGTAGACGCCGACGTCGGGGATGCCGTAGCAACCGGCGATGGAGGCGATGTTGATCAGCTGTGAGCCGGGGGTCTTCTTCAGATAGGGGTAAGCAGCGCGTGCGCCGAGGGTGACGCCTAGTGCGTTGACGTCGATGACGGCGCGGATGCGCGCGGGTTCGCTTTCCGCGATGGTGGCGGAGTCGATGATGCCGGCGTTGTTGTCGAGGATGTCGAGCCTGCCGCCGGTGAGTTTGGTGAACTCGGATAGGGCAGCGTCCCAGGACTCTGGTTTGGTGACATCGAGCTCGTAGAAGGTGATGCCCTCACCGAGGATGGATTCGTCGGCTGGTGGGCGAAGATCGCCCAATCCAACGATGTAGCCTTCATTGCGGAAAATATGGGCTACGGCGAGACCGAAGCCGCCGCAGCCGCCGGAGATAAAAATCGACTTCATTCCGCAATGCTAACTGTTTCCTAGGTCACAGGGAAGAGTTTTATAGGCTTTTGTCTCTTGTTTTCTTTTGTAACTTTGGCTCGCTAGAAGGCGAATACTCGCATCATGATTGTGATGGACACCAGCATGATGATGGCGGTGGGGTTTCCGTTGAAGTTCTCAACGAGGACTGGCCAGCCGATTGCAGCGGTCATGATGGGGAACGCGGCGAAGGCGTTGCCCATGACCACGGTGAACAGCGCGTTGCTCGAGCAGTACGCGATGACGCTCCAGAGCAGGGCTTCCTGCACAATCGGCTTCGGGGCTTGTAGGGGCTAGGCCGCTGCGGCCTCCCGGGCTGTGGGGATGTCTCTGTAGAGCTCTCCGCTGCGCATCATTGCGAACAGGACGTTGAGGCGTCGGCGTCGCTGGCCAGGAATTCGCTGACGTCCATGCCAATGACGAAGTCATAGGCCATGAGTCTGTGCTTCCTAGCGATGAGTAGGGAGTTGAATAGATGAGCTTCATCGCTGGGGTGGTCGGACATACTTGCGCTGGCATCCACATTACTGTGAAACCTCATGCCACCCGGGCCGGGCCAGGTTCCTATTGAGCTGTTTGAGTATGTCATTGTCTTCGGCGGCATCACCCCCGGATCATTTTCAGAGACAGGGACAGGAATAAGCCATACCGAAGCCAGCGACTAGTTCCACTTTCCTTTCAGACGGCGGGAACGGACATAAACATAGCCCGCCCATTCGGATGGACGGGCTTTGAATCTTCGGTGCCCTGGGGTGGAACTGCTAACAACGTAATGGGACATTCACGTCCCCCTAGTGCGTTGAGTTCCTAACCGATGCGCTTCACCGCATCGACGACCATGGTCCAGAACTTATCGAAGTCCAGTTCCACCGCCACCTGGGTGGTGCAGTCCTCCGGGGCGGGGGCGCGGAAATCGGCGACGGTCATGCCGGTGGTCAGCGCGCCGGACAGTTCCACATCCAGTGGTGCCTTGCGGGTGGTGAACACGGTGGGGTCGATGAGGTAGGCCACGGCGCAGGGGTCGTGGACGGGTGGGTTGTCGAATCCCTGGGCGTCCTGGTAGTTCTTGCGGAAGGCGTCGAAAAGTGCGACGACGAAGTCGCCCGTCGCGGTGCCCAGTGCGGCGAGTTTTTCCTCCACCTCCGGGGTGGCCAGCGCCTGGTGGGTGAGATCCAGACCGACCATGGTCAGGGGCCAGGACTCGTTGAAGACGATGTGGGCGGCCTCCGGGTCGATCTTGATGTTGAATTCCGCGACGGCGGTCCAGTTGCCGACGTGGTAGCCGCCACCCATGAGGACGACCTCCTTGACGCGTTCGGCGATGCGGGGTTCCTTGCGCACCGCCAGCGCGATGTTGGTCAGCGGGCCGGTGGGAACCAGGGCGACGGTGCCCGGTTCGTTGTTCATCACCGTGTCGATGATGAAGTCCACCGCGTGGGTGTCCTCAACGCCCACGGTCGGCTCGGGGAGGTCATAGTTGTTGATCTCCATGCCGGTGTCGCCGTGGATGTCCTCGGCGACCTCGATGGGGCGGACCAGCGGGCGGGTCACGCCCGGGTAGATCGGGGTGTCCATGCCGGCGATGGTGGCCACGACACGGGCGTTGTGGGTGACCTTGGCCAGGGTCTGGTTGCCGCCGACGGTGGTGATGCCGAGCAGCTCGATGTCCGGGTTGCCGTGGGCGAGCAGCATGGCGACGGCGTCATCGTGTCCGGGATCGCAGTCGAGGATGATCTTGGTGGTCATGGTGAAACTCCTAATTCTCAAAGTGCGGGGTTAGTTGCCCACGGGGGGCGGTATCGGTGGTGTCGGTGGCATTGGCAGCCAGGTTTCTGGCCGCCACGGTATCGGTGATGGATTCCGGGCGTGGGATGAGCAGGGAGCACAGGAACGCCAGCGCCAGGATGATCACACCGGCCCACATACCGGCGGCGTACCCACCGTTGCTGTCCCCGAAGCTGGTGGCCACCGCGAAGAGGATGGCAAAGGAGATACCCGCACCGAGGTTGAAGGCGCCGGCGTTCATCCCCGGCAGGTACCCCTGGTTGTCGGCGGGGGAGAGCACCACACCGAGTCCGTTGAGCATGATGTTGGCGATACCGGCGTAGGTGATACCCACGAAGATGGAGATCCCCAGGTACGCCAGGTTGGAGGTGCTGCCCACGAGGAAGGTGGCACCGGCGACACCGATGATGGTGGCGGCGATACCGATCTGCAGGACGATCTTGTAGCCGAATTTGCCGGCGAGAATACCGGCGACGGGCCCGAAGACCAGGCCGGCCAGGGCATACGGGGTCAGGGTCCACCAGGAGACCACACCGGCGGACATGCCCGCACCATGGGTGGCGTTCTGCGCGAGGTTGGGCAGCAGACCGTTCATGATGGCGAACACGCCGGTCATGGTCAACAGGGTGGTCAGCAGCAGCGCCCAGGTGCGGCGCTGGCCGAGGTACTCGATGCTGACCAGGGGGTTCTTCACACGCTTTTCAATGTTGTAGAAGGCGACGGTGCCGATGATGCCGATGGCGAACAGGGCGATGACGAGGAACCAGTTGGCGTCGGCAAGCTTGCCGGCCTCGTTGAAGGCGGTCAGCAGGGCACCGATGGACACGGCGAGCGGCAGCACACCGAGCCAGTCCATCTTCGGGGTGGTCTCGGCGGTGGATTCCTTCACACTGAAGGACAGGGCCAGGGCGGCCGCCACGCAGAACACGGCCATGACCCAGAAGATGGACCGGAAGCCGAAGTGTTCCGCCAGCCAGCCACCGGCGATCGCGTCGACGCCACCGATACCACCGTTGATGGAGGTGATTACACCCAGCAGTAGTGCGTACTGCTTCTCATTGGGCACATGCTGGCGCAGGATGATCAGACACAGCGGCACGGTGGGGCCGGCCACACCCTGGATCAGACGTCCCAGGAACAACACGGTGACATTGGGGGCGAGTGCCGCGACGAGACAGCCGATGCCGGTGACGATCATCATGCCGATCAGCACCTTGCGGCGGCCGATGAGGTCACCCCAGCGCGGCAGGAAGAGGGAGAACAGGGCGGCCGCGGTGAAGAACGCGGTCTGGGTCATACCGATCTGGGCGGGGGTCGCATTCAGTTCGACCTCCATGGTGGCCAGGGCCGGAGCGAGCATGGAGGCATTGAGCTGGAAGGCGAACACCGCCACCAGCAGGGCGATCATCAGCGGGATGATCGCAGCGGCCGGGGCTTTCTTCGGTTCGATGGTGGTTGACATGGTTACTCTCGTTTCGGTGGGGGAGTTAAGCGGTGACTGTGGGTAGGTCGTCGACAAGCGTGGGGTAGGAGGCCTGCGCGCCGCGGCGGGTGGCGGCGAACGCACCGACGCGGGCGGCGAAGCGTGCGGCCTCCACCAGGGAGTGGCCGTCGGCGAGCTTTGCGACGAGCGCACCCGCGAACGCATCGCCACTGCCGGTGGTGTCCACCGCCTCAACGGTGGGGGTCGGGATCGCGGTGAGGCCCTCGGCGTCACCGACCAGGGCGCCATCGGCACCGAGGGTCATGACCACGGTGGGGAAACCCTGACCCAGCAGGGCTGCCACCAGGGTGGACGGATCGGTTTCGGGGGTGGGTGCACCGAGCATCTCCAACACGAGGGCACCCTCGTGCTCATTGACCAGGAGGGGATCCGCCTGACGCAGCTGCTCATGACCGACCGGGACCACAGGCGCGAGGTTGATCACCACCCGACCCTGCGCCAGGTCCACCGCGCGGTTGAAACCATCGGCGGGGATCTCACCCTGCAGCAGGACGATGCCGGCCTGTTCAATGAGCCGGGCATGCCGGTCCACATAGTCGGCGTCCATGCTGGCATTCGCGCCGGGCACGACGATGATGGTGTTCTCACCGTCATCGGCCACCGTGATCACGGCCAGACCGGTGGGGCCGTCGACGGTGTGGACTGCGGACATGTCAGCGCCGGAGGCACGCATGTGCACCAGGGCGGAGTCGGCCATGGTATCGGAACCCACCGCACCGACCATGTGGACCTCCGCACCGAGCTGGGCGGCGGCCACGGCCTGATTGGCGCCCTTGCCGCCGGCACTGATCTCACCACCGCCGCCGAGGAGGGTCTCACCGGGGTGGGGGTGGCGGTGGACCGTGGTGGTCAGATCCGCGTTGATGGATCCGACAACAACAATGGAACCGGGTGAACCGGGTATGTCAGTCATGGTTGTGGGCCTTTCATGAGGGAATCACCCTGGATCAGGATAGTGGGTGTGACAAGGTGCGTCTGGGTGGATTCGGTAGTTTTGGAGCCTGTCAGCAGCCCGTGCAGGACGGTGAAGGCCTGCCGGGCCATGACGTCCACCTGCTGGTCGATGACCGTCAGGGGCCGTGGTTGCAGGGCGAAGATGGGTTGGTTGTCGAAACCGATCACGCTGATGCCCTCGCCGATACTCAGGCCCGCCCGGTGGCAGGCCTGGAGCACCCCGATGGTCATCATGGTGTCCCCGGCGACCAGTGCACGGGCCCCGTGGTTGAGTAGGTGGGTGGCACCCTGATAGCCCTGCTCCTGTTCGAACCCACCACGGAAGACCAGCTGCGGTTCCCGTTCGTTGTTCCGGCAGGCCTGCTGGAAGGCTTCCAGGCGGGCACGTCCCGAGGAGGTGCTCAGCGGCCCGGAGAGGTAACCGATCGGCAGGGCATGGTGCTCCACCAGCAGCGATACCGCGGCGTCCATGCCGGGTTGCGGATCGGAGATGACGGTGGGGATGGGGGATCCGGTGAGTTCTCGGTCGATGAGGACCAAGGGCATGCCCTGGGCGTGCAGGTTGTTCAGTTGGTCCGCGCAGGCTTCATCGGGCACGCAGATGATGCCGTCCACCCCGTGGCTGGCAAGGAAGGCCAGGGAGGCGGCCATGGTCTCCGGGCGCTCATCGGTGTTGGTGATGATGGTGGCCAGACCGGCACCCTCGGCTGCGTTCTGCACGGCGGAGACCATGGTGGCGAAATAGGGGTTGATCAGGCTGGGCACCACTATCCCGATGGTGTTGCTGCGTGAGCTCTGCAGGGCCCGGGCCTGGGCGTTGGGGAGATATCCCATCTCCGCGGCTAGGGCCTGGATGCGCGTGCGGGTGGTGGTGGCCACCGCGGGGTTGTCCGCCATGGCGCGGGAGGCGGTGGCGATGGAGACACCGGCGCGCTGGGCCACGTCCTTGAGGGTGGGACGGCTGTGTTCTGCTGCCATGATGGTCACCCCGCTTCGCCCTGTGGTGTGCAAACGATTGATGTAAACGTTTGCAATTTGTTAAATCCACCCTATTTCCTCACCACCGGTTCCAGCAAGGGGGCACTCTGGCGGGGGTGGAAACAGCTCCGACCCCGCCGCGGGGAGCGACGGGGTCGCAGGCATTGAGGGATAGGAACGCGGAAGCCGCGCAAGCGAATGTGCGCGGCTAGGAGGATGGTGGTCGCGCCGGGGTCGCGCAGGTCCTGCGGCACGAGGGAGAGGCCTGCGCAGGAGGCCATCTCGATGACGGCGAGGCGTCGCGCGGGGAACTCGACCCACTGGGCGGTGACCTGTTGTCCGACGGGTCCGGTGACTTCTATGGTGTGTGTCACCGCGGCGGGGCGGGCGGCGAGGATTTCGAATCAGGCTGTTCTGCAATGTTGCTCTCGTCACGGTATCCCAAGACATTAGTTTGGGGCGCAGATTTCCAATCTTCGGCTGCCTGAAATTGTGGGGAAGGAGGTCTATTTAGACCCGGCCTGGGGAAGAAATGGCCGACGAAATCGTACTCAGGCATGACTACTTAACTCGTCGAACCGGATAGCGTAGAGGTGTGGAAGTCTTTTCTGATAGGCGAATGATTCGTGACCTTGCGGTGTCGCTTTTGTGCGGAGCGGCGTCTCTCATCGGTAGGGACCTGATGTCCCGGCCGCTCTTTGACTACCTGATTATCGCCTTGGTCGTGCTAGTGCCAATTATTAGCAGGCGGTGGCCGCGCCTGGTGGTCTTCGTTGCATCAGTGGTGCTCTTCGCCAGCCTGTTCCAGGTGGAACTCACCGTAGGCATCATAATCCTTGCGGGGCAGGTCGCCTACATTATTCGCCGCAGGCTGGAAGAGCCCCTACGTCGAATAATGACTATAGGGATGCTTGCTGCGGACTTTATCGGCGTATTTTGGGTGAGCCAAACGGTACAGGAAGCAGCACAGGATATTGCGCGGCGCCTTTTCGTCGTGGGCTGGAGCCTACTGGTCCTTGCGGTATGCATGCTTGTGGGTGAACTGCGTAGGAGAGCAGAGGAAGAACGCACACGGGAGATTTCGCGTGCTCTAGAGAAACAACGCCTGGAATTCGAGAAAAGCTCGACGGAACAACGGGCGTTCATCGCACGTGAGATCCATGACGTCGTCACGCACTCGCTATCGGTCATAGTTGCCCAGGCCGATGGGGCGCTCTACACCAAAGACACGGAAGCGCAAGAAGAAGCTTTGAAGTCTATTTCCCGCGTGGGAAGGACCTCTTTGCGGGAGATGCGGGGAGTCGTGGGCTTGCTGCGCACAGGGGAAAAGCGCGGCACTCAACCGATGGCGGGATTCGGTGATCTTTCAGAACTCATTAACAGCGTTAGAAGCGCTGGCATTGCTGTGGGATATCGCTGCACAGGAACGCCACCTGAAGAGCTTTCCGCCGCGACGTCGCTAAGTCTGTACCGAATTGTCCAAGAGGCTTTGACCAATGCGAACAAACATGGTGGCGGGCAAGCAGACGTACTAGTCGAATGGCTTGAAGGTATCGTCCGCTTTGAGGTGCGCAATGGATACATGGGTGATGCCCGAGGCGAGGGACATGGCATTGCTGGCATGAAGGAACGAGCGGAATTGGTTGGAGGAACCTTCCAACAGCGCAGTGATGCTGGCACATGGATAGTAGAAGCAGAGTTACCCACAGGAGGAGGAAGTAAGCAATGAAAGTCGGATTGGTAGATGACCAGGTTCTCTTCCTACACGGGATTGCCCAGATCATTAGTTCGCAGCCAGACATGGATGTTATCTGGCAAGCAAACGATGGCGAAGATGCGCTGACCCAATGCGCGGCCACGCCTGCTGATGTGGTGCTCATGGATGTACAGATGCCTGTCCGCGATGGAATTAGCGCCACTGCTGAAATCGCATCCACTCTTCCGGAGACGAAGGTCATCATTCTGACAACCTTCGATGACGAAGACTACGTAGTAGCTGGGCTGCGAGCAGGAGCGAGTGGCTTCGTGCTCAAGGACGCAGAGCCAGAGGAGCTACTAAGCGCGTTGCGCACTGTCTATCGCGGAGACGCGGTAATCTCACCCCGCGCCACTAAGCGCCTTGTCCACAGTATGAGGGATGATTCCACGGACACGCTGAGTATTAGCGGCGTAGACCGTCGGGTACTTGAGTCGCTGACTGCCCGTGAACAAGAAATCCTTGAAGCAATCGGGATGGGATGGTCAAACACAGAGATATGTGAGCGGATGTTCATCTCTATGCCGACCGTCAAGACGCACGTTGGACGAGTACTCGCCAAGACGAGTTCTAGGGACCGTGTACACGCAGCCCTTTTCGTCTATCGCACAGGAGTTGTCTCCCGTGCTGACCTGCTTAGCTCCTAATACCCCGGTATGACTCGCGAAATCGTGCCTCGCGGCGATGTGCGGCGTAGGCGCGCCGGGCAACGATTGAGTTATGAGCACAGAATATGTTGTCGAAACTCAGGGTTTGACCAAGGAATATAAGGGATTCAAGGCCGTCGACGGCCTTGATATGGCAATCGGCCACGGTGTCGTTCACGGATTGTTGGGGCCGAATGGTTCGGGCAAGTCCACGACCATGAAAATGCTTTTGGGTCTGGCAAAGCCGACTGCGGGAAGCATCAGTTTGTTCGGCGAGCCTTTCGGGCCTAAGACGCGCAGCCGGGCCTTGGCCCGCACCGGCTCGCTCATCGAGCAGCCTTCGGCCTATTTGCACCTCACCGGGCGAGAGAACCTGCGCATCGCTGCGCGGCTTCTACGCGCTGAGGCAGAAGACGTGGATCGCGCAGTGCACCTCGTGCGGCTGGAAAAGCAGCTGGACAAACAAGTAGCGAACTATTCCTTGGGCATGAAGCAGCGCCTCGGCATCGCAATGGCTATGATTCGTAACCCGCAGCTTCTGATCCTTGATGAACCAACGAACGGCCTTGACCCTGCCGGTATCGAAGAGATTCGCAATCTCATCGTCAGCCTCGCTGCCGATGAGGGGCGAACGGTATTGGTTTCGAGCCACCTTCTCTCGGAAATCGAAAAGATGGCTAGTGAGCTGACCATTATCGATCGCGGGCAGTTGCTTTTCCAAGGTACAAAGCAGGAGCTTTTCCATTCCCAGCCGCCTGAAGTCTTTATCGAAACCCCGAACCCCAAGGAAGCGGCGCAAGCACTCGCGGGTATCTCAGTGCGCTTTGTAGAAGGTGGCATTCGGGTCCCGAACTTAAGCGAGCGCGACGTCGCGGGGGCTTGCGCGCAGCTCGTCAACCATGGCGTGCCCATCTACCAAGTGCTAAGAACGCACCGCAGTCTCGAAGAGATCTTCATTTCGATTACGGGACGAGGTGGCTTGCAATGATGCTGCAGAATGAATATGCCAAGATGCGGCATACCCGGATGCTGCCGCTTGCCCTTGCTGTCACGCTCGCCATCGTTGCCTTTTCCAGTATGAATCTGGTGAGTGAGCACGCCGCCGAACAATTTCAGCAAGATCCACATAGTCAATGGGGCGGACATCTCCTTGGCTACATCATGGTGACGGCCTTCCTCACTCCGGTGCAGGTGGCATTGTTAGCCAGCCGCGCAGCCGATGTAGAGCATCTCCACGGCGGCTGGCGGCTTAATTCCATCGCCGGGTACCGCCGCGGTGGTCTGCTCCGCGCGAAGTTCGCAGCTTTAGCCCTTGTCCTAGCCGCAGTAAAGGTAGTTGAATTGCTCGCGGTCTTGACCACTCCATTCCTCTTTGGCGCACAGTCGATTGATTCCCCCGGCACATGGGTTCTCACAGCAGCTGGTCTATATGGGACCTCGTGCGCACTGATGGCGATTTTCTTGTGGCAGGCAGCACGCGTGGAATCCCAGCTCGTGGTGCTCAGCACTGGGGTAGTAGGCGGCTTCCTCGGTGTGGCAGGAATGCTTTCCCCAACCGCGGTCACGCTCATTAATCCCTTCGGTTACTACGCAATCTTATCCCCATTTACCTTCCGCCCCGAAGGCCTGGTGAGCATCGAACCACTGTGGATTCCATGGGCACTGTTCATCGCCGTTGTAACCGTCATCTTCACCGTGCTTTGTCGCACGCTTGATTCCCAGGAGGAATAAGTTCATGTTTGCTATCGACCTGCTGAAATTTCGACGCTCTTACGTATGGGCTGTCATCTTCCTCGTGCCGTCTATAGCAGTCGGCATTGGTGCCGCGAATTATCACGCCAACTTGGCGGTACTTAATGCCGGATGGGCAAGCTATCTTTCCCAAGCAACGCTGTTCTACGGCTTAATCTTTATGACCGTGGGAGTGGCCATCATCGCTGCAGCTGCCTGGCGCCTGGAACATCGCAACCACAATTGGAACACTATTTTGACCTCATCGCGCTCGGCGGGAGAAGTAGTCGCGGCCAAGTTTTTCTCCATCATGGTCCTCATCGCGCTAATGCAGGCGGTGTTCATTGCGCTGGCATTAGGCATTGGACGCGGCTTAGGAATACAGGGAGAGATTTCGCCTCTCAACTTGAGCGCGCTGTTCCTAGCAATCATCCCGGCGTTCGCAGTCGGGGCCTGGCAATCCTTCTTCTCGATGATCTTTCGCAGCTTTGCCACGCCCGTGGCGATTTCACTTGTGGGCGCGATTGCCTCAGTTGGAATTCTCTACAGCGGTATTCGGCTCATCCCGATGCTGCTACCACCGGCTATGGTTACGTCGACGATTTCGCTCGGCAGTACTGCCTTCGGCGCAGATGACACTCCTGATGTGTACGGTATCGCGTTCAGGATGGCTGTTTCTATCTGCTTCGTCATCGGAGCTTGGATTGCATCTGTTGTCTGGCTGCGAACCCATGACGTTGAGGCTTAGGCCGCATCCTTGGGACTCTTGCTTGTGCCACAGATGCAAAATGCCCTCGCGTCCCTCCGCAGCTTAGTGCTAACGGGGGGAGGAGAGGGCGGCGTCGGCAAGCGTGTGCGTCTTGTTGCTTGCCTTGGCTAGCTTGGCCTCTTAGTCGAGGTAGTCGCGCAGCACCTGAGAGCGCGATGGGTGGCGCAGCTTGGACATGGTCTTGGACTCGATCTGGCGGATGCGCTCGCGGGTGACGCCGTAGACTTGGCCGATTTCGTCTAAAGTGCGCGGCATGCCGTCGGTCAGGCCGAAGCGCAGGCGGACAACGCCGGCCTCACGCTCAGACAGGGTGGTGAGCACGTCCTGGAGCTGGTCCTGCAGCAAGGTGAAGGATACGGCGTCGACAGCGATGACTGCCTCGGAATCCTCGATGAAGTCACCCAGCTGGGAATCGCCCTCATCACCAATGGTCTGGTCCAGGGAAATAGGCTCACGAGCATACTGCTGGATCTCCAGCACCTTTTCCTCGGTGATATCCATTTCCTTCGCCAGTTCCTGCGGGGTGGGCTCGCGGCCCAGATCCTGCAGCAGCTCACGCTGGATGCGGCCCAGCTTGTTGATGACCTCAACCATGTGGACCGGGATACGAATGGTGCGGGCCTGGTCCGCCATAGCGCGGGTAATGGCCTGGCGGATCCACCACGTGGCGTAGGTGGAGAACTTGTAGCCCTTGGTGTAGTCGAACTTCTCAACCGCACGGATAAGGCCCAGGTTGCCTTCCTGGATGAGGTCCAAGAAAGCCATGCCGCGGCCGGTGTAGCGTTTCGCAAGCGAAACGACGAGTCGGAGGTTCGCCTCCAGCAGATGGTTCTTTGCCTTGCGGCCATCACGGGCGATGGAACGCAGGTCGCGCTTTTCCATAGGGGAGAGCTTGGCGGCCTTATCGCCCTCAGCGCGTGCCTTTTCCATCTCATCCATGCGGTACTGCGCGTAGAGGCCAGCCTCAATGCGCTTTGCCAGGGAGACCTCCTGCTCAGCGTTAAGGAGGGCGACCTTACCGATCTGCTTGAGATAAGCGCGGACGGAGTCAGCAGAAGCGGTCAGCTGTGCATCCTTGCGCGCCTGGCGCAGGGTAGCGGACTCTTCCTCGTCCCAGACAGAGGAAGAATCCTCTTCGTCGTCTTCATCGTCCTCATCCGCATCGAGTTCGTCATCAGAATCGCCGAACTCGTCATCGTCCATGTCCGCGTTATCTGGATCGAAGTCAGCGTCATCCTGGTCCGCGTCATCTACCAGCTCGTCCTCGAGCTCGTCAGAAGCGGTCTCGAGCTGTTCCTGCTTCTCCTCAGGAGCGGCCGCGGCCTTCTGCGCAGACTTGCGGACGGTCTTCTTGGCAGATTTCTTCGCAGTTTTGCGAGTCGTCTTCTTGGCCGTCTTCTTAGCAGTCTTTTTGGCCGTTTTCTTCGCGGTCTTTTTGGCGGTCTTCTTCGCGGCCTTCTTTGCGGTTTTCTTGGCCGTCTTTTTGGCGGTCTTCTTGACAGGGGCAGATGCCTCGGCGGCATCAGTGCCCTCGCCGAGAACCTGGTCTGAAGAATCAGTGGCTGCCACGTACGCCCTTTCGACTTGCTTGTGATTGAAAACAGCAAGGTTAGACAAGGTCCAACCTTTGGGGCCATGCTACGAGCTCGCCACATCAGGGCGGGTTAGGCACGCCGCGTGCTGTTTAGATTAAGGATCGACGGCCCAGTATAGATGATCTTGCCTTTAAGGCGGTTAACTGGGGTCGATTAGCTATGTGATTGCTGTTACGGCTTAAGGCCCTGCTGGGCTGCCATAGCCGCACCCACGATGCCCGCACGATTGCGCAACTGCGCTGGGGCAACGGGAGTAGAAGTGGTGAGTTTATCGCCCCACTTTTCCCACTTGCGGGAAATGCCGCCGCCAATGATGAAAGCGTGGGGATTGAAAAGTTTTTCGTATTCTTCCAATACTCGGTCAAGGCGCTTGACCCATTCCTTGTACTTCAGTCCCTCGCGCTCCTTTACAGCAGAGGACGCCTGGTGCTCAGCCTCGGCATCGCCGACCATCATGTGGCCCAACTCCGTATTAGGGAAGAGCTTGCCGTCCAGCAGGAACGCGGAGCCGATACCAGTGCCGAGGGTCAGGAAGATGACCGAGCCCGTGCGCGCCACCGCGTCGCCGTAGGCAACCTCGGCGAGGCCGGCAGCGTCGGCGTCGTTAAGCACCACGAAAGGCTGATCCAGGTACTGGGCGAAAAGCTCCTGCGCATCCACGCCAATCCAGGACTTGTCGATGTTGGCGGCACTGAGCACCTTCTGATCTTTCACCACGGAAGGCAGAGTGATACCCACCGGGCCCTCCCAGTTCTTTTCCGCCACAATCTGCGCGACGATCGTCGCCACGGCCTCCGGGGTGGACTTTTCCGGGGTAGCAATCTTTAGACGCTCGCCCACGAACTCGCCGTTTGCTAGGTCTACTTCCGCGCCCTTGATGCCGGAACCTCCGATGTCGATGCCAAAAGAGTGCTCCGCCTGGGCTGGGGCGGCGTGGTTTGCGGTGCTGGTTTCAGCTGTAGTGCCAGTCATAGGCATCAAGTCTAGGCAAATGCATAATTGTTGGCATGGCTAGCTTTGATAGGGATGTAATTAACGTCGAAGAGCTGCGCGATTTCGCCGCGGCTACTGCCCGTGCCGCCGCAGCACGTATTCGCACGCAAAGAGCGGCGCTTATCGACGCCGACGGTCTCGCCGCGCACACGCAGACGAAGTCGAGTGCGGTGGACCCCGTCACCGAGGTGGATCAAGCAACTGAGCGTTTTATCACCGAGCAGATCGTCTTCGCGCGTCCTGGCGACGGCATCTTGGGCGAGGAAGGCGCAGACGTTTTAAGTAGCACCGGCATTACCTGGATTGTCGATCCCATCGATGGCACCGTGAACTTCCTCTATGGCATCAATGAGTATGCGGTGTCCATCGGCGCCGCCGTGGATGGCGAGATCGTCGCCGGCGCCGTCATCAACGTAGTGCGCGGCGACCTCTACTCGGCGGCCCTGGGCTACGGCGCCACGCTAGAAACGTCCGATGGCACTCTACGAAAGCTTCACTGCCGCACCGAAACTGATCCTGCGCTAGCCCTGGTGGCAACGGGCTTTGGGTATGCAGCGGGGCGTCGCCAAGCGCAGGCGGAGTTGCTTTGCCGACTGCTTCCGCAGGTACGTGATATTCGTCGCATGGGCGCGGCCGCGCTCGACTTGTGCCGCGTGGCGGAGGGAAGCGTCGACGCCTACTACGAGCACGGAATTAACGCCTGGGACTGCGCCGCCGGTGCCATCATCGCAGCTGAAGCCGGAGCTGTAGTTAATCGCCCAGGATTGAATAAAGGCGCAAAAGACGGCGAATTAACCTGGGCCTGCGGGGGTAGCCTGGCCTCGGCATTTTCCCAGCTTCTCGAAGAAAATGGTGCCCTAGAGCCACTGCGGGGGTAGGAATCTGACGCGCCTGCGGCGGGGCGAGTATGACATCGCAGCAAATGTGTTTTAGGATGCGCACGATAAATACCTATCCCAACCACATGACTAATAGGGGCGTACACTATGGCCACCGATTATGACGCACCGCGTCGCCGTGTAGAAGACGAGCTGGAAGCCGACTCTCTCGAAGGTCTGAAGGCTGCCGAAACCGACAACAACGGCATGGACGACGATGGAGAAATCGTCGAGGCTTTCCAGCCACCGACAGTGGATCTCACCGGTGAGGAACTCAACGTCACCGTCATCCCGCGTCAGGAAGACGAGTTCACCTGCTCTTCCTGCTTCCTGGTGCAATCCAACAAGCGCTTGTCCCACGAGGAAGACGGTCAGCCGATCTGCCTCGACTGCGCATAGGCGAGAAAAACAAATTCCCCTCTGCGGGCGACTTACCCTTTGGAGCAATAGTTCCTTTCGGAGCAATAACTTGGGTAAGCGGCGCAGAGGGGAATTTTTATGTCTTGCTGCCTTTAGGGAGCTTGCGGCTCTTAAGTGTTAGGGCGATCTGCCGGATCTAAGAAGGCATTTAGCACCTGCTGTGGGTTCTTGGTGGCAACGAGCCAGTACGGAGTTGGATCCTCTGGATCATCCAGAACCAGCATCACGTGCTCATCGATCCAGCCATGCGTGACCAGGAAGGCGGCTGGGTCGAACTGCGGTCCAAGGGCGCTGCGGCGCGCCGACTTTGGCACCACCATGGAGCGCTGCACGACATCGTGGGGAAGCTGCGCGTCTTTGACCACGAGCCAGCGGGTGCCATCAGCATCCTTTTCCACGCGCAGGACGGTGCCGGACCAAGAAACCATGACCCAAATTGCGATGGCGCTTAAGACCACGGCCGGGATGATGATCCACCAAATATTGCGGTTCAGGCTGACCGTCGCGGTGGTAATCGCCACGACGAAGGCTGCCATGAACCAGAAATACCACGGCACCCATTGGCGCTCGCTGTAGAGGACCTCCGGCGCGGGGCTGCCTGCTACGCCGGCTGCGGTTTGGGAAGCGGAAGCAGAATTCTTAGACACGGGAAGTAAGTGTAGTCACTCAGGCCCTGCTTTAGCGAAGCCGTTGTGACCCCACGGTAGGCTAGTGCGGGTGAATGAGACGAACCCATTAATCGATCCTGCAAGCCCCTTCGGCCCTGTCAAGGTACGCCGTCTGGATAAGGAGCTGCCGCTGCCGCAGCGCGCACACCGTGGCGACGCCGGCGCTGACCTCTGCGCGGCAGAATCGGTCGACATCGCCCCGGGCGAGCGCGTCCTCGTGGGAACCGGCATCGCGGTCGCACTACCGCTGGGCACCGTTGGCCTTGTCCACCCGCGCTCCGGCCTGGGCGCCAAGCACGGTGTTTCGGTGGTCAACACGCCGGGCACCATCGACGCCGACTACCGCGGCGAAATTAAGGTCTGCTTGATTAACCACGACCTGCACGAGACTTTCCACGTGGAGCGCGGCATGCGCATCGCGCAGCTGCTCATCCAGCGCGTGGAGCTGGTCGATTTCGAGGAAGTCGAAGAACTCGACGAGACCGTGCGCGGCACCGGCGGCTATGGCTCCACTGGTGTTTAGGTAGCGCGCGAGAAAAGTTTGGAGAACAATTATGCCTATGTGGCCTTTTTCTAAGAAGAAATCTGACTCTCAAAGCGATAACTCCCAGGACGCGGAAACCCGTGTCCCGGCCGATGAGGTACCTGCTGCTGATAACGTTTCGGCAGAAGAAGGCGCGGCGCAAAGCGACGTTTCAGCTGCGCCAACCGATGCCCCCGCAGCTCCTGCAGGCTTCAATGCCTACAGTGTGGAACACGACGCCGTGGGTGGCGAGATGGGTCCTTTCGATGGCGACCAAGTAAATATCCAGGACTTCGACTTCGAGGATTTCTCGGTAGGCCTTTTGGATTTGGGTTCCATGCGCATCCCGCTGCCAAAGGGCACCCAGGTCCAGGTTGAGATGGGCGAGCAGGGCCCGAAGATGCTCCACATCGTTAGCCAACACGGCCGCATGACGCCGGTTGCTTTCGCGGCGCCGCGCAAGCCGGGTCAGTGGGCTGAGTCCGCGACCGACATCATTAATGGTCTCACCCGCGATGGCTTTGAAGCCCACGGCGAGGATGGCCCTTGGGGCACCGAGATCGTCGGCACCAACCCGAATGGTGAAATCCGCATCATCGGCGTCGACGGCCCGCGCTGGATGTACCGCCTGACGCTTGCCGCACCGGCGGGCAAGCAGGAACAACTCGCAGAGCTTGGCCGTGAGGTTTTCGCCCGTACCTTTATCTATCGCGGCGAGGATCCGATCCTGGCTGGCAACTCGCTGCCGGTGACCCTGTCGCAGCAGCTGGCCGAGCAGGTGCAGCAGGCAATGAAGCAGCGTGCTGAAGGCACCAGCGCCGAGGGCACCAGCGCCGATGGCGCTGACGCCCAGCGCACTGATTCTGCAGCAGCTGAAGCGGAGGCTGAAGCCAAGGCACAGCTGGATGAATTGAACAAAGAAGAAAGCTAACGTGACGAAACCCGATAGTTCTAACGGCGCATCCGCGTCCAACGCGTCCAACGACGGAACCGCAACTACTGAGCAAGAGCCCACCCTTCTGGAGCAGATGGGCGGGCTTTCCGGCCTGGTATCTGCGACGCTGCCCGTGGTGGTTCTCATTCCGGTCAACAACGTGTGGGGCTTGGGCCCTGCCTTGTTGGCCGCGCTTGGTGTTGCCCTCCTTATCGCCGTCTGGCGCATTGCCCGCAAGGAAACCCTGCAGCCTGCTATCTCCGGCCTGGTGGGTGTCGGTATTTGCGCCGCCATCGCGTGGTTCACGGGCGATGCAAAGGGCTACTTCCTCTACGGCATCTGGATGTCGCTGCTGTTTTTCATCGTGGCTGCCATCTCGATCGTGGTGCGCTGGCCGCTAGTCGGCGTCATCTGGAAAGGCATCAACGGCGAGGACATGCGTTGGCGCACCGTGGCGCCAGCCCGCCGCGCCTACGCCATCGCAACTGCCGGCTGGGCAGTGATCTTCCTGGCGCGTTTCATCGTGCAAAACGCCATTTACAACGCCGACAACACCACCGCGCTCGGCGTCGTGCGCATCCTCATGGGCTGGCCACTGACAGGCGTGGTCACCCTGCTGACCATCTGGATGGTCCGCCGTGCCAACGCCGCTGTCGAGGAAGCAACTGCTGAGGAGGCTATTCGTGACTAGCCCGGAGGTAACGATTACTAAGGGCGAGACTTTCGACGCTACTGTCGAGCGCATGGCACACGGTGGCGTGGGCATCGCGCATGCTGCCGACGGCCGCATCGTCTTCGTCCACGGCGCATTCCCCGGCGACGCCGTGAGCGTTATCGCCCGCAAGGTCAAGAAGTCCTTCATCGAGGCTGACCTTGTAGCAGTTAACACCGTCGGCCCGCTGCGCGTGGAGTCCGCCTGCCCGGCAGCTGCACAGGGCGCTGGCTGCTGTGACTTCCACGAGCTGGATCCGAATAAGGAATCCGAGATCAAGACCGAAGTCTTGACTGAGCAGCTGCGCCGCGTGGCCAAGCTGGAAAAAGAAGAGCTCGAGGCCCTCAACGTCGAGACCCGCGAGCTTGCCCCACAGCGTGGCTGGCGCACGCGCGTGCGCCTCGGCGTGGACCAGGAGGGCCGTGCCGGCTTGCGCAAGCGTGGCTCCACTGAGCTTGTCACCGATGTTGCCTGCACCCAGCTAGTGCCGGGCCTCGTCGACGGAATCGTGGGGGAGGACGCCCGCCGTTTCACCCCGGGTGCTGAAGTCATCGCCGTGATGGACAGCGAGGGAAACCGCCACGTCGTGGAATCCCGCCGTGCCCCGCGCGGGCGCCGAGTCGAAACCGTCCGCGAAGTCATTGAAGGCACCGGCACCGTGGTCGAAAAGGTAGGAGAGCACGCCTTTACCTTCCCGGCCACCGCATTTTGGCAGGCTCACCGCGCCGCACCCGAGGCCTATACCTCGCTCGTGCGTGAGTGGCTCTCTGCTTCGTCAGCACCGGCGGATTCTTCTGGAGAATCCGCTGTGGCTTGGGACCTCTATGGAGGCGTGGGCCTTTTCGTGCCCGCGCTGCACGACGCCCTGGTAAGCAGCGGAGCGGCCGAGAAACCTGCAGACTTTGCCTCCCCGCAAATTTACTCCGTGGACTACTCGCCGGCAGCAGCTGCCACTAAGCAGGATTGCCTGGCGCCGTACTCCGTGGAGTTCCGCAGCGCCAAGGTGGAAACGTCTGCGGCGCAGCTGCCCGCACCGCGCTTCGTGGTCCTTGACCCACCGCGCACCGGTGCTGGAGACGACGTCGTAAGTTCCGTCGCTAGCGCCGCACCACGCAGCGTCGTCCATGTGGGCTGCGACCCAGCAACCTTCGCTCGCGACATCAAGGCGTGGAAGCAGGTCGGCTATGAACTCAAACGCTTGACCATGCTCAACGCCTTCCCCGGAACGCATCACTTCGAGACGATGGCGCTGCTGCAGCCGCATAAATAGCCTTGCCCCAGCCGCCGCGGCTAACACCCAAGCTAATTCGAGGATTGCCGCCCTTAGCGCAGGAACGGGTACGGTAGAAAAGAAAAAGAACTGACAAGAAGGAGAAGAAGGCCGCTCCATGACCATTCTGGATACCATTGCGTCGCCTCGCGATTTGAAGGCTCTCTCCCCAGCACAACTGCGCCAGTTGGCTGATGAAATTCGTCAACGTCTGATTGAGAAGGTCTCCGTCACCGGCGGCCACCTAGGGCCTAACCTGGGCGTCGTGGAGCTGACCGTGGCCATCCACCGCGTGTTTGACTCCCCGCGGGATGCCATCGTTTTCGATACCTCCCACCAGTCCTACGTGCACAAGATGTTAACGGGGCGCACCGATCAGTTCGATACCCTGCGCCAGAAGGACGGTCTTTCCGGCTACACCGATCGCGGCGAGTCTGAGCATGACTGGACCGAGTCCTCCCACGCTTCTGCCGCGCTTTCTACCGTCGATGGCTTGTCCAAGGCCTTCAAGATCAAGGGTGAGAACCACCGCAACGCCGTGGCCGTCGTGGGCGATGGCGCGTTGACCGGCGGCATGTGCTGGGAAGCGCTCAACAACATCTCAGCCGATAAAGAACGCAACGCCGTCATCATCGTCAACGACAACGGCCGTTCCTATTCGCCGACCATCGGCGGTCTATCCGAGAACCTGGGCCGTATCCGTGCCCAGCATGGCTACGACGAGATCATGGAACAGGGCAAAAAGCGCCTGAAGTCCATGGGCTGGGTCGGCGAGCGCACCTTCGATGCGCTGCATGCCATCAAGGACGGCGTGAAGTCCACCGTCATGCCTACCGAGATGTTCCCAGAGCTTGGCATTAAGTATGTTGGCCCCATTAATGGCCACGACATCGACGCCGTGGTGCGCGCGCTTTCCTACGCCCGCGACTACGACGGCCCAATCATCGTCCACACCGTAACGGAAAAGGGCCACGGCTTTGCCCCAGCCGTCAACGAGCCGAAGGATCAGATGCACTCCACCGGTGCCATCGACCCAGTCACCGGCGTGGCAAAGGGCCAGAAGCAGCCGGGTTGGACCGCAGCTTTTTCCGAGGAACTCATTAAGGCGGCAGAAAACCGTGAGGACATCGTGGCGATTACCGCTGCCATGGCAGGTCCTACCGGCCTGGCGCCTTTTGAGGAGCGCTTCCCAGAGCGCTTCTTCGACGTCGGCATCGCAGAGCAGCACGCGATGGCTTCTGCCTCTGGCTTGGCGCTAGCCGGCATGCACCCGGTGGTTGCCATCTACTCGACCTTCCTGAACCGTGCCGTGGACCAGGTCATCATGGACATCGCGCTGCTGAAGCTGCCGGTGACCATTGTCTTGGACCGCGCTGGCGTCACCGGCTCCGACGGCCCTTCCCACAACGGTGTGTGGGACATGGCCCTGATGAGCATCGTCCCAGGCATGCGCATCGCCGCTCCTCGCGACGGCGCCCGCCTGCGCGAGCTGTTCAACGAGGCCCTCGAGGTCAACGACGGACCAACCGTCGTGCGTTTCCCCAAGGGCAACCTGCTTGATGACATCGAAGCAGTGGACCAGCTTTCCGACGGTGTGGACATCATCTACTACAACGATGCTGAGGAAGCTGCCTCCGATGTCCCAGACATCCTGCTCGTTGCCATCGGCGCGATGAGCACCCGTTCCCGCAACGCCGCGAAGCTGCTCGAAGAGCGCGGCTACAACGTCACCGTCGCCGACCCGCGCTGGGTGGTTCCGGTACCGCAGTCCCTGGTTGGCCTCGCGGCAGACCACGACCTCGTGGTCACCGTCGAGGACGGCATCATCCGTGGCGGCATCGGCTCCATGATCGCAGAGGCGCTGAATGCCGCTGAGGTGGATACGCCGCTGCGCCGCATGGGCGTGGCCAACTACTTCCCACGCCACGCAAGCCGCGGCGAAGTGCTGGAGGAAAACAGCCTCACCCCGGAGGAAATCGCCGCAGCCGTCGAGGACTGGCTGGGTACCATCACCGAAGGCTAGGGCCTAGCTGCCGGAATAATCGAGCCCTTCTTCCAGAATCGGTTGAAGGAGCTCGATTTGCCATTCTCTGGCTCCTTCATCCCGTAGGAAAGGCGCGATATCGCTTTCGTCTGTGACGAGTCCGCCCACGGAACCCTCGCGTCGTGCCTGCGGCGGGCAGCCAGCGGCCCACACCACCGCACGCAACGTGGCGGGCTTGATGATGATTTCCCACGGCATGCCCAATTCCTCACCGAGCTCTTCGCAATCGGTGCGCAGGTCCTGGAACACTCGCCACAGATGCGGGTGGTCTTTGTTCCACACCGTCTTGGAAGGAACGCGGGAAGGCTCCCGCTTCTTGCTCGGCCACTCGCGCCGATCTATCTCGCGCGCCTGTTGGACTACCGCCAGCCACTGCAGGCCCGCCCCGTGGCGCTTGCGCGGCACGCCCTTGATGCGGGCAAAATCGCGGGGAGAATCGGGCAGCTGGCGTGCGATGTCCACGAGCACGCGGTGCGGCAAGACGCGGTTTGGTGCGGTGTCAGTCTCACGGGCAATCTTCTCCCGCTTGGTCCACAGCAGCTTCGCCACGATGAGCTGTTCCGACTTGTGAAGGGCCTTGAGCCCCTTGAGCCCGCGCCAGGTACGTGGCGCCGGCTCCTTGATGCCGGCATGCTCGGCCACGATTGCCGCGAATTCTTCATAGGCCCAGTCGAGTTTGTCTTGCTCAGCCAAGATATCGCGCAAGGCCTCCGCGAGCTCTAAGAGCAACTCGACGTCGAGGGCCGCATAGGCACGCAAGTCCAGGCTCAAGTTCGGCTCAGACCAGTCAGCATCGCCGTAGCCTTTTTCTAGCTCGACGTCGAAAAGCTCTGCAACCATGGAGCCTAAATTCGCATGCTCAAACCCTGCCATGCGGGCGGCGAGTTCAGTATCAAAAAGAGTGCCTGGATATAGCCCCAACCAGGCCAGGCACGGCAAATCTGAGGGCGCGGCGTGGACTACCCACGCGGAATCATTAAGCACCGGCGCAAGCGCTGCCGTGAGCTGTTTGCGTTTACCCTCCGGTGCAAAGAGGAAGGTTCCGGCGCCTTTGCGGCGCACCTGAACCAAAAATGCGCGGTCATCATATCGATACGAGGACGCACGCTCAGTATCGATAGCGAAAGGGCCCTCGCCAACTGCCAGCGCACTAGCCGCGGCTTTAAACTCCGCCGCGGTGCGCAAAACCTCTGGAGTGCCTTCCGCCGGTCTGGTCCGCAATTCAGTCATAGTAGCCAGCCTACAAGTCTGGTGTGACACGGAGCCGTAGTTAACGTCCGAGCTCTGTAACGCCCTCCGGAGGCAGGCCGGCGACGTTCGCGAGAACCTGGGCAAAGGCCTCAACGTGCGGGGTTAGGTTCAGATCCGCAGCAGTCCAGGAGGCGCGCATCTCCAACTGGTAGGCGCGCGGCGGGCCGCCGATCTCGCCGTAACGGACAGAGGCGGTCGAGGTAACCGTGCCGCCCAAGTTGGTGTGCGTTGCGCCGTTGGCCTCCATGGCCTCGTTGAGCCACTGCCAAGCGACGTCGGGAAGCAGCGGGTCACCCGCGACCGCATCGTCCATATCTGCCTGGATATAGGCCACCAGACGCATAGCACCTTCCCATGCCTCTTCGGCGCCGGGATCGTGCAGGAGGATAAGGCGGCCGAAGGCATCGCCCTCGGCGTCCGTTGGAACCACGTCGGTGCCTTCCGCGGGGTCGCCAATTTCCAGGCCAACAGCGTGGCTATACGGCGCCAGGCGCTGCGGCGGGCGAATGGTGCCCAAAGTGATTTCGGGGCGCAGCTGTGCCGCGTGCATGGAATCTACAGCGGCATTGAAGACGGTGGGCGTCGTTGCCTCTTCCTGTGCGGAAGTGGCCTTGGCTGCGGCGTGCTCGTGCAGGCTCATTGGGGCGCCTGCCGGGGTGCTCGAAGTTGCGTCGGAATTGCTCACGAGGTTCAAGCTATAGTTTTCGGCTCGGAATAGGGCGAAGGCGCGCCGGAACTCGGTGAGCTGCCCGACAAATGAGGCAGGGCGGTGGCAGGGGAAATGGAAATGGCCGCCTATCCAACTTATGATGGATAGGTATTTCAACATGAATCCGCTTTTCAAGGAGACGGTCCATTATGGCGAAGGTTAACTTCCAAGAGCTCAACGCAGTACAGCAGTATTCCCAACACGCGGTGTTCAAGGTCATCCCGGGTGCCCTGGGAACCGAGCGCGCGGACATCGTGACCCAGGCGCAGGAGTTCTTCACGGCTCTCGAAGCTGCAGGGAAGGTAACCGTCCGCGGAATCTATGATCTTTCGGGCATGCGCGATTCTGCCGATTTCATGATCTGGTGGCACGCCGAGCAGTTTGAGGACATCCAGAAGGCATTTGCGGACTTTCGCCGCGAGACTGTTCTCGGCCAAGTCTCTGAGGTGACCTGGGTGGGCAACGCCCTGCACCGTCCGGCAGAGTTCAACAAATCCCACCTGCCTTCCTTCATCATGGGTGAGGAACCAGGGGATTGGATTGCGGTCTACCCGTTCGTGCGTTCCTACGACTGGTACACCATGGATGAGGAAAAGCGCCGCCGCATCCTGATGGAGCACGGCATGCAGGCCCGCGACTACCCAGACGTGCGTGCGAACACCGTGCCATCCTTCGCGCTCGGCGACTACGAGTGGATCCTCGCCTTCGAGGCTCCAGAGCTAAACCGCATCGTCGACCTGATGTACCTGATGCGCTACACCGAGGCCCGCCACTACGTGCGCGAGGAGATTCCTTTCCACACCGGCCGTCGTGTCAAGGGCGTCGCCGAGCTCATCGCGGTGCTGCCTTAAGTAGGTTGCCTTAGGCTGCTGCCTAAAGCAACCTACTTAGGTATTTGGCAAACGCAGCCTAATCCTCGACGGGCTTTTCCTCGAGGTTGAGGCAGATCGAGTTGATGCAGTAGCGCTGATCCGTCGGGGTGTTATAACCCTCGCCAGTAAATACGTGGCCCAAGTGGGACTCACAGTTGGCGCACAACACCTCGGTGCGGGTCATGCCGTGTGAGGTATCAACTCTTTCGATGACGGCCTCTCCAACCAATGGGGAAAAGAAGGAAGGCCAGCCACAGTGGGACTCGAACTTTTCCGTAGAGCGGAAAAGTTCGGCTCCGCAGGCCTTGCAGGAGTACACGCCCTCGGTGGTGGTGTTGGTGTACTCACCAACGTGAGGCGCCTCAGTGCCAGCTTGACGCAGCACACGGTATTCCTCGGCGCTTAGCCGGTTGCGCCATTCAGTATCGGCAATGAGCTTGAAATCAGTCATGCCGGGAAGTCTAGACCTTGGTCTCATTCTGCCGCCACCATCCGGCAACCGATGCGGCAATCAAAACAATCAGCAGGCCCCAGCCAATTGTTGCGCTGAACACGGCCATCCAGTATCCCGCGGTGGGCCAGGGCACCGAAGTCCACTTGACTGGCGCGAGGAATAAAAATGCCACGCACCACGCCGGGACGGTATGGAATACCGAACGCGGCAGAAAAACGGTAAAGACCAGCGGGATAAGCCACATGGAGTAGTACTGCTGGCCCAGCGAGGACAGGAAGAAGATTCCCGCCATAATTGCGCCTGAGGTGGTCAAAGCCCAGAACACCGGTTCCGTATCGCGCCATTTGAGTAGGCCCAGGATGCTAAACGCGCACGCCGCGGCGGCGGCGAGCCAAACGGCGTAGAACGGGGCGTCGCCAAGCCCAAAATAAGCCTGCACGCCCGGCCACGAGCTGTTGGCGAAGTCGCGCGTTTGCCCGAGATAAGGCACAAGCTTGTCCAGGTAGCCGCTGGCGCCCGGGGTAAGCGGCCAAGCGACGGCGTTGAAGATGACCGGCACCGCGACGCTTAAGGCGGCACTTAGCCACCGCTTCTTTACCAGCGTTAGGAATAGCAACGGCCCAAACTGGGGTTTGATGAGGATGGCCAAGCCCAACACCAACCCCGCGATGATGTGGCTGCGGCGGTACGAATCCAAAATGCCCCAGAGGAATATCGCCATGGCCAAGAAGAGAATGCCGTTGATGTTGGTGAAGGCAAGGGTATTGGTCACTGACTCAGTGGCAAAAGCCAAGATGATGGAGGCCGGAAATTCCGGGCTGCGCAGGTTGCGTCCGACGAGTTTGATGAGGACGGCGAGGGCGCCGATGATAGCCAATGCATTGACCACAATGAAGCCGCAGCGCGCCACCGTGAGATCCATCCACCCTAAGGGCGAAAGTAAAAGCGTGGCGCCTGGATTGTAGAGATAGAGCGGATCGACATGCGTGTAGTCCTGCTCGTAGACGGGAATGCCTTGCAGGAAGCGGCGCATGGCCGAATGCACGGTAGTAAAGTCGTCGGTGGTGGTGCCGTTTAACGCGACGATGACAACGCGATGGAACACCAACAACAGTGCAATCGGCCAAGCCGCGGTTTTAAAAACCTTGATGCTTCGCGAGCCATACGAAGATTTTGTGTCCAATGGCAACGCGTCAGCAGTTGGAGAGAGACTCGGAGATTTCACGATGTGCAGTTTACGGGGCGTCTACTACGGCGTAGCGCAGAAACACCGTGCCGTCAGCGTCCGGGATTACGCTTTCAAGCGACAGGCTCAACGGCTGTGCATTAGCCGTTTCCTCATCCGGCGCGTGGACCAGCGGCTGGGAAACCGTGGGCGAAAGATGCGGGTCCAGGGTCAAATAGAGCTTGTCCACCATGCCTGCGGCAATGAAAAGGGAATAGATGCCTGGGCCGCCCTCGCAGCTAATGCGGGACCAGCCCTTCGCGCGAAGTGCCTCCACGACGGAAGGGATCGTGCCGTCACCAGTGCCTAGCAACGTGGCGCCGGCTTCCTCCAAACGCTTCGACGCGGTGGTGCCCAGGTTCTCGTCCGGGGTCAAAATGATGGGCGGAGTTCCAACATTAAAAAGCTTCGACTCCACATCTAAGTCGAGCGAGTTACTCATCACTGCAATGCGTGCCTTGCCAGGGGAGGAGCCCTCATAATCCTCGGCCTTGACCGTGCCTGAACCCACTACTGCGACGTCGGCCCACTCGCGCAGTGCTGCAAACAACGCGGCGTCGTTATCGTTGCCCATGGCATCCGAGGTGCCATCTATAGTGGCCGAACCAGAAAGGGTAGAGACCTCAATCAGACGGATTCCCGGCTCGTCAGGGCCGACCAACGTGGATACATCAATGCTTTCGCTCATGCCGGCCAGCCTAGTGGAGAAACAGCGCAGGAGATACAACGAGGAGATACAACAAAGCCGGCATCCTTCAATAAAAGATGCCGGCTTTAAGAAAGCGGTGGTCCTAGCTGGGATTGAACCAGCGACCTTTCCGGTGTGAACGGAACGCTCTCCCACTGAGCTATAGGACCGCGGTGCGGTGTTGAATCTACACCTAGGGCGGCGGCAACTCCTAATCGGTCTATTGAAGAGAATCCTAAAATCACATCGACGTAATTCGCTCGGTGAAAATCTCTATCAAACAGCGCTGTAAAAACAGCTAATTATCCTGCGGATTTGGAAACTTCGAAAGTGCGCGATAATGTTTCTACTCGCACCACGGCAGACGGTTGTTACACACAGCAGTTTGTATGATGCAATGCGGATGTAGCGCAGTTGGTAGCGCATCACC
>NZ_KV827749.1:296341-296780 GCF_001836185.1 Corynebacterium sp. HMSC036D03
AGGGTCGCGAGTTCGAGTCTCGTCATCCGCTCCAAGACGTTAATCGGTAGTTATTCTGGTTAGCGTGTTGACAATAAAATATCTGCGCGATTAGCTCAGTGGGAGAGCGCTTCCCTGACACGGAAGAGGTCACTGGTTCAATCCCAGTATCGCGCACAAGGCCCAGAAACGGGCTTAGAAAACCGGGCCTGGTTTTCGAATGCGGATGTAGCGCAGTTGGTAGCGCATCACCTTGCCAAGGTGAGGGTCGCGAGTTCGAGTCTCGTCATCCGCTCCAGCACACTTGTGTGTGAGGCGGTATCGCCACGGTGGAATGGCCGAGTGGTGAGGCAACGGTCTGCAAAACCGTGCACACGGGTTCGATTCCCGTTTCCACCTCAACTTTGACACGCTTTGGCGTGTCGAGCGCGATTAGCTCAGTGGGAGAGCGCTTCCCTGA